>CAMHSB010000020.1 GCA_946187695.1 uncultured Bacteroidales bacterium
AGCACGATCGAGAAAAAGAACGTACCCAAGAATTTCTTTACTATGTACCAATCGAGGCGTTTCACTAATCTATAATCGTTTCATAAGATCCGGCATGACGGATTTTTTCCATTCGCTGAAGTCGCCGGCGAGGATATGTTGGCGGGCTTGACTGACGAGGTCGAGGTAGAAGGCGAGGTTGTGGATGGAGAGGATCTGGAGGCCTAACATCTCTTGCGCGTGAATAAGATGACGGGCGTAGGCGCGTGTGTAGGCGTGATCGACATAGCTCGTGCCCGCGGGATCGAGTTCCGTAAAATCGTCCTCCCATTTCTTGTTGCGCAGGTTCATCACGCCGTTCCACGTGAAGATCATACCGTTTCGACCGTTGCGGGTTGGCATCACGCAGTCGAACATATCCACGCCGCGTTCGATAGCCTCGAGGATGTTCCACGGCGTTCCGACGCCCATGAGGTAACGGGGTTTATCGGTCGGCAGGATGTCGTTGCAGACCTCGATCATCTCGTACATCACTTCGGTGGGTTCGCCTACGGCGAGACCACCTATTGCGTAGCCGTCCCGATCCAGATCGCGCAGCCTTTTGCAGGCCTCCTCGCGGAGCTCCGGGTACGTACAGCCTTGTACGATGGGGAAGAGGTGTTGCTTATAGCCGTAGAGGTCCTCCGTGCCGTCAAACCGTGCGATGCAACGGTCGAGCCAGCGGTGGGTGCGGTCCATGGAGTCTTTCGCGTATTTCTTATCCGCCGTACCAGGGCAGCACTCGTCGAAGGCCATCATGATGTCGGCGCCTATCTCGCGCTGAATGTCCATCACGTTCTCCGGCGTGAAGAGCAGCTTGCGGCCGTCGATATGGCTGCTGAAACGCACACCTTCTTCGTTCATCTTGCGGATGTCGGTGAGCGAGAAGACCTGAAAACCGCCGCTGTCCGTGAGGATAGGTCTGGTCCAGCCTTCGAAGCGGTGCAAACCTCCTGCCTGGTGCAGGATCTCCGTGCCCGGGCGCAGGAAGAGGTGGTAGGTGTTACCGAGAATGATCTGCGCTTTGATATCGTCCTCCAGCTCCTTGCGCTGCACGCCTTTGACGGTACCCACCGTTCCAACGGGCATAAAGATCGGCGTGAGGATATCGCCGTGATCGGTATGTATCACACCCGCTCTCGGTCCAACGCCCTTCGCCTCGCTATGTAGTTCGAAGAATTTCATAATAACTAGATATCTAGAGTTCTAGAACTCTAGTCGATTATTCACAGGAAAGACAATACTGGGCTTGAAGGTTTTGGCCTCTTCGGGTGTGAGGAGGGCGTAGGCCATGATGATGACCGTATCGCCTACGTTCACCAGATGCGCCGCGGCGCCGTTGATGCAGATGCAGCCCGAGTTGCGTTTGCCGGGAATGACGTAGGTCTCCAGGCGCGCGCCGTTATTGTTGTCCACTACTTGTACGCGCTCCCCGGCATAGATATTCGCCGCTTCCATGAGCGCCTCATCGATGGTGATCGAGCCGATATATTCCAAATTCGACTCCGTCACTTGCACCCGATGAATCTTCGATTTCAGTATATTTAAAAGCATAAAGCCAATTTAATTTTCGATTACAAATTTTCCATCTTCTATTTTCGTGTTTATTGCATTACGCCTTGAAGCGTTACGCTCTGAAGCGTAATAGCGAATATAGTATTTATAGAAGGGGTTACAGAAACTATAGGTTGACTCTTTTTTGTCGACAATACCTTCGTCCAATAACACGGCTACTGCTTTTTGCAAAGAGGAGGCACCTAATAATCTGTTTTTCTTCATGTATTTTCCGGAGAAAATGTTTTCCCCAGATTCCGTTAGCGCTAAAAGTAAACGTTTTTGGAGCTGAGAAAGCCGGTCTGTCCGTTCAAAGTAGTAATCACTTTTGGATTCAACAACGCGTATAAAACACTCGTCAATAATATCTTGATTAACCTCATTTAAATCGGGCATCATGTATTGCCAAATTTCAGCACATAGTAATTGAATATAATAAGGTATATTCTCTACGCGCGCAATGATATGGCGACAGAGTTCTTCGGAAATGGTAATGTTTGAAGACTTGAATTTAGAGATGATAAACTCAATCGTATCTTTTTCCGGTAACGTGCTAATTTGTAATGTGGCAGCCGAATTATAAAACGGTCTGTTTTGCGCCAAGAACATATCTTGGATGATATGTGTTTTACTACCTAAAAATAGATAGTTCGCGTGATGTTGCAATTGTATTTTACTCCGAAGCAGAGCTTCAATATTGAATTTTGCCAATTTCCTAATTTCTTGGAACTCGTCCATAACAACCACAACACGTTTGCCCTCTTTTGCCATTTTTTCGGGCAAGTCAATGATTTCGGATACAGTTGAAATGCTAATTGTCGGTTCAATATAATCTATACCAAATTCAAGTTTGCCGAATTCATTAAAGGTCATTTTGGGACGAATGTCTTTTAGATCCGACAACATTTTTACAAACCGTTCAAAAACCGTTTGTTTTTGGTATAGCGCCTGAAGATACAACTCTGCAAATGACTCTAATGAGTAAATAGGCGTCAAATCTAAATACACGCAGATGATTCCTTGTTTTTCCAGTTGCTGCATGGCTCGAAAAACAAGGGATGTCTTACCATATCTGCGGGGAGAGAAAAGGACTAAGTTATTTCCTCCTTTTAATGTATCTACAACGCGTTTTGTTTCCTCTACGCGGTCATAGAAATTATCTCCTTCAGCTATTGATATATAGTTAAATGGATTCATGTTTCATTACGCTTATTCAATTACGCCTGCAAAGGTAATACTTTTTTTTGATATACACAAATATTTTGGACATTTTTGTTTATTTTTGACATCTATTATGCCTCGAAGCGTTATTCGATTTCAATAACGCCTGGAGGCGTAACGCTTGGAAGCGTAATTGAAACTATAATAATTATAAGTATAATTACGCTTTGCGGTGTAATTTGATTTCAATAAAAATCATAGCCCGCGGGGAGCGGGCTATGATTTGAGGAGACTTTGCTTTCATTCTCGAATGCATCTCGTTACCATCTCGCGAACATTACGGACGTCTCAGATGGGTCTGAATCCGGACAATAGTACTAAAAATTCCGGATAGGTCATTATTGCTGTATCGTGATGTTGCTACCGAACTGCATTAACCTCTGCTTGGATTTCTTCGTCTGTCATCGCAGCCTTATTACCGGAGCACGCTTCAATGAAACGCGCAACGGGGTTGCGGCGACTCTCAATAGTCCATCCCATACGACTTGCAAACTGCATTATCAGCGCAACGTCTGTACTCGGCATTTTTAATACAACATCTTCCATATATCTTGTATGTTTTTTTCAACAACAACTATTCCGCGCGTTTGCGGCGGCGGGCAATGACGAAGCTGAAGGCGAGTGCGCACAGCAGCAACGGCAGTACGGCATCGCCAAGCGGGAACTCTTCGGATTGCCCTGTCTCACCGGGCTTCGGGAAGAATTTGGCACCGCCGGCTTTTTTTGCTTTTGGGCCTGCAACTACCTCATTTTGTTCCGAAGGCGTGGTGTTATCGAACGGCTCATATACCTGGCCGCCGTAATTGCTTCCGCTCTGCATGATCTGCTGGCTCTCGAAGGCCGGATCATTCACTTGAGAGGTCGTATGGTTCTGAGCTGTACCTGCGAGCACAACTGCGCTCAGAATCACAATAATCATTACTATCTTTTTCATATCTTTGTTTCCTTTCCTAATTGTGATTCGTTATTTAATCATTGTTCCGCGAACGTCATACAACTTATCGCCCTTGACGATATAGAGGATACCGTCAATCAGTACCTTGCGTGCGCCGCTAATCTTTATTCCTTCATCGTTAATCGCTTCGATGTCCGTCGTTGCGTTATGGATCGGCGAGATCTCAAGGATGAATCGTCCGTCGTGGGTACCTGTCGTGAGGTTGACGGTATAATCGAGTGCGCTGAGGTTCGTGCGGGTGTTCGCAACATTATCGATTAGGAACACGCCTACGCCATCTGTACCCTCCGGGATAGCGAATGTGTACTCGCCAGCCGTCGGGATCGAAACACCCACCGGAATAAAGGTCGTTTGGTCGATCATCGGCATGGTGTTACCGGCTGTCGGCATGTAGTTGTCAATGAAGGTGTAGATATTTGCCTTGCCGGCATTCTTCTCCTTGTTCAAGTCCTCGCCGAAGGCAAAGCCTGCGCTCACATTCTCATCGTTGCTCAGTTTGACGAAGGTCTGGTCGATCATCATCTCATTCTGCTGCAACTCAATCTTCATCTCGATGCTCTCCGGTGCCTCGGCATAAGTGCGACGCGCTACGATAGATGGAGGTGTTGCACTTGCCAAAGTCCAATGTAAATTGCCGGTATACTGAACGTAATAAGCGTGCATAGCCTTAAAGTTGTACGTTGTACCACTCTGAACGGTGTACGTATTATCACTGGCATTCCACTCGTACAAGAACGGCAGACTTTGTGTCTTAGGATTGCTGTTCCATGTGATAGTGCTACTTCCATCCGATAACGTACTTCCGTAGTTCGCATAACTCGGCACACCGATAATGTTCCAGTGACTATCCGCGATAGTACGGTCTTTATTCCAGTTATTCGTACCTGCGTCTTTCTCGTCTTTCGTACGGCGGTCAATCGTACACTCGTGCGGAGGAACTGTCACGTCAACGCTGGTCTGTGTAATCGTACCGACCTCTGTGGAGGCAGATGGGAAGAATAACTCAACCTCTTGAATTTGGTGGGTCCAGAAGTTAACGGAGTCGGTTGCTTGCATCAATTCGAGTTCGAGTGCCAGCACATATCCCTTGCCTTTCTCCAGTGTTACGCCGTTACGATCCCAGATATACTCCCAGAACCCTTCGCTGTCTTTCCAGTAGCCATCCGTAGCACGTTTCGCACCATTGTATTTCATTATAATCCAGTGTGTACCATAGGTGCCGAAACCGAATACGTCGCTCAGGTTCACATCAAACGGGAAGGAAATCCAGTATAATGCACGTTCATAACTAGATTTTACATTTCCGGGACCTAATAGCGGGTGATAGGTGGTAATCAAAGCATCATTCCAGCAATGCGCCTTATCGTGGTCTTCCGGATGTTGACGGTTGTTCAATGTCCATCTGTTGAAACGCATTACACCATAAACGGACTGTACTTCATTCAACGCACCACTACCAGAGAAGAGGAGTTGTTGTCCTGCTTCCTGATGCTCACGAATGATCATAAGATCTGCTTGGATATTAAGTTGTGCGTCCACTGTTCCTTCCGGAATATAGGCCGTTACCAAACGATCCGTCTTGAAGTCATATACAAGACGCATGGAGTACTTCTTTTCTGCGTCATACGTACCGCCCAACAGCTGAACCGTAGTGCCTTCTGCAAACGCACCTTCGCTACCCTTGAAATACTGAACATTTTCATTATACTTTGCGGTCAGTTTTGCACGGGCGGTTGCATTTACTTTAATCGTACGCTCGTACACGAAGTTCTGGTCGTCAATCAAGTTTACTTCATTTGCGTCCAAGCCGGAAATACTATACGAATTACCGTTCTCGTCATACAGTTTCGCATCGCCTTCCAATATCAAGAAGCGGTCAGATACATTCGACGAACCGCTGATATATGCACGGTTGATTACATTGGTTTTCTGATTCCACATAAAGCGGATACTTGCGTTACCACTATTCAGCGTACCAGCACCATCATTTCCTTCCGCAGTGATGTCTGCGATAGTAGTGCCATAATCTTCAGAAAGCGTATCGGATATGCACGCATTGTAGTCGTTGGCGATAACGAACTTCACGTTCGTTCCAGTGGTTACCCAATGGCAGAAGTAATGGCTATATCCGGAGTTAGCCTCGGCATAATCCGAATAGGTCATTTGGTGATCCAATGCGCGATAGTTCACCCATTTGGTGCTACCTGCGCAGTCCGTACGGATGTAGTAGTTGCCGGAATATGGCTCTACTTTGACAAGCGAGATAGATGCACCACCAGCCGGTTGCTGGAAAATGAAGTTATATACACCTTTCTCTTTCAGAACACTCGAGAAATCGCTTACGCTGATACTTGTTCCGGCGCTCCAAGAAGCACTACCGGCGGCAACAGCCGAACATGTCTGATAGGCAATTGCAGGAGACGAACCGTACGACCAGAAGAACGAAACGGTATCGTTCTTTACTTCTGTAGCACTATTATTCTTCGTAATCACTCCGGACGGGTGATACCAAGAAGCACCGTGTGCGCCCTTCGACCAGGTAGCACCATCTGTGTAAACAATGCGGTAGTCATTGACAGCCACCGGATACGTGACACCCACGCGGTATTGGTAATTGCTACTTACGGCAAAATATGCCAAACGGAAAATGTACTCACCTGCTGCGGTGGTTTGCAGACCGCAGTATTGAGTTTTTCCCGTCGTCATATCCCAATCTGTTGTAGTGGCAGTCATCGTACCTGTGTTGCGGTAGTTATTACCATCCGCACGAGCAATCTCAAAGCCATAGGTTTGACCTGCTTCTAAGTCGACGGCTAATTCCAGCGGCATTGCATGGTCTTCAGGGAAGGTAAACGGCAGGTCATACAACTTGGTTGCTCCGTCAGTAGCTGTCTGGTTGTAAATCTTCAGCCAGTAACCCGTGTTTTCCGGATAGTTCATCCAGTAACCCTTGTCGTAGTACGTGGCCGCATTGCTATTCATTTTGGTGCCTGTTTCACCGGCGAGCGGTACATACATCGGAAGATGAGTAGCATCATAGTCTGTACGTCTGACAACTTTATTGTCCTCATAGAAATACCAGCAATTGTCTTGTGCTTTTTCTGTAAATGCTACATTGGTATATCCGTCTGCAGAAGCGGCTTGAGCGTCGAAATAATATACGCTCGTACCAGCAATCTTAGTCATGCCTCCGTGCTTTCCACTATAACTGCCGCTATAATAAGACGGGTCTGTTCCGGCTCCGTTGCTACCGTCCCAATAACTACTATTTTTGTAGAAATAAACATATACGGTATCCCAGTTCAGGGTGTTGTTGAAGAAAATCATCTTCTTCTTGTTATACACCGCCGTAAGGGGACCGTCGTAGGTCGCTTGGATTTTGATTGTCTCCGTTGAGGTCTCTGTCACAGTTGTCTCACCATCATCCGTGGTGATTGTTACACCATCACCGGCTACCCAGTGATCAAATGTATATCCGGTAATGGTTGCAGGGTTAATTTCGCTAGACCATGCCAGCGGACGACCTTCGGTTTCGGAGGAAGCCGCTAAGGTGCGACCGTCGCTATCTTGGTAGCGAATCGTTACCGTGTGTGAACCGGCTACAACGAGGTCATAAACAACAGAGTCTAATACGGTACCTGTACCACAGCCACTTCCTGTGCGCAGAACGGCGGCAACCTTGTAACTACTGCTCGTTTCCGGAGCCGTAAAGGTAACATTATTGCCCGGCGTAGAAGGATTAGCTTCGAAATCGTCACTAAGGAAATTACCATTATTACGCAACAACTTCCAGCAAATAACCGTCGTTCCTGTCGGAGCCGGACTTACTGTCGGTGTCAGCGTTACCGTTGCATTGGGGGATACGGTCGTACCCGGACTAAACGCAATATTCGTGATCTGTGCTTTCTTGTAGTACGCGTAGAGGGTGATTCCTGCCGGTTTAACCCAGTTGCCTTCGCTGATAGTATCACCTGCGCTGGTTACCCAATTACCCGAAGGATCAATGAAACGTCTGCCATTTCCGCCTTCTTCGCTATAGAATCCCATGAAGCCATACCCCTGCGCCGCTGTTGGCATAGTGCCGGATACGGTAGCCGGTGTTGCATCAAATGTTACCGTCTGATTCGCTACTGTACCAGCATTTCCTCCATAGCCTTCTGCGCTTGTCTGCTTGTCCAGCGTTACGGTATAGTTCTTCGGAGTCCATATAGCGAACAAATCAACGATTGCACCATTCGTGTTACTGAGGTTGCTAACCTCTTCCCCATCATCGTAAGATTTGGTGCCTGCGTCTGCATTGGCTTGCGAGGTTGCCCAACCGCCGAAGTTGTAGCCTGTTTTGGAGAACGTGCAAGTAGTCAAGTCTTGCGCTGCATCGTATGTGAAGGCTTGGTTGTCCATATCTTCTCCACCAGTGCCACCATTACGATTGAAGCGAACGGAGTACGAGTTTGCGGTGAAGGAAACCGTTACGGTTTGGCTGGCAGATCCAGAACCTTTACCGGTAAGACTCGTAGAAGCACTACTGGTGCTACCAATCGTGTAATCCGTGCCCGAAGTTGCAGTCCAACGGTTAAAATGATATCCGGTAGAAGGTACAGCCTCAATAGTACGGCTAGTAACTTTACCAACTGTAGTACTTGTAACGGTTGCGGAATTGATTTCTATATGTCCATGACCATCGTTCGCGAGTGTAACGGTTGTACCTACTTCCTCAAAAAGAGCTGCTACCTTAGTATTGGCAGCGAGATTAGATAACGCTATCGTTTTGCTCACATCGTTGATGGTGACATTTCCACCAGTGGAATAAGCAGATGTACAAGCTTCCGAATTATACCAACCAATCCAACGATAGCCACTATTAGCTGCAGTGTGTGTCAACGTTACTGTTTCCGTATTATTGAAGTATTTGCCGCTCGCCTGTGCGCCCGAAGCAGAACCAGACATGCCGGAGATAGAACCACCCGTAGTTGCAGTGGAGATAGCTCCATCAATAGTGCGGAACTTATGATAATAAGTGACAGTATAAGAAGTCGGATAGGTAACAGTCACTTTTGTGTCCGTAATATTCCAAGTAAAGCGATAGGTCCCTGCACCGGCTGTTGTTATTGTTTGGTTAGGAGCACCACCATCCGTACTGCTCATCGTTTGTGCAGTCCCTTTATTGGTATAAGTAATATCCGTATTAGATGACGGACCATACCACGTACCGCTGCCATCAATATCTTTGAACTTGAACGAATATTGCGTATTGGCAGCTAGATCTACTAATTCTACATAACCGGTTGTTTTGCCTCCTGCTGTTGCATAATTACCCAAACGATTGGTTGCATCGTTCCATGAGTTCTTATTACTTACCCATGCCCATCTTGACTTGTAATTAGCGGTAACCGTTCCGGTATTAGTTGCAGTAACTGTTGTCGGGTTAGTGCTTGTCGAAGAGAGGACTGCATTACCGGTTTTGCTCCAGTTGTCAAATAAATACCCGGTTGCAGGAGTGGCGGTTATCGATTTACCGGAGTTTTTACCAACCGACTGCGCTCCATTCGGAGATACAGTACCATGATCACCATTATTAATAGTAACGGTATACGTTGCCTCGGTAATCCAAACCTTCTTGTTCTGATAGTCGAACCAGATACGAATAGTGGACGGGTTTATTCCGTTAAAATACATTGCAGGCTTGTGCTCCCAACTCTGGGAACCGTCTACGCCGTCAATTACCTTTTGATTACAATCTACTTTCGAACCATTAGCTACAATCTCTGTGATATTTGGGTATCCTCCCGCTCCCCAAGTGGCACTATACTCATCGCCGTTTGTATAGTGGAAACGGAAATAGTAAGGCTTAGCATTGGTAGTTACGTCCAAATAGTAAGCAGCTTTGCTGATGTCATAACTCATTGTGCCTAAATCGGTTGAACCACCATCTACAGCAGCATTCATCTTGTACACCTTGCAGGTGATCGGAGTAAAGGTTGCCGTAAGCGTGCCGCTACCAGTTGAGCCATCACCATTCAGAGTAGTTGTTTTGTTGTTCGTCGGAGATGCCGTACAGTTCGTCGCACTCCAGGAAGTGAAGTTGAAGTCAGTAATAGGTGTTGCTACAATCGTTTTGCTTGTAGTCACACCTACGGAAGCGGACGTTCCTGCTACACTATTGACAGTAAACGTACCTGCACCAGTCGGCGAAGCAACGATAGATACCGTACGCATATTCTCGGTAGCCGTACCTGTAACTGTCACAGATCCGTTACTTACCGTCACATTTGTGCTTGCGCTTGTTGCACTAGCAAAGGAAGCATTTGCTGCGGGAGAAGCAGTCCAACTGCTGAATGTATAACCAGAAGTGGGCGTCGCGGAAATAGCATAGGTGTTACCTAATGTTATGTCTGCATTGGAGCCAGTTACCGAACTAACGCCAGCTCCTGCGCTTACCGTCAGCGAATAACTCAATGTCGAACGGAAATTGGCTCGGATTGTAGATGCTTCAGTTGGATAGAATGTATTCGATGCCGTAGTCGCAGCAGAAGCGAATGAGCCTGCACCACTGGTAATAGTCCAATTAACAAATTCATAATTTGTATTAGGTGTTGCATTAATAGCAATACCCGTTAATTGACCAATATTGCTCTGCGCACCGCTTTTGTTGGTGGAACCATTACCGTCATTATTGATTGTAACGGTGAAGGTGTTCTCTGCATAGTTAGCTTGAGCTACTGCATTCTTGGCAGACGGAGTAAATGTCGTGCTTTGATTAGCAGCCGTGCCAAAGGTTCCGTTAGAAGAAGTCCAGTTGACCCAGTGATAACCCGTTTTTGCATCTGCTGCCGAAACAGAAACATTGCTACCCGACTTAATGAGAGTCTGGCCGATTGTCGGCGCATTTGCAGCAGCAGTCGGAGTACGTGTCGCTGATAGACCGTCATATACGACAATCCAGTTAGATGAATTGTCCCAACCGGTTATCTCTACACCATTCTTGCCTGATTCTGGTGCAAGATTTGATGTTTGATTCCATTTAGGTGGTTTGTTCCATGAGTTTGTTGCATCATCTGCTTTCATACGACAGAATACCACATAAGGATAGGCAGAATTAGTAGGAACTGTTACAGAGTAGTAATCAGTACTGCCTACTTGTGAACAATTAACCCATCTTTGCTCTGTAGCGCCCAAAAAACATGCAGCGAAACGGGCTCCTGACTTCCAATCGCTATTAGGCAACAAATAAAGTGTAGAACTTTTTGTAAATACAGAAACAGTACTGCCCCAATTACCGGACTCATTCCATCCTGTGATATTATATTGCTTACCAGTATTTCCGCTAACAGTCAAGTTTCCAGTTTGATTCCATTTGTTGTCCCAATTATTCGCAGAAGTGCTACCGTTCATACGGCAAAAGATAACCTTGTCGGCATTGGATGTAGGTACAGCGACTCCATATAAGTCATCTGTAACTTTGGTCATGTCAACCCACGAATCTCCACTTCCATCTTTAAAGAAATACGCAGCAAATCGAGCACTGCTACCTTTCCAGTCGCTATTTGGAACGAGGTAGAGGTAGTCTACCGCCCACATCTGTCCGACACCGAGGGTGAGGAGGGTGATTAAGGTTAATAATTTTTTTGTGCTTTTGCACAGATTAAACTTTTCAGTTCTCATATCGATTTATGTTTTTATGTTTACTTATTTTGGTTGTTGTTTTTACTTGGTCCTTTTTGCTTATTTGGACATCACAATTTGTGATCTCCATTTCGTCAGCCGTGAGTGGCGATTTTATCGGTTACTTCTTACATCCCAGAAGTCTGTTATGTAGATTGTGTCGTCTTGTACAAAATATAGCATCTTGCTTCTTTTATATACCACACACCACCGATAGTCAATTCCTGTTTCCGGATCTGTCCACACAATCTCACATCCCTCCGGAAAATTACTGATAAACTTCTCATTGGCCTTCGTTCGCTGCCTGAATAGCAGAAGACCTTGCTGCCCGAAGTCACGTTTCACATACGCTGCTACTTCGCGCCATCCGCGCTTACCTTGCTCCGTCCACTCAATTTTCATACAGCCATCGAGTATTCTGCCGGTTCGTACTCATCCATCATTCGGTGCGCATCTTCCTGCGAATAAACTTCACCTGCTTGCGCTTGTTGATACGCCGCACGCAGACGAGCCTTTTGTTCTTCCGTAGGTTCGTATTTGGGTGCGTTACGAATGATGTTGTCTTGAAGCTCGATGATCACCTGCTCCTGTTCTTGGAATGAGAGTGTCTTCATAACAGCAATCAGACTATTTAACGTTTCTTGCGCCATTTGTTATTGTTAGTTTGTTTATAGATTTATAGTTTTAAATTTTCGTTTTTATAGTTTTCTAGATCACTAGATCTCTAGATTTCTAGTTTTTTTATTGTTTGAGTTTTGTCTGTCATTGCTCCGTGGGGAGTGGTAATTCGAATTTTTCGAACAACCACTTTTTCGTCCAATTCTCCTTCCTTAAAGATGTTGGAAATGTGGTAGCTGATAGTAGATTTCGCTTTATGGAACAAAGCCGATATCTGCTGTTGCGTCAACCACACCGTGTCCTCCGCCAACTGCACATCCAATTGCACCGTATTATCCTCACTGCGATAAACAACGACATCTTCTGTTGGGTTATATCTCTGAATCTCTTTACTCATGATTCTTTTCCTTCTTTTCTTAGCCTTACGTTAGCCTCTCCTTGGTTTTGACCGTCGGTTGACTGTCGTTTGACCGTCGTTCGACCGTCGTTCCGCACGTGATTCGTTCTCGGTCCATTCCCGAGTCATTCCCGATCCATTCTCGGAAGCAAATTGCATTTTTCGGGTACGTACTTATGTGTTTCTCGCGTGCGTACTTGTGCTCTGTACACATGTGCGCACAATTACCAAGCCGCAAAATTACTATTTTTTTGGCATCTGTGCAAATTTTTTTCCAAAAATCTGCAATTTTTCTTCGTTTTTAAACGAAAAAAGAGATTTTCGCGGGGAAAATCTCTTTTGGGGAGCCTAGGCAGTACTAGGAAATCCTAAGTAGTCATAGGAGGTCCTATGTAGCCCTAGGAAATCCTAAGTAGCCCTAGGAGGTCCTAAGTAGTCCTAGGAGGTCCTAAGTAGTCCTAGGAGGTCCTAAGTAGTCATAGGAGGTCCTAGGTAGTACTAGGAGGTACTAGGTAGTACTATGAGGCCATAGGTAGTACTAGGTAGTACTAGGTGGAACTATTTATTAGATCCAGCGGACGTAGCAGAAGTCCATGCGGTGGGGGAGGAGTTCGTTCTGCGGATACATACGCAGGGCGAATTTCATACCACCGGCATAGTCGAGCTGGTAGATGTTCTCGAAGAACAAGTGGCTGCCTTCGGACTTCACCAGTTTCAACGGCTCTACCTCGTACAACTTATCGTTGTTATGGGTCGAAGTACGAACAGCTACGAGCTCTACGCCGATGCCCTTGTCGTTCAGGCCCTTGGTGTCCAATTCGACAGCGATATTGATCTTGTCACCTACGGTGAGGGTACTCAGATCCGGAGCCTGTTTGCTGACTACCTCGATCTCGTCCCAGTGAGCCACCATGTTCTCCTTCCAAGCGGCGATGTTCTTCGCTACTTTGAAGTTGTCTGCCATCAACAAAGCGTGACGTTTAGCGAGCTTGTTGTAGAACTTATCGAAGTAATCGTCGATCATACGTTTCATGGTGAAACGCGGGGTGATCTTGGTTACCGAGTTCTTGATATACTGGATCCACTCGGGGCTGTAGCCTTTGGAGTTCTTTGCATAGTACAGCGGAATGATCTCACGCTCGAGCATGGTGTAGATCGTAGCTGCATCGAGCTGATCCTGGTGCGCCTGGTTCTCATAGGTGCGGTGCTCGGTCAAAGCCCATCCTGCGCCCGGTACGTAACCTTCGTACCACCAACCGTCCTTGACGGAGAAGTTGAGCACGCCGTTCATCTGGGCTTTCTCACCGGATGTACCGGAAGCCTCCAACGGACGCGTCGGGGTGTTGAGCCAGATATCGACACCGGAGATCAGACGTTTCGCGAGACGCATATCGTAGTTCTCGAGGAAGATGATCTTACCGAGGAACTGCGGCATTCGGCTGATCTCGATGATACGCTTGATCAGGCCCTGACCACCGCCATCTGCGGGGTGCGCCTTACCGGTGAAGAGGAACTGCACCGGATAGTTCGGGTTGTTTACCAGTTTGTCCAGACGCTCGAGGTCGGTGAACAAGAGGTGCGCACGTTTGTAGGTAGCAAAACGACGACCGAAACCGATGATGAGGTTATTCGGGTTCATCTCGCTCAAAACCTGTACGATACGTCCGGGATCACCCTGCGATTTCATCCAGTCATCGTGGAATTTCTCCTTGATATAATCCATCATCTTGCGCTTCAAGCCCATACGGGTTTGCCAGATTACCTCATCCGGAATCTCTGCGTACGGTTTCCACATCTCGAGGTTCGATTGGTCGCTCGTCCAGCCCTTCGGCAGGTATTTGTTATATACCACCTTCCAGTCGGAAGCCGCCCAAGTAGGCATATGTACACCGTTGGTGACGTAGTCAACGTGCAGCTCCTCGGGGAAGTAACCCGGCCATACCGGCGCGAACATCTTCTTGGAAACCTCGCCGTGCAACCAGCTCACACCGTTCGCCTCCTGGCAGGTGTTGAGTGCGAAGACAGACATCGAGAATTTCTCGCCCTTGTCATCCGGATTGGTACGACCCAAACCGATCAGCTCGTCCCACTCGATACCGAGTTTCGGAGCGTATTCGTTCATGTATTTGTAGAAGATATCCTCCTCGAAATAGTCGTGTCCAGCGGGCACCGGCGTGTGGCAAGTGTAGAGACCGCTTGCGCGAACGACTTCCTTGGCCTCGTTGTAGCTCAGACCCTGTGCTACGAGATCCACGAGACGTTGCAGACCCATGAGGGCTGCGTGACCCTCGTTACAGTGGTACACATCCTTCTTGATGCCCAGTTTATTGAGCGCCAGCATACCACCGATACCGAGCATGATCTCTTGTTTGAGACGGTTCTCGTTGTCACCACCATAGAGCTGGTGCGTGATCGAACGATCCCACTCGCTGTTAAGGTCATTGTCCGTATCCAAGAGGTACAGATCCATACGACCAACCGCTACGCGCCACAAGTACGCGTGCACCGTACGACCCGGATAAGGAACGTCGATAACGAGGTTGTTGCCGTCTTTGTCTTTTACCTGATAAATAGGGAGGTTGCTGAAGTTCTGTGCCTCGTAGTTAGCGATCTGCTGACCTTCGGGGCTCAATGTTTGTGTGAAATAACCGTAACGATAGAGGAAACCGATCGCGGTCATGTCGATGTTGCAGTCCGATGCCTCTTTGATATAGTCACCGGCGAGAATACCCAGACCACCCGAGTAGATCTTGAGTATGTGGGTCAGACCATACTCCATTGAGAAATAGGCGATTGTAGGTTTCTTCTTGTCCTTCGGGGTGTCCATGTACTTGCGGAAGTCGGCATAAGTGTCGTTCAGCTTTTTCATGAACTTTTCATCCTTCGTGAGCTCTACCATCTTGTCGTAACTGATCGTGTTGAGCAGTACCACGGGGTTCGAGCCGGCACGATGCCATGCGTCCAAGTCGATGTAACGGAACAGATCCTTCGCGTCGCCGTTCCAAGACCACCATACGTTGTACGCAATCTCTTGCAATTTGCTCAATTCTGCAGGAAGGGTTGCGTGAATGTTGCACTCTTTCCATGCAGGTTGATTTACATTACTTACTTTAACTTTCATAAATATATTTAGTTTTGTATTTTTTCTTTATTATTTTGACTTTTCACACAAAAAAGCGCGCAAAGTTACAACTTTTTTTGGATATGTGCAAGATTTTTTGTAAATTTGCACCGTATTTTCCGATTTTGTGTACTGTAATTAGCAATCAATGATTAGTCCGCTCGAAATATTACGCCGCCGAGACATGCGGGAAACCTTCACTTTTACCATCGATCCGGCCGATGCAAAAGATTTCGATGATGCCATATCTTTTGAAAGAGTCGAAAGTCAAGAGTCGATAGTCGAAAGTTATCAGATCGGGGTGCATATAGCGGATGTGTCGTTTTATGTGAAGCCCGGCACGAAGATCGACGATCAGGCCTACCAGCGCGGCACGTCCGTTTATCTGGTGGACCGCGTGATCCCCATGCTCCCCGAGGAACTGTGCAACGACAAGTGTTCCCTGAGGCCGGGCGAAGACAAACTGTGTATGTCCGTCATCTTCACGATGGACGCTCACGCGCGCGTATTAAAATATAAGGTGTGCCGCACGGTGATTCGCTCGGACGCAAGGCTGAATTATGATCAAGCACAGGCAATTATTGAGGGCAGCAATTCTGTCGAGACCTCGAGTTCTCGAGATTCCGAGATCACGAACGCCCTCTTAACGCTTCATTCTCTGGCGAGTCAGTTGCGTGCGGAGCGGATAGCGAACGGGGCGTTGACGATCGAGCAGGAGGAAATGCGTTTCCGGCTCGATGCGCACGGTCATCCGACGGAGATATACTTCGAGTCTCCCAACGAGGCTCACCATCTGATCGAGGAGTTTATGCTGCTCGCCAACAAGACGATAGCCAAGGCCGTTGGGTCCGGACGCCCTTTCGTCTATCGCGTTCACGACTTGCCTGATGCCGACAAACTGGACGAAGTGGAGCGGTTTAAGAAACAGTATACCGGCAAACGCGGCTCCCGTTATGCCGCCAAATCGACCGAAGGGCTACGGCGTGCGATCGAGATGCTGACCATTCGTGCGCAAGCGAAGGCCGTCTATTCGACCTATAACATCGGTCACTACGGACTCGCTTTCTCCCACTATACGCATTTCACCTCTCCGATCCGTCGTTATCCCGATTTGATGGTTCACCGGCTCGTGGAGAAATATATTCTGACGGGCAAGAAAGTGGAGATGAACCGCGAAGAGATGGAGCTGATGTGCGAACATTGCTCCGCGTGCGAACAGGACGCTGCACAGGCCGAGCGCGACTCGATCAAACAGTACCAGGCCCTCTGGATGAGTGACCACATCGGCGAGATCCATACCGGTTACATCTCCGGTATTACCGATTTCGGGCTGTTTGTGCAGTTGGATGACAACCGCTGCGAAGGACTGATTCATATATCCAAGATCGGCGACATCAAACGCTATAACTTAGGCGATGCCGTGACGGTCAAAATAGAAAATGTAGATATAAATCGCAGCCTAATCGACTTTGTATTTGCATAATTGAAAAAAAAGTTGTAATTTTGCAGCGAAATTGCAGCGAAATTGCAGCGAAAATGCAGCGAAATACAGAAAAACATGAAAAAACTCACTTTCATTGTGGCCCTCTTAGGTTTGTGTGTATGCGCGCACGCGGAAACCGTATTATTGCGTACGGGCGCACGCGTAGAGGGTACGATTGTCTTCCAGAATGACGAGGTGGTTATCCTCCGCAATGCCGAAGGAGCCCGTTTCCAATACCCGAAGTCCGATGTACAGGAGATCTATGCCGACGATGCAGTGGTGCCTGAGACCAAGGAGGCTGAAGTGAACGACGCGCCGGAGATCAAGACCTCCAAGAAAGCGTCTATCCTGCTTGAGATAGCCGGTGGAGCTGCGTGCATCCCGGGTCAGAAGATGGGTGCGGCGGTGTCTGCGGACCTGTTGGTGGGTTCGCACCACATAGGCGACAAGCATATCTTCGTCGGTGGCGGTATCGGTTATCACGGTGCTTTCATGGGTGCCGACAAATATAGCTTCCTGCCTATCCAAGCAGCGATCCGAATGCCTTTCACGGAAACCAAGCACGCTCCGGTCTTCGGTCTCGGACTCGGATACGGTATCGCGCTGAGCAAGAACTATGTCGGCGGTCTGTACGCCGGTGTGGACTTGGGTTATCGCTACCAACTCAACCCCAAAACGGCACTCGGAGCGGTCTTCTACACCCAGTTTCAGCAGGCGAAGATGAATGTGACGGAGACGGTTGAGGGAACGGAGTTTGTCAATAACACCGGTCGAAACCTGATATCTTTTGGTGCTAAATTCACGCTTTACTTTTAATGGCAAAGGCTCCGCGCGAACATAAGATCTCTATTCTGCTCAACGAAAGTGAACAACGGATACTCGATCGCTTCTGTGAGAAATACGGCGTAAAGAACCGGAGTCGGGTCATCCGCGAATCGCTTATGCGCGCGATATTAAAGAAGCTCGATAACGATCAGCCGACGCTTTTTGATTAGCATCAAAAAGCAGTTGAAAGTTGAAAATTGAAAGTTGAAAATTGAAAGTTGAAAGAAAAACGCCTCCCGCAAAGGAGGCGTTACCATTTTAACCAAGGTAAGTCTTGAGTATTCGGCTACGTTGACCGGACTCGAGTTTGTGGATTGCTTTCTCTTTGATCTGGCGTACACGCTCGCGGGTGAGATGCAGTTCGTCGCCGATCTCCTCCAGCGTTTTCTCGGGTACACCGATACCGAAGAACTTGCGTAAGATATCCGCCTCACGCGGGGTGAGGGTAGCCAAGGAACGGTTGATCTCAGTGGAGAGGGACTCGTTGATGAGACCGCGATCCGCGTTGGGCGAATCCTCGTTGACCATCACATCGATCAGGCTGTTGTCTTCTCCCTCGACAAAGGGGGCGTCCACGCTGACGTGGCGACCGGACATCTTGAGCGTCTCCGCAATCTTGTCCACCGGGATATCCAGCATCTCAGCCAGTTCTTCGGCACTCGGCTTGCGCTCGTTCTCTTGCTCGAAGCGCTGATAAGCCTTGTTGATCTTGTTCATCGAACCGACCTGGTTGAGCGGCAGACGAACGATACGGCTCTGCTCTGCCAATGCCTGCAAAATAGATTGGCGGATCCACCATACAGCGTAGGAAATGAACTTGAATCCTCTGGTCTCATCGAATTTCTCTGCGGCCTTGATCAAACCAAGATTACCTTCGTTAATCAAATCGGGAAGGCTCAGACCTTGGTTCTGATACTGTTTGGCTACAGACACTACAAAGCGTAAGTTACTGCGAACCAGTTCTTCCAATGCTGCACGGTCCCCGTTTCGGATACGACCGGCCAACTCTACTTCACGATCCACGGAAATCAACTCCTCTCGACCGATCTCTTGCAGATACTTGTCGAGCGAAGCAGACTCACGGTTGGTGATAGATTTTGTAATTTTTAATTGACGCATGTTTTAACGATTAGCGTTTAGCGTTTAGTGTTTAGTGAGTGATCCGGGGGGGACTCGAACCCCCGACCCACAGCTTAGAAGGCTGTTGCTCTATCCAACTGAGCTACCGGACCCTCGCTTGCAGCAGAACTTCGCGTGACTCGCGACAAGGTCGCTCGATGACGCCTATGTTCTGTGCTACGCTCTCCCCAAAGCAAGCAAGTTACTTTGGGGACCCCATTTACAGTACCAAGCACACAAAAAGGGGCCTAACACGGCAAAAAAGCGCGCAAAGGTACTGCTTTTTTTTCAATTGTGCAAGAAAAATCGTACTTTTGCGGCTTTTTTGTGTGCTTTTTTTACAGCAGACTGTCAAAAAGTTGTGCCAGATCCTGTTTTCTGCACGCACCTACGTGGCGGTTAACGAGTTCGCCGTTTTGGAAGAAGAGCATAGTCGGGATGTTCATGATTCCGTACTCCTCGCAGGTCTCCGGATTCTCGTCCACATTCAGTTTGCCGACTACTACCTTGCCTTCGTACTCGTTCGAGAGTTCCTCCAAAATCGGGAGCATCATCTTACATGGACCACACCATGCGGCCCAGAAATCTACCACTACAGGTTTGCCTGACGCAATCACATCCTTGATGTTAGCGTCCGTAATTTCCATTGTCATACTTGTATTTTTTTTATGGTTATTTTTTTCTGATTCGGTCTGCGGAGCAGGATGTCCGTGAGCGGATCTTCGAGATAGGTCTGCACCGCTCTCTTGACCGGACGTGCACCGTTCTTGCTGTCAAAGCTCTTCTCTACCAACTGTGCGATCAGCTCTGACGAGACGCTGAGTTGGTGTCCTTGCGTCTTCATGCGTTGTTGCAGTTGTCCGACCTCGATACGCACGATCCGGCCGATACTCTCTTTGTTGAGCGGCTCGAAGGTGACTACATTATCGATACGGTTGACGAACTCGGGCGGGAACTGTTTCTGCAGCGCCTTGAGGAGCGTCGCGTTCACGCGGTTCTGGTCCATCTCGCCGGCCTCGAAGCCGATGCCCGCACCGAACTCCTGAACTTGGCGCGTACCGACATTGCTGGTGAGCACGATGATCGTGTTGCGGAAATCGACTGCGTGTCCCTGGCGATCCGTGAGGCGGCCTTCGTCCAGCACCTGCAACAGCACGTTGAAGATATCGGGATGCGCTTTCTCGATCTCGTCAAAGAGGATGATCGAGTAGGGTTTGCGTCGCACGGCTTCGGTCAGTTTGCCGCCTTCTTCGTGGGCTACGTATCCCGGAGGTGCGCCGACCATGAGGCTGACCGCATGTTTCTCCATGAACTCCGACATGTCGAAGCGAATGATGGCGTCCTTGCTGCCGAACAGCTCCTCCGCGAGGCATTGCGCCAGATAGGTCTTGCCGACACCGGTCTGACCGAGGAAGAAGAAAGTGCCGATTGGTCGTTTCGGATCCCGGAGGCCCAGACGACTCCGTTGGATGGCGCGCACGACAGTCTCTACGGCTTTGTCCTGCCCGATGACGCGGTGTTTGATGGCATCTGCCATCGTGCGAAGGCGTTCACTCTCTGCGGTTGCTACGCGTTGTACGGGCACGCCGCTCATGATGCTTACCACGCCTGCCACATCTTCGGTGGTGATGACGTAGGGATGGTCGTTCTTGCTCTCTTGCTGCTTGGTCTTACTGCGTGCGCCTACTTCATCCAGCACGTCGATCGCTTTGTCGGGGAAGGCACGGTCGGTCAAGTAGCGTTCACTCAGTTCCACGCAGGTCTTGAGTACCGCGTCCGTGTATATCACATGGTGATAATCGGCATAGTGCCCGCTGAGCCGTTTGAGGATGTTGACGGTCTCTTCGCCCGTTGTCGGACGCACCATCACTTTCTGGAAACGGCGTTCGAGTGCCCCGTCTTTCTCGATGGACTTGGCGTACTCGGCGGTGGTGGTAGCACCGACGCACTGCACCTCGCCGCGCGCCAAGGCCGGTTTGAGTATGTTCGCCGCGTCCAATGAGCCGGACGCGTTACCTGCGCCGATGAGGGTGTGGATCTCATCCACGAAGAGGATGATCTCCGGGTGTTCCCGCAGTTCGGTGATGACTTGTTTCATGCGCTCCTCGAACTGTCCGCGGTAAGTGGTACCGGCTACCATGGAAGCGATATCCAGTGTCACGATCCGTTTGCCTTTCAACACCCCCGCGTTCTCACTCTTGATACGGATGGCGAGGCCTTCTACGATCGCGGACTTACCGACACCCGGTTCGCCGATCAGGATGGGGTTGTTCTTCTTGCGCCGACTGAGGATCTGCACTACACGCTCGATCTCGTTCTCGCGTCCCACCACCGGATCCAGTTTGCCTTGTTCCGCCAGTTGGGTCAGATCCCGACCGTACTTATCCAGTGCCGTCGTTTTCTTCTTGCCTTTGGTGGCCTCGCGTTGCGGTTGCCAACCGGGTTCGTTGATATCACTCGCCTGTTCGGGCATGTTCTGCGTGTACTCGATCGACTCTTTGGGTTCACCGTAGAGGTCCACGATCCGGTTGTACGAGATCTTCCAATCCCGCTCCAGATACGCGGCGGTCTTGTTGAGCCGTTCTCGCAGGATGGCTAACAGCATATGCGCCGAACAAACGGCCTCCGAGTGGTACTCGCGGCTGATACCTTCTGCGATGCGGAAGATCCGCTCGCAGGTAGTGCTCAGCGGTTTGTTGATACGCTCATCTTCTCCGCGCACCGACTGTTCTAACGCGTCTTTTGCCTGCTCCGGGTTTAGTTCTGCCCGAGTCAGCAGGTCATACGCCGATCCTTCTCCCAGACGGAGGATAGCCAGCAGCAGGTGTGCCGGTTCGATGCACGTGCTGAGCAAACGACCTGCCTCTTCCTGCGCGTACAGGATAATCTTGTTTGTATTTTCCGATACTACCATTGTCATCGTTATCAATTATAGAAGTGCCATGCCAAGCCCGCACGGAACACATCGCGGTTCGTCGGGTAGTCGGGCATAGTCAGATAGTCAATATTATCTTTCATGAAAAGGTGGTTTATATGTTGGTAATGGGCGAAGAACCGCAAGCGGATGGAGCGCACATAGAAACTGGCGTAGACGCTCATCCAGGGATAATTGCCGATCTTCGTTTCCTGTTGGGTAGCAAACATACTCGTTGCCGGGCAGAGCACCGGTGCGTAGTACTTCGTGAAATACCGCAGATCGACACCGATCTGGGCTTCCAGCGCCCTGAACCACAAGCCGTGGTAATAGAGCCGATGCTGCAGGATGACGGTCGGCACGGGGTACACGCTGTCGTTCGTGGTGTGCTGAATGACCGCCCGGTTCTCCAGATTGATCCACGGGGTGGTAAGGTCCAAGCCGACATCGCCGGTGATCACTTGCACGTGTCCGCCGAACTGCCGCGGTTTCCAATCGCTTTGGGCGACATAAATTGGGTGGGTGATGTTCTCAAAACTGAAATCAATACGTGGTTTGAGCCATTTGTACATATAGCCGACCGAGGCCGCGCCCATGAATCGGTACGTGAATCCGAAATCATTCTCCCACCGTAGGTGATTCGAATCAAAATGTTTCAGATACCAGTTCGGTGTCTCGCTCAGCGCGTGTGCCCGCGCGGCAATGAGGAGCGGGTAGTTACCGGCCATGAACTTGGTCTCCATCTTACCGTGCACATCGAACTCGCCGATCTTGTAACCCAAGAGGCACACTTTTCCTTCCACCGCATAGTGGACGTTCTCTCCGCTGTGCTTCTGGATGGCACCGCCGACGAAGGTGTTGTTAAGCCATTTGTAGTTGACGGCGCTGTCCTGGTAGTAGGGCACGCTGTCCGTGAGGAAACGCTGGCACTCGTTCATGGCGAAGGCCGTGATACCGAACTTGAGTTTGGTGTTATACGCCTCGCAGAAGGTGACCGCGAGCGTGTTGCGGATGGTCAGCACGTCCGTGGTATCGCTCGTTTTGCCGGAGTCATAGTAGGTGGTGTCGTAGAAACTGTTCTCCGCTGTCTTCTCGAGATACCGCCGGTTCGAGTTATTGCACTCGAAGATATGACTGAAGGTCATGAGCGGTATATGCTCTATCTTGATCGTGTCGCGCCATAAACGCTGACCGTCTTCGATGACCTCGATCGAGTCATGGTACTCCCGCTCTTTGGTGATGGCGTACTGGTTATGCAGGTAGCCGCTAAGGTAGCGGTAGCCGGTCATGACGTTGATACGCACCGGCAGGTCCTCCGGATCGAGAGTGCTTCGCAGGTCCTCTACGTCGGACAAACCGCCGTTGTCGAAAGAGTGCAAGCGACTCCAACTGAACGCGGCATGGCAGGTGTAATGAGCTCCGTTGTAGCTGCCCCATACCGAGCCGCGGTACAGCTTACCGGCGGTGTTGGCATAGTGGCCGACCGAACTCAGATAGTCCATCTCGAGGCCTAAGTTGAGTGCTTTACTGAGGTTACCGGTAAAGAGAAAATCGATGTCGTTCTCCTCGTGTCCGGTAACAAATCCTTTCTTGTAGGCAACGGTGGAGAAAGGTGTGGTCGTATTGAAATACCGCTGTTGCTGGGGTGTGACGACGTACGGAGTCAGGCTCCAGGCAAAGGGATCGTCGATGGTCTTGATCCGATTATTGATCACACGGCTCTCCAGCGGCGACACGAGGATGTTGCCGTTCGTGGCATTGCTGATGGAGAAATCGTTCTGCGCATCGATGTCGTGGTAGTTCAACATCAGCGTGTCCAAGAAGACCGTGGTATCGGCGACGGCGCTGTAACCGGGCATATGCCAGGTCTTTACCTTCGTTGATACACGGGGCGGTTTGGCAGCGGCCACAAGGGTCGCTGCCAATAGCACTAATACTATCGCTAATCTTTTTTTCAAAAAGATAGTTTAAAGTTGAAAGTTTAAAGTTGAAAGTTTATTTTTTTGCTTTCTTCAACTTCTCGTTCAGTTTCTGAATCTCTTCCTCCTGATTGCGGATGGTCTTGAGCAACTCGTTCAACTCCTCGTTCTCGATAGTTGTTGGATATTGCTCTTCGACGGTCTGCAGGAAGTCAGAAAGGATATTCATATAGTTAATGAACGCGTCATAAGCCGACTCGAACTGGGTCTCTCCCTGATCGATATGGTTCATGAAATGCAGGTAGTTGACATCCTGCAGACGGAGCCAGTTGGTCTTCAGGGCCTTGTCCTGGCAGAGATGCACACGCTCGGTAACTGCATAGAGTTTGTTCAATGCCTCCTGCTGCAGATCATTACCGGTGTAGATGCTCAGGTCTTTTGCCTCGCCGCTCCAGGTCAGAGGATACGGACTGGACAGTACATCCTCCGCCGCCATTTTCTTGGCTGCCTCGGCCGGGGTCATGAAGCCCATCTCACGCTCGAGGGCGAAATAGGGCAGTGCTTTGAGGAAGTCGAAGATACCCGTTCCGGCATTCTGGCGAACACCGAAGGTCTCTGCGCCTACCCATACATTGATGATTTCCTCACCTTCCGGCAGTGCTTTGAGCATGTCCGCATATTTCTCTGCGTCCATGGGGAAGTTCGCCCAACCCGGATCGGAGAAATGGAAGCTCAGTTCGTCGCTGAGGTTTGTGTTGCGCAGCAGCACTTTCATCTTCGGTGCACCGGCGCTCTGATATACTTTATTCGGGGTCTTCCAACTCAAAACATGCTTTGCACCTTCGGTGAGGATGACCTTGTAACCCAGTTTGTTGAGGTTATAAGCAGTCTCGTCGGTATAGAGCAACTCGGTGTTCCATACACTCTGTGCTTTGACGCCGAGGATGTTCTCCAACAGTTCGCCCTGGAACTTAAGTTGTTTCTTGAACTCCTCTTCGTTGTACTCCGAAGCCAAGGAATACGCGTAGGGGGTTGCGAGGAACTCGACGCACTTGCTGGCTGCCAACTCCTTGAGGATATCAATCATCTCCGGGTTAAACTGCTCGAACATCTCGATCATCGTACCGCTGACGCTGAGGGCGCAGTGGAACTTACCCTTACTGAGGTTGATCATGTCCTTGATGGTCTGGCAAAGGGGCAGATAGGAAGTCTGTACCAACCAGTTGATGTGCTCTTCAGTAGCCATGTCATCATAGTAGTAATGATCATTACCGATCTCAAAGAAACGATAGCGCTTCAGACGATACGGTGCGTGCATCTGGAAGCATAAGCATATATTTTTCATAATGATAATTTTTAATGGTTATTTTTTTCGTGGTCTCGTGGTCACGTGGTCTCGTGGTTACAGAGTGTGGTTGATTACTCCGTCATAGATGCGGCGAACCTTGAGACCCGCATCGGCCCACTTGATATTGTTGACCTCTTTCATACCGAGTTCGTGCAGGCTCTTGTACATCGCCGGATACTTAACGATCGCGTAGATGGCATCGGCCATAGCATCAATGTCCCAGTAATCGGTCTTGATGGCATGCTGCAGGATCTCTGCGCAACCGGACTGATGACTGATGATGGACGGACAGCCTACTTGCATTGCCTCCAGCGGCGAGATACCGAACGGCTCGCTGACGGACGGCATGATATAAACATCGCTCATGGCCAGCATCTCCTGTACCTGCTTGCCGCGCATGAAGCCCGGGAAGTGGAACTTATCGGCGATACCGCGTTTGGCAACGAGATCGATCATCTCTGCCATCTTATCACCCGACCCGGCCATTACGAAACGTACGCCGTCGGTCTTGGAGAGCACGCGGGCAGCGGCTTCGACGAAGTACTCCGGTCCCTTCTGCATGGTGATACGACCGAGGAAGGTAACGAGTTTGTCCTTTCGCTCGGGCTTGGTGAACTCTTCGGGGTGTGCGAGCGGCTCTACGGCATTGTGTACCGTGCTGACCTTACGCGGGTCCTGACCGTATTTCTCGATCACGGTGCGGCGTGTGAGGTTACTTACGCACATGATATGATCCGCTTCGTCCATACCTCGTTTCTCGATGGCATATACCGTCGGGTTGACGTTACCGCGGCTGCGGTCGAAGTCGGTAGCGTGCACGTGGATGACGAGCGGCTTGCCGCTGATCTGTTTTGCAAACACACCGGCCGGATAGGTCAACCAGTCGTGGCTGTGGATGATGTCAAAATCCAAACTGTTGGCCAGCACCGAAGCCACGGCCTCGTAGTTACCGATCTCTTCGATCAGGTTGTCGGGATAGCGACCCGAGAAACCGACACAACCGAGATCGTCCGTACCGATACGGCGGTAGTCATAACGAATACCGTCGCGCAGGTGGTAATACTCCTCCGGACTCATGCGGCCCGCCATGCGTTCCTTAACATAATCGTAGTTGACATCCTTCCAAACCACAGGCACACTGTTCGCGCCGATGATCTTGAGGAAAGACTGATCCTCGTCACCCCAAGGTTTGGGGATGACAAAAGTAATATGCATATCCGGTTGCTCGGCCATGCCGCGCGTCAAACCGTAACTCGCTGTACCTAAACCACCTAAGATATGAGGGGGAAACTCCCAACCGAACATTAACGCTTTCATTGTTGTGCCTCCTTTTCTTGAGCCTCTTTCTGCTCACGTTCATATTTACGTAAGGTATCTATCAGGCTGATGACCGCCGCTACACTCGGCGCACTACTCATACCGCCACGTCCTCTATAAGGCGGGTTCGGTTCGTAGAACTCATTGAGCGTACCGATCGTCAGCTCGTTCATCTCGGCCTCGAAGCCGACCAACAGACGCTCCATGAAGCTGGTACCGCTATATTTATATACGTTCATGTACGCACGCGAATAAGCGGTGATGGTCGAGGGCCATACCACGCCGTTATGCAGGCTGCGGTCGCGCTCGGCGGCGTTGCTTCCGTAGAACGGATGATACATACCGCTCTTCGGGCTCAAGGAACGCAAACCCTTGGGTGTCAATAACTCCTTCGTGCAGATATCGACAACCGCTTTCTGCTGTTTGCGATCCAGCGGGCTGTAGGGCAGACCGACCGCCCAGATCATGTTCGGGCGTACCTCGCGGTTCTCGTAATTACCTACGACATAGTCGTTGAGGTAGAGTCCGTTCCAGAACATCTTCACGAAAGCATCCTTGCTGATCTCCGCTTGGTATTCCATGAGGTCGGCGCTGGTTTCTTTGCCCATCTCGCGGAGCATCTCCGCCGTGAAACGCATGGCGTTGTACCAGAGGGCATTCAGCTCGACTATATATCCCGTACGCGGGGTGATGGGCCAACCGTTCTCGGTGGCGTTCATCCAGGTAGCGGGGCGTTGCGTACCATCGGTCCACAAAAGACCGTTCTGGTGCAGTTTAGCACGCGGGTGGTTCTGCTTGCGGTACCAGGTAATGATATCCAGACAGAGTTGGCCATAAAGTTCGGCTGCCTCGCGTACCGTATATTTATGCGCATATTTCTGACAAGCGCGAATGAACCACAAGAGCACGTCCGGTTCGTCCATGCCGGTCATCTTGATCTCATGACCGCGACCGTTCATAAATTTGAGTATCTCATCGATAGCCGTCTTGTTGACAATCGCGTCCCAGTATTCCGGACGGTCGATGTCCAGCGTACAGCTGGCAACCGAGAAGAAGGTGGTGCGGGCATCTGCCTTGAACCATGGGAAGCCGGCTAAGAGGTAGCACTTGTCGCCCTCGCGTTTGTAGAACTGGCTTGCGCTGTTCTTGAGGGTGGAGAACATGTCCTCGCGGCGGTTACGACGCTCCAGCTCTTTCTTCCAGACGTTCTTCAGTTGTGCGGTGTTGCACTCTGTGACGCCGGCAGCAAAGATGATGCTCTCGCCTTTCTTCATCGGCAACTCGAAGTAACCCGGAACGAGCAGGTCCTCTTTGAAGGCATAGCCGCGTTCGCGCTCCTTGCGGTACACGATGTCCTTGTACCACTGCGGGTCGTGGTGATACTCAACGGCCTTGCTGAACTGCATGTACAGATTCGGGAAGCCCGGGTACATGCGGTTGTAACGACCGTTCTCGCACTCGTCCATATTAGGATTAGCGAGCGGGTTCTCGTGGGTCAGTTCGTTCACGTTACGGAACGCCAAGAACGGACGGAAACGCAAGGTCGTCGGACTACCGCTCTCCAGCAGCGTGTAACGAATGAGCACACGCGGCTCAAAGCTAACCAATAACCGCTCCTTCTGCAAAACCATCGCGCCTACGCGATAGGTCGTGCGGGAGATCAACTCGCAGTCAAACTCGCGAATGTACTTGTGTCCGTTCGGACTGAAATGGTTCTCTCCGTACTCGTGCAAGCCCAAGTTAAACTCCGCGCCATGCTGGATGACGGTCTCGTCCAGAGAACTGAGGAGTACAAAATTGTCGTCTCCCAGCTCCGGAATAGGCATCACCAACTGACCGTGGTACTTGCGCGTGTTACAATCGACGAGTGTCGTCGAGTTGTACACACCTGCACGGTTGGTCCGAATCATCTCTTTCTGAAGCGATCGCTCCAGATTAACAAGCACTGTCTTGTCAAAATTCAGATAACTCATGATGTAAGATCTATATTAAGTAAAACTGTTTGTGAATTCTTTGATTCGTTGTTCTTCGGCTTTCTTGCAAACCAACAAAGCACCTCTCTCCTCCACGATGATCATGTCGTTCACGCCCTGCACAATCGCCACTTTGCCCGGCTCGAGTACCACAATATTGCCCTCCGCCTCGTAGTAATGGGTCTCGCTATGCAGGCTGACATTGCCGTTCTCATCTTTCTCACTCAGCTCATAGAGGGAGCCCCATGTGCCGAGATCGGACCAGCCGAAACTGGATGGGATGACATAGACATTGTCTGCCTTCTCCATGATACCATAGTCGATGGAGATGTTCGGACATTTGGGAAAGATGACTTCGATGAAGTCTTCCTCTTTGTCCGTACCCATGAGCAGCTCTCCCTCACGGAAACGATCTGCCACTGCGGGCAAGAGATACCGGAAAGCCTCGCTGATGGTCTGGAGGTTCCAGATGAAGATACCGCTGTTCCAGAGGAAATCACCGCTCTCCAGGAATACCTTTGCCATTTCCAGGTTCGGTTTCTCCGTGAAGGTCTTCACCGGATAGATGCCGTCGGGGATTGTAGATTGAAGATTGGAGATGGGAGATTTGATATATTGGATGTAGCCGTATCCGGTCTCCGGGCGGGTAGGGGTCATGCCCAAGGTGCAGATGACCTTGTTACGGCTGACGAAATCAAATGCTTTTTGGATTGTTGCGCGGAACTTGTCTTCCTCCAGAATCAGGTGATCACTGGCTGCAACGACGATGTTCGCCTGCATCTCGGGTCGGCTCCAATCCTGGTTGGCGGCCGTGAGACCGGCTCGCTTGAGGCATAGCGCACGGATATGCGCGGTTGCATAGGCAATACAGGGCGCGGTGTTCCGACGCGCCGGCTCGCACAGGATATTACCTTCCGGCATATCCGGAACCTGCTGCATAATCATCTGCTTATACGCTACGTTGGTTACGATAAACATGTTCTCCACCGGTACTAAGGGGCGAAAACGATCCACCGTCATCTGCAAAAGACTGCGACCGGTGCCGAAGAAATCCAGGAACTGTTTCGGTTTATCTGCCCGGCTGAAGGGCCAGAATCGACTTCCGACACCGCCCGCCATGATCACACAATAGTTATTTCCGTTCATGCTATACATAATTTTGGGCACAAAGATACAACATTTTTTTTATATGTGCAAGCGCGCGCGCATTTTATAAGGAAAAAAGGGCTCTTTTTGCCAAAAAAGACTTAATTTTCACTTTTTGCTTTTTCTCTTTCCGATTTTTTTTGTAATTTTGTGCCCGAATGCGGAAAATCGTATCTATATTAGCGGTAGCGGCTTTGTTGGTTTCGTGCGGCAAGGCTACGGTTCCCAAGCCTTACGGTTATTATCGGATCACCGTGCCCGATACGGCGTACACGGATTTCGATCTGTATTATCCCGCTTATCCCTATACGTTTGCGCTGTCGCGCAATGCGGTGGTCAAGCCCCGTACGGATGTGAGTGAGCCCTATTGGATTAACCTTTTCTATCCGGACTTGGACGCAACCGTTCATTGCTCGTACAAACCGGTGCAGAATAACTTGCGGGAATTGACGGACGATGCGTTGGAGTTTGTCTATCGCAATGCGTCGTTTGCGAACGCGATTCCGGAACAGGACTATATGCACCCAGAGGCTCATGTGTACGGTGTGCTCTTCGATTTGGAGGGCAATACCGCCTCTTCGTGCCAGTTCTTTGTGACGGACTCCACGAGTCATTTCTTCCGAGCTTCAGTGTATTGCAACTGTCCGCCGAATGCGGACTCGTTGGCGCCGGTATATGAGTATCTGCGTAAGGATGTAGTCAAAATGGTTGAAACGTTTGAATGGAAAAGCAATTAGCCATATTGTTGGATCCGGAGAAGGCGAATTTGGATATGCTTCCGATTTCGGATTCCTGCCACCCCGACTATCTTTTTGTCGGCGGTTCTACCGGTGGGGATACGACGGAGTTTGTGAAGAAACTCCGATTGAAGATTGAAGATTGGAAATTGAAGATTCCGATCATTCTTTTCCCCGGAAATTCGTCCCAGTTTACCCCGGAAGCAGATGGTATTTTATTCCTCTCTTTATTGTCTGGTAAAAACCCGGAATATCTTGTAAATCAGCAGATTAAGTCTGCGCGTCGGATCTATGAGTCGCATATGGATTTCGTCCCAACGGCCTATATCCTGATAGACGGTGGTGTGGAGACTTCTACAATGCGTGTGACGCAGACCCAACCGCTCGATCCGACTGATGTGGACACGATCGTAGATACCTGTATTGCGGCTCAGATGATGGGTAAGAAAGCCATTTATCTGGAGGCGGGTTCGGGCGCTATTACTCCGGTATCAACGGAGATTATTAAAGCCGTTCGTGCGCACATTTCTATAAAACTTATTGTGGGTGGTGGTATCCGTACGCCGGAGGCGATGCAGTCTGCCTATGATGCCGGTGCGGATATTGTAGTGATCGGAAACCATTTTGAGGACCACCCGGAGGAGTTGGAGCGGTTTTGTCGTAATGTGGAGACCTCGAGCGCTCGAAATCTCGAAGATGACGAAAAATTTATGCGTCTGGCGATAGAAGAAGCGCGCAAAGCGCTGAAGAAGGATGAGATTCCGATCGGTTGTGTGGTGGTGAGTCAGGGTCAGATTATCGGTCGGGGGCATAACCTGACGGAGACGCTCGAAGATGTGACGGCTCATGCGGAGATGCAGGCTATTACGGCCGCTGCACAGACGGTGGGAGGTAAGTATTTGCCAGATGCCACGTTGTATGTGACGGTGGAGCCTTGCCCGATGTGTGCAGGAGCGATCGGTTGGGCACAGATCAGTCGGATCGTTTACGGTGCACCGGACCCGAAGAGAGGCTATGCGACGTACGCTCCGCGTGTCTTCCATCCCAAAGCAACTGTCACGGCAGGTGTGCTTACGAACGAGTGCCGGGCGATGATACAAGAATTTTTTAAATCCAAGAGATAAATGAAAGAGACTGTTTTTCGTTTGGGTGTTTTTGCGGTATTAGCCGCGGTCATTGTACTGATGTTTCCGCGTTATAACAATGCGTTCCGTTACCATTATGAGTTGGGTAAACCGTGGGGGTACAACACGCTCACCGCGGATTTTGATTTCCCGATTTACAAAACCGATGAGCAGTTAGCGAAGGAGCAAGAACAGTTGCTCTCTACTTTTGCGCCGATATTTAATTATATTCCCCGTGTACAGCGGGAGGTGAAGGTAGTACCTTTGGAGACGATGGAGTGGTTGCAGAAAGAGGGTTACTCGCGTATCTCTTTACAACAGAAGAAATACCCGTTGTCGGAGGTGTATACGCCTATGACCGCGCATAAGAAATTCGATTACGACTGCGCGATCAATCTGGTGTTGGACACCATGCGAACGGAAAATATGCGCACCAAACTGCTGGCGACCTTGTCGCCGACGATGGGATTGGTGCAGAAAGGGGAGAAGATTATCGATAAAGGTGAAGTGGTGACCGAGCGCACGTACCAGATTCTCCAATCGCTTCGCAGGGCGTATGACGATGAGTCGCTGGGTAACAAACAACGGACGCTGTCCATACTTGGTGAGTCGATGTTGGTGCTGTTGTTCTTGTGTCTGTTTGTAGTGTACCTGTATGTGTTCCGCCGTTCCTATCTGCGCTCGACATCTACGATGCTCTTCTTTGCGCTGCAGATGTTCATTGTGATCGCACTTGCTTGTCTGGCCTTGCGGTTTGGTCTTTCGGTGTATCTGATTCCTTTCGCGTGGGTACCTATTTTAACGCGCGTGTTCTTCGACTCCCGTACGGCCTTGTTCTTGCATTTCACGACGATACTTATCACTTCGATTATCGTACCCGCACCGGTGGAGTTCTTCTTTATCCAGATCGTGGTAGGTATGGTAGCTATCTCGTCGTTGGGCGATATGACACGCCGTGCACAACTCATACAGACAGCCGCATGGATATTGGCCGCACAGGTGATTGCTTATACGGCGATTTCTTTTGCACAGACCGGTGCAATTACGTCGATTGATCCGTGGATGTACCTTTATTTTGTGATCTGCGCGTTGTTGACGATCGGTTGTTACGGTTTGATCTATACGTTTGAGAAGCTGTTCCGGTTTATCTCGTCCATCACGCTGGTGGAGCTCACGGATATCAATTCAGAGTTGCTCCATACCCTTGCCGAGCGGGCTCCGGGTACGTTCCAGCACTCGATGCAGGTGTCTAATCTGGCGGCAGATGCAGCGAAGGCGATTGGTGCGAATGCGTTGCTCGTGCGTACCGGTGCATTGTATCACGATATCGGTAAGATCTCCGATCCGCTCTACTTTGTAGAGAACCAGACCGGTGTGGAGAATCCGCTGTTGAAGATGGATCCGCGTGATGCCGCGCAGGTGGTTATCTCCCATGTGACTGAAGGAGAGAAGATCGCGCGCAGGAATCATTTGCCGGAGGTGGTGATTAACTTTATTACCACCCACCACGGTACCTCGCTCGTGCGCTATTTCTACAACACGTATTGCAATGCCCATCCCAACGAGAAAGTGGATGAAGCGCTGTTCCGTTATCCGGGAGCCAAGCCTTCGACCAAAGAGGGTGCTATTCTCATGATGGCCGATGCCATCGAGGCGCGCTCGCGGAGTCTGGAGGTGTTCACGGAAGAGTCAATTGCCAAGGCAGTCAACCAGATGATCGATGCGCAGATAGCCGACGGACAGTACGCCGAGACACCGCTCAGTTTCAAGGATGTAGAAGATATCCGCCGCGTGTTCGTTTCCCGCCTCGTGGCTATGAATCATCATCGTATCAGTTATCCGACGCTCAATAAATGAAACCGCTCTATTTGGCACCGATGGAGGACGTGACAGATCCGGCTTTCAGAGCCCTCTGTAAGCGTTACGGCGCGGATCGTGTCTATACGGAGTTCGTCAATGCGGACGCGCTCGTTCGGGATATTGCCTCCACGACCCGCAAACTCACCATCAACGATGCCGAGCGGCCTGTGGCGATTCAGATTTACGGTCGTGAACCGGAGTCGATGGCCGATGCCGCACGGATCGTAGAGCAGGCCAAACCGGATTTTATTGATATCAATTTCGGTTGTCCGGTGAAGAAAGTAGCGGGTAAAGGGGCCGGTGCAGGACTACTGCGGGATGTGCCGAAGATGTTGGATATTACGAAGGCGGTGGTGAATGCAGTGAAGACACCTGTGACTTGCAAGACCCGCCTCGGATGGGATGAGAACAGTCTGTATCTGGAGGACGGGACACCTTTTATTGTCGATCTGGCGGAGCGGTTGCAGGACTGCGGAATAGAGGAATTGGCGATACACGGTCGCACGCGCAGTCAGATGTACCGCGGTGAGGCGGACTGGACGCTTATCGGGGAGGTGAAGAACAATCCGCGTATCCATATACCGATTATAGGGAACGGGGACGTGTGCACACCGGAGCGCGCGAGGGAATGTTTTGAGCGATATGGCGTGGATGCGATCATGGTGGGGCGCGCAACTTTCGGAGCTCCCTGGTTGTTTGCAGAGATGAAAGGGTTGCCGGCACCGAGAACGATGGTAGAGAAGGTGGCGGTGTTGAAGGAGCATGTGTTGGCTTCTATTGCGTGGTGCGGCAATGATGAGCGGAAGGGGATTGTTCATTCGCGGCGGCATTTTGCGGCTTCGCCGGTGTTCAAAGGGCTGACGGATTTCAAGCAGACAAGAATTGCTTTGCTGCGGGCGGAGAGCGTGGAAGAGGTGTTCCGTATTATGGATGAAATCGTTGAGAAATGGGGATAAGAAAGTTTTTTGACAGTAACGCTTTATGGCTTTCGATGCTCATCGGAGCTGTCGGCTATCGGTATTTTCTACCCCTTGCTCCTATACTGCCCTGGCTCATTTTCTTTATGCTCTTTTTTACTTTTTGCAAGGTCAATCCGCTGGATTTGAGGTTGCATAAATGGCATTGGGTGGTGTTGGTTACGCAGATTAGCCTGAGTCTAGGTACGTATGTGGGGGTGTACCTGTTGACAGATAATCGGTATCTTGCCCAAGGGTTGATGCTCTGTTTTATTATGCCGACGGCAACGGCCGCGCCTATTATAGCCGGTAAGATGGGAGGTTCGATACAGAATCTGACGACGTTCACGCTCCTGTCTAATTTTGCTACTACGCTCATTGTGCCGGCTGTCTTCCCGCTTGTCAATCCGCTTGCTGAGAAAACGTTTTGGCCTGCTTTTGTGCTCATTCTATCCCATATAACACCTCTGTTGTTGGGGCCGTTTTTGTTGGCATGGCTGGTGCGGCTTGTTTTTCAGTGGCGCAGGAAGCGTGAGTTTGTACTGCCGGTCAAAATAGCGGTTGTACCGTTCTATTTGTGGGTGGCTTCGATTGTTGTGCTCTCCGCGGTGGTGACAGAAACAGCGATTAGCAATTTTCAATCGCAACTGGCTAATATACTCATTTTATTAATATGTTCCTTCTTTATCTGCCTGCTTCAGTTCGGACTCGGTAAGTTAATCGGTTATTGGTTGCCGGCACCGTCCAAGGGTCGCGACTATCAGGATGTGCTGATCAATCCTGCGGCTGCGCCGAAGACCATGTCCGGTGTCAGTTCTATTACGGCAGGACAGGCATTCGGACAGAAAAACACTTCTCTCGGTGTTTGGATGGCGAATACTTACCTTGATCCGCTGGCCTCACTCGGTGCTGCGGCGTATATCATTTGGCAGAATCTCTTTAATTCGGCTCAATTATTCATTGTTGCGCATAAAAAATAAATGTTTTAAAACATTTTATTTGCATATATAAAAAAAATATCGTACCTTTGTGCCCGAAAAAATGTCCGTTTACGAAATCACCTGTTAGGTTAGTTCGCTACATTTTAAAATATATACATTGATAAAACACATTTAAATTATGAAGAAAATCTTTTCTCTTCTTGCTGCCGTGCTTTTCGCAGGCAGCATGATGGCAACGACAGTTTCTAAGACCGTAGAGGAATTGGCAAATGAAAAATCGTTTACCAACAGTGCGGTTTGTACTCCGTTCGATTTGGACGAAGTGATTGCTGTTTCTACAACGGCTACCGATGCTAACTCGGGTAAGTATTATTCCAACGGTCAGCAGATTCGTTTGTACCAGTCAGGTAATGCTTCTATCACATTAACGGCTGTTGAGGGGTACACGATCAGTTCTGTTACCCTGACTTATGCTTCGCAGAACTCTGGTATTCTTAATGAGGCTGAGTCCGGTGTAGCTGTTCCTTTCGAGAATGTACAGTCCGCTACCTTCACGGTAGGCAACTCGGGTACTGCCACAAACGGTCAGGCACGTATTACTGCCTTCTCTGTAACGTACGATGCTGCTGGTGGTGAAGTACCTCCGACGCCGACAGTTAATTACTATGTAGTCGGTTCGATGAACAACTGGACTGCTAACGAGGCGTACAAACTTACGGTTAATCCTGCAGTTGCGAATGAGTACATGGGCGAGTTTACTTTCAATGCGGAGGATGAACTCAAGGTGATCGGCGTTCAGGGTGAGACCATTACCTGGTACCCGGATGGCGTGGACAACAACTATGTGATCAACGAAGCAGGTACCTATAACGTGTACTTCCGTCCGGAAGGTGGCGTGGAAGGCTGGCACTATGGTTACTTCTATGTAGAAGGAGAGACTCCGGTTGTTATCACAGATCCGACTAACTGCGCCGAGGCAGCCGCTGCTGCACTGAGCGTTGAGAACAATAATGACCTCTACAATAATGGTGCTGTTTATACGATTGAGGGTTATGTAACCTCGATCCAGACGGCTTATAATGCTCAGTATAACAATGTTACTTTCTGGATGGCGGATGCCGCTGATGGCGGTAACGTCCTCG
>CAMHSB010000021.1 GCA_946187695.1 uncultured Bacteroidales bacterium
CGGTAATGTCTCGGCGTTTATCTCCTGATTCGAAATCATAGTAGAAGGTAGGAACGACCGTTTGTACTGCAGTTGATCTTGTATACGTAGTACCGCCGCTATTAGTAGTATTGATTAGTTTTCCTATCGCGTCATATTCAATACGTACCATATTATAATTCATAAACTGCCCGCGGGCACCGTTAGCAAAAGGAATCTCCCAAATTACTTCGGATTTCGTATAGGTAGTTTGGTCAGCACATATTTTCTTGAAAATATCCTCGTAGTTGTCTTGCAATTTATAGGGTTCGTGCTCGATGATTTGCGCGCAAGCCCATAATACTTCTTGATAGATTTGTTGACGTTTAACTGCATTCTTGATATTGTATTGTACGGAATAACTACTACCTCCGCCTACAATCCAGTTGTCGGGTCTCATGGCTTTACCTGCGTACATCAAATCAGCGCGCGCCAAGAGCGCCAAAGCGGCAGCTTTACTGGGGCGACCGGTGTAATTCCTCGGAGTGGATTGATTTTCCATATAAAGTCCGTAGTTATTTTCATTAAGCACATACCAGTCCGTGTATAAACGCGGCGTGCCCAAAGTGCCTATATTAGGACAATTCTCCGACCAAGGCATCAGTTCAGCGGCTCGCTTCAGATCCGTACGAATGCGCTCAAATACTATGTTTCGGTCCACTTTAGGCGTTATAACATAAGGAAGAGCTAAATTCTGATACGGCTCCAAATAATCCAAAGGAATATCTCCCCATAGTTTAATCATCTCTAAATATCCGAACGAACGCAGTGTCAAAGCTTCTCCGAGTGCGTACGCAAATTGTTCATCTGTGGTATCGCAATGCTGACGAATACCATCTATCACCAAACCTGACTCGTGAACCAATGTAGTCAAAGCATTCCAGGGGTCGTTACGATTAGCGGCTGTTAAATCGGCTGTACCTTCGGCTGTCATGGCGTATTGCGTGGCAATAGCCGTATTCTCATTGGAGTAGCCGCGGTAATTATATTCAATATCCGTGTTTAATCCTTGATAGCCGCAAGCCAAACGGTTGCGGTAACTCTTATCTCGTGCAAATTGGTAATACAACCCGCTTATACGCTCTTGCACGTGCTCAATGGTAGAGAAATCATATACACTATGATCTCTGTCATGGATAAACGTAATACTATCTACCGGGCGCTCATATTCATACAAAACTTGACCATTCCGCCAAACCATAAATTGAGCAAAAACAGTACTCGTAGAAAATGCCAATAAGGCAAGAACAAAATAGATTTTTTTCATCGTATTATTGCTTTATAAGTTTCACAATTTGTGTATTCACTTGCAAGAGATATTGACCGACAGGTAAGTTACTTAAGTCGATGGTTGTTAGTTCATCAAAGACCGTTGCAGTCGTTATAAGCGTTCCCGTCAAAGTAAATATACGGACGGTTTCATTCGTTTGCGCGCCTTTAATAATCAAGGATTGCAGAACGGGATTCGGATAAATTTGTATTCTTGAATTCGTTTCAACAGACGGAACGGCAACCGTGCTACTATCGCTACCGAAAACAATTTTGTGAACATCCGTTCTCAATTCGCGACCAAGAATCTGTCCGTCCGTACTGACAAGGTACATGCTATCATTGGCGAACTCCAAACGGCCAATGAGATCAAAAGCTTGTGAATATTCCTGTCCATTAAGTTTCACCACTTTAATGGAATAAAAGGGTTCTGCAAAAATACTTGCCAAAGGCAATAGGAGTGTTAGTAACAAATAATTTCTTATTTTCATGGCATAAGGGTTGTATTCAAATTCGGGTGCAAAGGTACTACTTTTTTTTGACATACGCAAACAAAATAAAAAGAAAAAATAAGGAAAATCGCGCGGGCGCTTGCGTATATGAAATTTTTTGTGTATCTTTGCGGCGTAATTTGGAATAAAAGGTCTAAAATTATAATTTATGGATAAGCAAACACAAGCATGGGTGGACGGTTTTATGGCCGAACTCATTAGGAAAAACCCGGGTGAGAGCGAGTTTCACCAGGCAGTTAGAGAAGTGGTAGAATCGGTAGCGCCGATGATCATGGCGTACCCGTATCTGCGCGAACAGAAAGTGATGGAGCGCATCGTGGAACCGGAGCGTGTCATTATGTTCCGTGTGCCGTGGATGGACGATGAGGGTGAAGTGCAGATCAACCGCGGTTTCCGTGTGCAGATGAACAGCGCTATCGGTCCGTACAAAGGCGGTATCCGTTTCCATGCGAGTGTGAACCTGAGTATCATGAAGTTCCTGGCTTTCGAGCAGACCTTCAAGAACGCGTTGACGACCTTGCCGATGGGTGGCGCCAAGGGTGGTAGTGATTTCTCCCCGCGCGGCAAGAGTGATGCGGAGGTGATGCGTTTCTGCCAGAGTTTCATGACCGAGCTGCAGCGTCATATCGGTGCGGACACGGACGTGCCTGCCGGCGATATCGGTGTGGGTGGTCGTGAGATCGGGTTTATGTTCGGTCAGTACAAACGTCTGCGCGATGAGTTTACCGGTACGCTGACCGGTAAGGGTCAGAACTGGGGCGGTTCGTTGATGCGTCCGGAGGCTACCGGTTACGGTGCTTGCTATTTCGCAGAGGCGATGTTAGCTACCCGCGGTGAGTCGTTCGAAGGCAAGCGCGTGTGCATCTCCGGTGCCGGCAACGTAGCGCAGTTTGCTGCACAGAAAGCGATGCGTCTGGGAGCCAAGGTGCTGACGTTAAGCGATAGCGACGGTTTCATCTACGATCCCGAAGGCCTGAACGAAGAGAAGATGGCCTATGTATTTGAACTGAAGAACGTACGTCGCGGACGTATCAAAGAGTACGTCACCAAATATCCGCAGGCACAGTATTTCGCCGGCGAGCGTCCTTGGCGCATCCCGTGCGACATCGCGATGCCGTGTGCAACCCAGAACGAGATCGAGAAGCACGATGCAGAGAACCTACTGAAGAACGGTTGTTTCTGCGTGACAGAAGGTGCGAATATGCCTTCGACACCGGAAGCGATTGCGCTCTTCCAAGATGCGAAGATATTGTACAGCCCGGGTAAGGCATCGAACGCCGGTGGTGTAGCCACCTCCGGTCTGGAGATGACGCAGAACAGCATGCGTCTGAAATGGACGGCAGAGGAGGTCGATCAACGTCTGCGTACGATCATGGCCGATATCCATGCCGCATGTCTGAAATACGGTACGGAGGAAGACGGCTATATCAATTACGTAAAAGGCGCTAACATCGCAGGATTTATGAAGGTGGCGAACGCGATGGTAGAGCAAGGATTAGTCTAACTGCGTTAGACATTGGTGATTGGTAATTGGTAATTGGTAATTGGTGATTGGTGATTGGTAATTGGTGATTGGTAATTGGTGATTTTGTGGAAAGTAACTATACATCGTTAATGGCTCGGCGCGTGAAGCGGATCCTGCTCGTGTGCAATAACTACGACAGTTTTGCGCTGGAGGAGGACGGCCGTATCGACGTACAGATCGCGCAGGAGTATGCGGAACTCAATCTGAGTAACCCACCTGCTATCGTGCGTGCGGAGACGCCTGCAGAGGCGCTGAAACGGATTAGAGGGTTAGAGGATGAGGGGATTAGTGGAGAAAAGTTTGATCTGATTATATTGGTGTACAGTGCCGGTGGAAACGAAGTGTGGGATTTTTCGGCGGAAGCGAAGGGTTTGTTGCCGGACTGTCCGATCGTGCTGCTGTCCTCCTTCAGCAAGGAGATGTACCGCCGCATGGAGCAGGCCGACAAACGCCATATCGATTATCTGTTTAACTGGAATAACTCAACCGATCTGATTATCGCGATCATCAAACTGATCGAAGACCGACTGAATGCAGCGCACGATATCCTCGAAGAGGGGGTTCGTGCTATTTTGTTGGTAGAAGACAGCGTGCGGTATTACTCAACCTACCTACCGTTGCTCTATAAACTGGTGCTGCAGCAAAACACCATCGCTATCCGCGATGCGCTGAACGAGAAACAGCAGCTGCTCCGTAAACGTGCACGACCCAAACTGCTGCTCGCTACCTGTTACGACGAGGCAATCGAGCTCTATAACCGCTTTGGCAACAATATTATCGGTGTGATCTCCGATATCGGCTTTGTGCTGCACAAAGGCGAACCGGCAGCGATGGAGAAGCTGGATGCCGGTATCGACCTGTGTAAGCTCATTCGTGCCGAGAACCCGACGATGCCGTTCCTCATGCAGAGCTCGCAGGAGTCGATGCGCGCGGTGGCGAACAAGATGAAGGTGGGGTTTGTGGTCAAGAAATCCAAGACCCTGCTGCAGGAGGTGAGTGAATATATCGAGCGGGAGTTCGGTTTCGGAGACTTCATTGCCCGCGACCCGCGTACCGGTAAGGAGATTGCCCGCGCGAGTGATCTGGAGGGCTTTGAGCGTATCATCTCGACCATTTCTTCGGCGGCATTCAGGCGATTGAGCGATAACAACTACCTCAGTAAATGGCTCTTTGCCCGCGGTCTGTTTGCGGTAGGACGACCGGTGAGTGCGCTCAAGATCGAGGACGATACGGATATCGAGCATATCCGGCAGATGAATATCCGGCTTATCCACGACTACCGTATCAACCAAGCCCTTGGCGTAGTAGCCAAATACGCACCGGAGACCTATAACGACACCATCTGGTTTGCGCGTTGCGGCAGCGGGGCGATGGGCGGAAAGGGTAGAGGACTCGCCTTCCTCAACCATATGCTGCAGAAATACGACCTGTACGACAAATGGCCGGAGGTGCGTATGCTGGTGCCGCGAACGTTGGTCATCACGACCGATTATTTCGACCAGTTCATTCACGATAACGGACTGCAATACGTGATCAACTCCGATCTGACGGACGAGGAGATCCTGTCGGAGTTCGTGTCAGCGATGCTGCCGTTGGAGCTGCGCGATGCCTTACGGCATTTCATCCGCGTGAGCAAACGGCCGATCGCAGTGCGGTCGTCCTCGAAGCTCGAAGACTCCTATTATCAGCCTTTTGCGGGCGTTTACAGCACGTATATGATCCCGCAGACGGAGAACGAAGACCAGCAGCTACGAATGCTGAGCAAGGCGGTGAAGTCTGTGTATGCGAGTGTGTATTTCGCGGCTTCGAGGGGCTATATCGTGAGCACGGGCAATGTGCCCAGCGAGGAGAAGATGGCAATCGTGCTGCAAGAGGTATGCGGTGAGCCGGAAGGAAACTATTACTTCCCTGTGATCTCCGGTGTGGCAAGGAGCATCAATTTCTATCCGGTGGGCAAAGAGAAACCGGAAGACGGCATCGTGAAGATCGCGTACGGTCTGGGTAAAGCGGTAGTGGACGGCGAACAGGTGTTGCGGTTTAGTCCCAAATACCCGAAGAACGTGCTGCAGACCTCAACGGTCGATTTAGCGATGCGCGAGACGCAGCAGAGTATGTTGGCGCTGAGTCTGAACCCCGAGCGGTTCAAGACCTCGATCGACGATGCGATCAACCTGGAGCGGATCCCGATCCACGATTGCGGGCAGTTCGAGAGCCTGAAACTGATCGCCTCGACCTACGATCGCGAGAACATGCGTATCGTGGACTCCTGCTATCCGGACGGTCCGCGTATCGTAACTTTTGCGCCACAGTTGAAGTTCAACACTTTCCCGTTGGTAGCGATCATCCGCGAGTTGTTGGATATCGCGCAGCAAGAGATCAAGACCCCGATAGAGATTGAGTTTGCCGCCAACTTAGAGCACGACCCGCAGATCTTCCATGTGCTGCAGATCCGTCCTATCTCGGCGGACAGTCTGAACGCCAATGTCGATTGGAACAAGATCGACGAGCAGGGTGCGTTCCTCAAGAGCGGCAATGCCTTGGGCGTTGGACAGATCGACGATGTCCGGGATATCATCTATCTCAAGCGCGACACCTTTGATATTATGCGTACGCGCGAGATGGCGGACACGATCCGGCAGTGGAACAGAAAGATGCAACAGGAGGGCAGACAGTACCTGCTGGTCGGTTACGGTCGCTGGGGCTCGCAGATCCCGACACTCGGTGTACCGGTGGCATGGGGCGATATTAGCGAAGCTAAAGCGATTGCCGAATGTAGTCTGGAGAATTTCCGAATCGAACCTTCGCAGGGCAGCCACTTCTTCCAGAACCTAACGTCTTTCAATGTGGGATACATGAATATTGACCCCTGGGCACGCCCCGAAGACCTCGTTGATATAGAGGCGTTGGATGCGATGCCGGCAGTGGAAGAGACCGATTTGGTACGGCATGTAAGGCTGGAACAGCCGTTGGAGATGTACATAGATGGCTTTGCTAGCAAAGCGGTTGTGGAAATTAAAAATTAAGAATTAAGAATTAAGAATTCTTTTAACAGATATGCAATTAGTTTTACAAATCATCACGCTTATCGGGTCCGTAGCAATGTTGATGTACGGACTGAAAGTGATGTCAGAAGGCCTGCAGAAGATGGCGGGTAGTAAGTTGAGTAACGTGTTAGGCACGGCGACGACTAACCGCTTCACAGGCGTTTTGACCGGTGCATTCATCACGGCGGCTGTGCAGTCATCGACGGCGACGACGGTGATGACGGTGAGCTTTGTGTCGGCAGGTATCTTAAGCCTGGCACAGGCGATCTCGGTCATCATGGGTGCCAATATCGGAACGACCTTCACGGCCTGGATCATGGTGCTGGGTGGCGGTAGTTTCGACCTGCGTCTGGTCGTTTATACGGCGATCGTGCTGGCGGTGGCACTCATCTACACCAAGAAAAACGCCAACCTCGGTGATTTCCTGATGGGTCTGAGCCTCTTGCTCTTGGGTCTGACGACCCTGAAGATCAACGCGACGGAGATGCATCTGGATGAGATGACACCGGTACGTAACTTCTTTATGGCAACCTCCAGTTGGGGTTATGGAAGTTATTTCCTGTACCTACTCGTCGGCGGTGTATTGACGTTCGCGGTGCAGAGTTCGGCGGCGATCATGGCGATCACCATGACCCTTTGCTCGACCCACGTGCTGCCGATCGACATGGGTATCTCGCTCGTCTTGGGAGAGAACATCGGTACGACCATTACTTCCAACATCGTGGCGCTCTCCGCATCGGTGCAGGCCAGACGTGCTGCGATGGCGCACCTGGTGTTTAACCTGTTCGGCGTGATCTGGGTGCTGTGCGTGTTCCGTTGGTTTGTAGGCAATGTATGTAAGATATGGGGCGTGGAGTTCGAACCCGGTGTACCGAGCGACGTATCGCCGGACAAGTTGAATGCCATCCTGGCTACCTTCCACACGGCCTTCAACGTCATCAACACCTGTATCCTGATCGGCTTCATCCCGTACTTGGAGAAACTGGTATGCTATATTATTCCGTCCAAGCCCGAGCAGAAAGATACGGACAGCCAGTTGCGGTTCATCTCCGGTGGTCTTATGTCCACTTCCGAGCTCTCGATCCTGCAGGCATGGAAAGAGGTACATGTCTTTGCTGTTCGTGCGCAGCGTATGATCGGTATGGTGCATGACCTGTTCTACGAGGAGGACAACCAGCAGTTTGCGATGATTTACAGCCGTATCGAGAAATACGAGGGCATCTGCGACCGTATGGAGTACGAGATCGCACAGTACCTGAACGAAGTAGCAGACGGTCGTCTGTCCGATCAGTCCAAGCACGAGGTACACAAGATGCTCCGTATCGTGAGCGAGTTAGAGTCCGTGGGGGATGCGAACTTCAACCTCTCGCGCTACATCAAGCATAAGCACGAAGCGAAGATCGCGTTCAATGAGAACCAGACGAAGAACGTAGAGCAGATGATCTACCTCGTAACGAGTGCGCAGACGATGATGGTAGAGGCGCTGGAGCGCGTCAGCATCACGCAGGATGAGTTCTTCCAGATGACGAATATGGAGGCGGAGATCAATAACTTCCGCGATGAACTCAAGAGTCAGAACATGGCCAGCATCACCGAGAAGGAGTACGACTACTCGACCGGCGTTAACTACATGGATATCATCCTGGAGCTCGAGAAGATGGGCGACTACATCATCAATGTAGAGGAAGCCGTTTACGAGCACAAGCACGATAAGTAAAAGAAAAACTCGGGTGGTCAGAACCATCCGAGTTTTCTTATGAGCCGTAGCAGACAGGTCGGTATCAGGAGAATGAGCAAACACAGTATCCGCCAGAAAACGGTGGGTACTGTTGTTTTTGCCCACCCGTGGAAGAGCGCAAACAAAGCGCGACGCACGAGGGTCTGCGGGCTGACGATGATGCCGAGACATTTACCAATCTTGGTAAATACAGGTGGGATGGAGTAGAGTCCGGTATCGACTGCTCCCGGGCTGACGTCCGTCACATGTACGCCGTACTTGCGGAGCTCGATATGCAGCGCGCGGGTGAAATGACTGAGGAATGCCTTCGTGCCGCCATAAGTGCCCAGACGCTGCGCCGCCATCTTACTCGTCACCGAGCAGACATTGAGGATATAACCCTTGCCGCGCGCCTTCATTTCCTGCCCGAAGAGGTAACAGAGCATGGCGGGCGTGTACATATGCAGGTTCATGATGAGGGATGTGAAGCCCTCGCTGTCATCGAGGATGTCGCGGTCGTGATAGACACCGGCGTTATTGACCAGCACCTCCACTTCGATCTCGTTCTTCTGCGTGTAGTCGTACAGCTCGCGTGCGGAGGTTTGCTGACCTAAATCCATCTGCAGCGCGATAACCTCTACTCCGGTAATCTGTTTCGCCGCCTCATGGATCTCAGGGACGTTGCTCACGATAAGCAGGTTATAGCCGCGTTGGGCTAATTGCTTGGCAAACTCCAGTCCCATGCCGGAAGAAGCGCCGGTGACGATTGCAAAATGTGTTTTCATAACTATTTACTTTTCACTAATCGATACAAAATTTCTATCGGGTGCAGGGCCTGTATGCCTGTTCCATCCTTAATCTGCGTGCGGCACGAGATGCCCGGTGCGGCAATGAAGACGGGGCGTTCCAAAGTATGGTGCTTCACCGCTTCGCGCACGGCAGGGAAGAGGATCATCTCCCCGATGGCGATAGAGGTATGGTAATGGGCTTGCTCGTATCCGAACGACCCCGCCATGCCGCAACATCCCGAAGGGATGACATGGACGACGGTGTTGACCGGAAGGTTGAGCAGGGCAGCCGTTTTCTCCACGCCGACGAGGGCTTTCTGATGGCAATGCCCGTGCAGCCAGATCTCCGCGGGCAGGTCTGCGAAGGAGTCCTTTGTGATCCGTCCGGCTTCCACTTCGCGCATCAGGAACTCATCGAAGAGCAGACAGTTCTTGGATATAGATGACGGGAACTCATCGCGGAAAGTGAGGATACACGAAGGCTCGATACCTACGAGCGGTGTCTCGTCCGTGATGAGGTCTTTGAGGAGACGGTAGTTCTTTTCCGCCAAACGCGCAGCCTGACGCCAACAACCCTTCGAGATAGCTGCCCGACCACTCTCCGTATGTTTGGGGATCATCACCTCGTACCCAAGGGCGTTCAGCAGCGCGATGAAGGTATGCGCCAAGTTGGGCTCATTATATCGCGTGAACTCGTCGAGGAAAAGATAGATCTTTTTTGATGTACAATTTAACGATGTACGATGTACGAAGGATGTATGATGGATTAAAGGAATATGTCGTTCGGGGGCAAAGCCGGCTATTTTCTTGATCAGCGCGGACGTAAAACGGTTGGACGCGAACCAATTGTATAGATGCGGTACGTACGAACCGAGGCGCTGCACGGTGGCGTTATTGGCTACCATGAGGGTGCGTAGCGGTGTGCCTTCTTCGTCGTAGAGGCGCTGCAGCGCTTCGGAGCGCAGACGCGTCATATCGACATTGGACGGACACTCTTTGTGGCACGCTTTGCAAGCAAGGCAGGAGAGGAGCACCTCTTTGACTTGAGCCCTGTCTACGTCTCCTCCGCTTAAGAACTCGCGCAGAATATTGGCGCGTGCGCGGGTCGTTTGCAATTCGTCGTGACTGAGTTTGAAGGTCGGACACATCGTACCGCCGATGACGAGCGATTTGCGGCAGTCTCCCGCACCGTTGCATTGCTCCACACGGCAGAGCAGGTCGTCCACCGTTTTGGAACGATCAGCTCGCAGGTACTCGTCCATGCGCGGTGTGTCCACGATCTTATGGGGATTGAAGATATTGTCCGGATCCCAGCAGTACTTGACTTGCCGCATCAGTTCGTAGGTGGGCTCGCCGTATTGCAGCGGAATGAACTCGCCGCGCAGACGACCGTCGCCGTGCTCGCCGCTGATGGTTCCGCGGTGCTTGCGCACGAGTAGGGTAGTCTCCTGCGCAATCGTGCGGAAGAGCCGTTTGCCTTCCGGGGTCTTGAGGTTGAGGATAGGACGCAGGTGCAGCTCGCCGGTACTGATATGCCCGTAGAAGACGCAGGACGTACCCAACCGTTTCAGCATCGCGCGGAAGTCCTTCATATACGCCGGCAGACGAGACGGCGCAACCGCCGTATCTTCGATCACACCGGTGGGCTTGGCATCGCTTTTCACGCCGCCTAAGATACCCAAACCGGCTTTGCGTAAGTTCCATACTTTTTGAACCTCAGCCCCATAGACACGCGTGCAAACCGTGATCAGTCCTGTTGCATGTAGGGCTTTCTCCAGCGCGTCGGCTTGCTTATCCAAGTCCTCGCGGGTGTCGCTTCGTAACTCGGCGATCAGCAGAGCAGCCGGGTCGCCATGGACGAAGAAACGTTCCACGGAAGGGGTATGTTTGCTCAGTTCGAGGATTTCGCCGTCCATGAGCTCGATGGCCGTCGGGTGTTGGGCAAGCGCCGTGAGGTTGGCTTCGAAAGCCGCATCCAGGCTGACGCAATGCGCACACACGACCATCACCTCTTTGGGCGGTAGCGGATCCAGCGAGACCTTGATGCGCGTGAGGAAAGCCAGCGTGCCTTCACTGCCGGCAATGAGTTTGCAGAGGTTGATAGTGCTGTCTTTGGCGATATCTTCGATCGTCTCGTCGATAGCGTAACCACAACTCCTTCTCGTCAACTCCTTGTCCGGGTAGGTGGCCGTTATGAGTTGGCGGGTCTTTTCATCCTCTGCCCAACCGAGCAGCTGCTGATAGATCCGTCCCTCCAAGCCGGTCTTATGCTTCAGTTCGTCAAGAGCTATTCTCCCGAAATGCACGCGGGTGCCGTCCGAGAGGATGCCGTCTGCCTCGAGTACGTGCGGGCGCGTGCTACCGTATATTAAGGAGTGCGTGCCGCATGAGTTATTTCCCACCATGCCGCCTATACAGCAACGGTTGGACGTCGAAGTCTCGGGACTGAAGAAAAGACCGTAAGGCTTGAGGGCGAGATTCAGTTCGTCGCGTACCACGCCGGGTTCGACCCACGCATAACGCTCCTCGGCGTTGATCTCGAGGATATGGTTCATGTAGCGGCTGATGTCCGCCACGATGCCGTTACCCACCACCTGACCGGCGATGGACGTACCTCCCGCACGGGCAATGAGGTTCGTGCCGCGTCGCCGTGCTTCCGCGATCAAGGCGACGATGTCGTCCTCGTCTTTCGGGTACGCCACACCGTACGGTATCTCGCGATACACACTAGCATCGGTCGCATACGCGATCTTATGCAAACTGTCTGTCCGGATGTCTATCATGCCTCACGATATAAAATCAGCGCACAACGAGTGCGCGCTGATTTTACAGGGTTAAAGAGTTGCTTATTGCTCGTCCTCTACGGCTGCTTGAGCAGCTGCCAAACGTGCGATAGGAACGCGGAACGGTGAGCAGGAAGCGTAGTTCATACCTACGCGTGCGCAGAACTTAACAGAGCTCGGCTCTCCACCGTGCTCGCCGCAGATACCGGTACGGAGTCCCGGACGAACGGCACGACCTTTCTCTACCGCCATCTTGATCAACTGACCTACACCATTCTGGTCGAGAACCTGGAACGGATCCACTTTGAGTATCTTCTTCTCGAGGTACACAGGGAGGAAGGAAGCGATATCGTCACGGCTGTAACCGAAGGTCATCTGGGTCAGGTCGTTGGTACCGAAGGAGAAATACTGCGCCTCTGTAGCGATGCGGTCTGCAGTCAGGGCTGCACGCGGAATCTCGATCATCGTACCGATCTCGAACTCTACCTCGATACCGTACTCAGCAAACACTTCCTTAGCCACTTTCTGGATAATCTCTTTCTGTTGCTTCAACTCATAGAGGATACCGATCAGCGGAACCATGATCTCCGGCATCGGGTTCTTGCCCTCTTTCTTGAGCTCGCAAGCAGCGGAGAGGATAGCGCGTGTCTGCATAGCGGTGATCTCCGGGAAGGTGATACCCAGACGGCAACCACGGTGACCCAGCATCGGGTTGTTCTCTGCCAACTGAGCCACACGTGCCTGGATCTCTTCTACGCTCACGCCCATCTCTTTCGCCATCTGCTCTTGTCCCTTCAGATCATGCGGTACGAACTCGTGCAAAGGCGGGTCGAGCAGACGGATGTTCACAGGCAGGCCGTCCATAGCGTCCAAGATACCTTTGAAGTCAGCCTTTTGGTACGGCAGCAGTTTAGCCAGTGCTTTCTCGCGGCCCTCGCTGTCCTTAGCGAGGATCATCTCACGCATAGCGATGATCTTCTGGTCGTCGAAGAACATGTGCTCGGTACGGGTTAGACCGATACCCTTTGCACCGAAAGCGCGTGCTACGCGTGCATCGTGCGGAGTATCTGCGTTCGTACGAACTTGCAGTTTGGTATATTTGTCGCACAGGTCCATCAGCGCCTTGAAGTCACCGCTCAGCTCAGCAGCCTTCGTCGGGATCTCACCTGCGTAAACCTGACCGGTCGAACCGTTCAACGAAATATAGTCGCCTTCTTTGTAGATAACGCCTTCGATCTTCACGGTCTTAGCCTTGTAATCCACTTGGATAGCACCGGCACCGGAAACGCAGCATTTACCCATACCACGAGCCACAACAGCAGCGTGCGAAGTCATACCACCGCGAGCGGTAAGGATACCTTCGGCAGCGCTCATACCTGCCAAATCCTCAGGACTGGTCTCGATACGAACCATCACTACTTTGTGACCGTTAGCGTGCCATTCCTGAGCGTCGTCTGCATGGAAAACGATCTGACCGCAAGCCGCACCTGGAGAAGCGGGCAGACCTTGCGTGATTACTTTCGCTTTCTTGAGTGCGTCCTTGTCGAAGACAGGGTGGAGCAGCTCGTCGAGCTTCTGCGGCTCGCAGCGCATGATCGCCTCTTGCTCGGTGATCTTACCCTCGCGAACCATATCCATTGCGATCTTCACCATCGCGGTACCGGTACGCTTACCGTTACGGGTCTGGAGGAACCAGAGCTTACCTTCCTGAACGGTGAACTCCATATCCTGCATGTCGCGGTAGTGGTCCTCGAGCTTCTGCTGGATAGCGTTCAACTCAGCATACATCTCCGGCATTGCCTCTTCCATAGACGGATATTTCGCCAGACGCTCTGCCTCGCTGATACCTGCGCGCTCTGCCCAACGCTGCGAACCGATCTTCGTGATCTGTTGCGGCGTACGGATACCTGCTACTACGTCCTCACCCTGTGCGTTTACAAGGTACTCACCGTTGAACAGGTTTTCACCGTTACCGGCATCACGGCTGAAGCAAACACCCGTTGCGGAGGTGTCACCCATGTTACCGAATACCATCGCCATAACGCTTACAGCCGTTCCCCATTCGTCAGGAATTCCTTCCATCTTACGGTAAAGGATAGCGCGCTCGTTCATCCAGCTGCGGAACACTGCGCAGATAGCGCCCCAGAGTTGCTCCATCGGATCATCCGGGAAGTCCTTACCGGTACGCTCTTTGATAGCCGTTTTGAAACGAGCCACGAGCAGCTTGAGCTCTTCTACGTTCAGGTCCTTGTCCAGCTTCACGCCACGGATCTCTTTTACCTCGTCGATAATGGCCTCGAACGGATCGATGTCTGTCTTGTTTACCGGCTTCATACCCAGTACCACGTCACCGTACATCTGTACGAAACGACGATAGGAGTCGTAAACGAAGTGCGGGTTGTTGGTCTTAGCTACCATACCCTCAGCTACTACGTCGTTCAGACCCAGGTTGAGGATCGTATCCATCATACCCGGCATGGACGCACGTGCACCCGAACGAACGGATACCAACAGCGGGTTCTTCGGATCGCCGAACTTGCAGTTCATCAGGCTCTCTATGTGAGCCACAGCTGCGTTCACCTCTTCGGTTAACTCTGCTACGATCTTCTCCTGACCAACCTGGTAGTACTCGTTACAAACCTCGGTGGTGATGGTGAATCCCGGAGGAACGGGCACACCCACCAAGTTCATCTCCGCACAGTTAGCGCCCTTGCCGCCCAGCAGCTCACGCATTTGTGCGTTACCTTCAGCCTTACCGTTACCAAAGGTGTAAACTCTCTTTTTCTTTTCCATTTTTACGTAAAAATATTTTAAGTGTATGATTGATGTCAATTTTCAAAAAACCGGGTGCAAAGTTAAGAAAAAATTCTCATATATGCAAGCGCGCGTATTTTTTTTATAATTTTTTTTAAAAATGTTTGCGTATGTGAAAAAAAAGTAGTAATTTTGCCGCCGGTTTGTATATACGACATTTTAAATACCAAAAATAACACACTAATTATGGCTAAAGTTTATCAAGCAAATGAGATCAAGAACGTCGCTATGTTAGGCGGTTCGGGATCAGGTAAGACGACTCTCATGGAGTCGATGTTGTTCGAGAGCGGGGTGATCAAACGCCGCGGTTCGATTGATGCGCAATCGACTGTGTGCGACTATTTCCCGGTGGAGAAGGAGTACGGTTATTCCGTTTTCTCTACGGTTTGTAACATCGAATTCGAGAACAAGAAACTGAATATCATCGATTGCGCAGGTTCCGATGACTTCTGCGGCGGTACGGTTGCTGCCCTCCAGATGTGCGGTTCGGCGCTGATCGTTTTAAGCGCTAACGGCGGCGTGGAGGTAGGAACGCAGAATAACTTCCGCCTCGTAGAAAAAGCCCACAAACCTTTAGCATTTGTTATCAACAAGTGCGATCACGAGAACGCTGATTTCGAGCGTACGTTCAATCAACTCAAAGAAAACTTTGGCAATAAGTGTACATTGATACAATTCCCGGTGAACGCCGGTGCGGGCTTCAATGCCGTTATCGACGTGCTGAAGGGTAAGATGCTGGTATGGAAAGCCGAGGGTGGTGCTCCTGAACTCAAGGACATTCCGGCTGAGTATGCAGATCGCGTAGAAGAGATGCGTTCGCAACTCTCTGAGGCTGCTGCAGAGGCAGATGAGACGCTGTTGGATAAGTTCCTGGGCGAAGGCCTGACCGATGAGGAGATCATGCAGGGTCTCAAGGGCGTTTATGCCGACGGTTCGATGTATCCGGTGCTCTGCTGCTCGGGTGCAAAAGACATGGGTGTTCGTCGTCTCATGGACTTCCTCAACAACATGGCGCCATCGCCTGCTAACTTCAGTTATCCGACCGTAGACGGTAAGAAAGTAAGTCCGGACGCTAAGGCGCCGACGAGCGTATATGTATTCAAGACTTCGGTAGAGCCGCATATCGGTGAGGTGAACTACTTCCGCGTAATGCAGGGTACGATCCACAACGGCGACGACCTGGAGAACATGGAGCGCGGCAGCAAGGAGCGTATCTCGCAGCTCTATCAGGTAGCCGGTTCGATCCGTGTGCCGGTAGATGAACTGGCTGCAGGCGATATCGGTGCTACCGTTAAACTAAAGGATACCCGTACGGGTAATACGTTGAACGCCAAGGGATGCGATCTGCAATATGCTCCGATTCAATATCCGCAGCCGCGTTACCGCCGTGCTATCAAGCCCGTTACCGAGTCTGACGCTGAGAAACTCGCAGCGCTCCTCACGAGAATGCACGAGGAAGACCCGACTTGGATCGTAGAGCAATCCAAAGAGCTCCGCCAGATGATCGTTTCCGGTCAAGGTGAGTTCCACCTCCGTACCCTCAAATGGCGTCTGGAGAACAACGATAAGATGCCGATCGAGTTCCTAGAGCCGAAGATCCCGTATCGCGAGACGATCACCAAGGCAGCGCGTGCTGACTATCGTCATAAGAAACAGTCCGGTGGTGCCGGTCAGTTCGGTGAGGTACACCTGATCGTAGAGCCCTACGAGGAAGGTATGCCGGTTAAGGAGACCTATAAGTTCGGTAACCAGGAGTACAAGATCTCGGTGAAGGATCAGCAGGAGATTAACCTGGAGTGGGGTGGTAAGCTCATCATCATCAACTCCATCGTCGGTGGTGCCATTGATGCACGTTTCATCCCTGCTATCGTAAAGGGTATCATGGATCGTATGGAGCAAGGCCCGTTGACGGGTTCGTATGCTCGTGACGTACGCGTGATTATCTACGATGGTAAGATGCACCCGGTTGATTCCAACGAAATCTCCTTCCGTCTGGCAGGCCGTAACGCGTTCGCTACCGCCTTCAAAGAGGCGAACCCGAAAGTATTGGAGCCGGTGTATGACCTTGAGGTATTCGTTCCGTCGGAGATCATGGGCGATGTGATGTCTGACATCAACGGTCGCCGCGGTATGGTAATGGGTATGGAGACCGAGAAGAGCTTCACACGCCTCAAAGCCCAAGTGCCTTTGAAAGAGCTGAGCACCTATTCGACGACCCTCTCGTCCCTCACCGGTGGTCGTGCTACCTTCACCATGGCATTCAACAGTTATCAACTCGTTCCGGCAGATGTACAGGAGAAACTGCTCGCTGCATATGCTGCAACGCAAGCTGAAGAAGAGTAATTTTAACTCGATAATTATTTACAAATTAACTCAATTTATTAACAAACAAAATTAACAAACAAATGAAAAAATCAATTTTCTTTGCAGCACTTATGTTTGGTGCATTTGTGCTGACCGGTTGTGACAAAGGCGGTACTCCTGAGACCGACTCCACGAAACTGTGGCCGGCACAAGAGGATGAGAGCAGCACTTGGGGTTACTTCAACGGTAAGGACGCTAAGCTCGCTATCCGTGCAAAGTACAACAACGCACAACCGTTCTCTTGCGGTTACGCATTGGTACAAGAGGACCAAGACTGGAAGTTTATTGACAAATCCGGTACGGTTGTAAGCGCAAAAATGCCGGAATTGGATCAGTACACTACTCCGGGTACGTTCTACTATGACTACAGCGTTATCACTGTAGATCAGTTGAAAGCTTTCATGAACAAAGACTTCAAGAAAGTAACCACGAAAGACTTCCAAGATCTTGGTACAATGACTGCTGATGGTCTGGCTTATTTCAAAATTAAAGATGAGACCACCTATGGTTATTGCGACAAGGACGGTGAGATCGTGATCAAAGCTTTGTACGACAATGCTGAGCCGTTTATGGACGGTATCGCTGTTGTAATGCAAGTTAGCGAAGATCGTTCTACTACAACCTACATCATCATCGACACGAAGGGTAAAGAGCTCTATTCTCAGAAGGACTACATGACGAACCTCGGTGAGGGTCGTGTTCTCTTCAAGAAGGATAACGGCAAATGCGGTATGTTGGACAAGAACGGTAACGAGGTTCTTTCTGCTACCTACGCTTCGATCGACGAGTTCAGCGATGGTCTGGCAAAAGTTCGTAAATACACCGATGCAGGAGATGGCAAATACGGCTATATCGATGTAAAGGGTGTTGAGAAAATTGAGACCGTTTATGCAAGTGGTCTAGAGTGCCAGGAAGGCCTGATCTGGGTTAAGAAAGCCAGCAACAGCGGTGATGGCAAATGGATGCTTATCGACAAGAACGGTAACGAGAAATTCGAGCTCTCGAAGAACCAGTCTCCGCTTACCAACTATCACAATGGTTTAGCAGGCATCTCCGGACAAAACAAGATGTTCTACATTGACAAGAACAATGAGGAGAAATATTCTTGGAAGACCGGTAACGGTGGTGGTAACGGCGGTTACGATCCGTATGATCCGTATGATCCGTATGATCTAGCTCCGGCACGCAAAGCTCGTTTGGCAGGTACCAAACTTGGTCCGAAAGCTGAGTACAATCTCGAGCACGCAAAGTAATCTTTCTTTAAGAATCGAAAAAAAGTGGTACGTTTGTGCCACTTTTTTTTGTATTCAACCAACCTGAATCAGATAAACTGTCCCGTCAGACTGTCGGGGCAGATTTTTATATCCTCTACCGTACCGGTAGCTACAATCTGACCGCCGCCTCGTCCGCCCTCCGGACCCATGTCAATGATCCAGTCGCACGCGCGGATAACGTCCGTGTTATGCTCGATAATCAGCACCGTGTTGCCCTTATCCACCAGTTGGCGCAGAACACCCAACAGCACGCGGATGTCCTCGAAATGCAGACCGGTCGTGGGCTCGTCGAGGATATAAAGGGTCTTGCCGGTCGATTTGCGGGACAACTCCGTCGCTAACTTGATACGCTGACTCTCGCCGCCGCTCAGGCTGGTAGAAGCCTGCCCAAGCTTGATATAACCGAGTCCGACATCCTGAATGGTCTTGATCTTACGCAGTATCGTCGGTTGGGGCTCGAAGAACTCCACCGCCTGGTTGACCGTCATATCAAGTACATCGGCAATCGTCTTTCCTTTCCACCGCACCTCCAGCGTCTCGCGGTTATAGCGCGTGCAACCGCACACCTCGCAGGGTACGTACACGTCCGGCATGAAATGCATCTGGATCGTCTTATATCCATTACCCATGCACTCTTCGCACCGTCCGCCTTTGGCGTTAAACGAGAAACGACCGGCTTTCCAACCGCGTATCTTCGATTCCGGAAGGGCGGCAAACAGCTCGCGAATGTCGTTGAAGACGTTGGTGTAGGTAGCAGGATTGGACCGCGGCGTGCGACCGATAGGCGACTGATCGACATTGATAACCTTGTCGATCTGCTCCAAGCCTTCAATTTGGGTATAGGGCAGAGGCTGGGCCTTACTGCGATAGAGTTTCTGGCTGAGGATGGGGTAGAGGGTCTGGTTGATGAGCGAACTCTTGCCCGAGCCGCTTACGCCCGTCACGCACACCATCTTGCCCAGCGGAATCTCCACATTCACATTCTTCAAGTTATTACCCGTACAACCGCTCAGCTTAATGGCGCCTTTCTTGAACTCGTGCTCTCGCGATGTCGAGATCTCTATTTTCTTTTCTCCTTTCAGGTACTGCGCCGTCAGCGTATCCGTCTTGAGCAGGTCGCTAGGAAGTCCGCTGAACAGCACTTTGCCGCCCAAACGCCCTGCTTTAGGACCTATATCGACGATCCAGTCCGCCTCGCGCATCATCTGCTCGTCGTGCTCAACCACGATCACGGAGTTATCCATGTCGCGCAACTCCTTCAAACTCTTAATCAACCGTTCGTTATCACGTTGGTGCAAGCCGATGCTCGGCTCGTCGAGGATATAGAGCACGTTCACGAGTCGCGAGCCTATCTGCGTCGCCAAGCGGATACGTTGACTCTCACCGCCGGACAGCGTCTGACTACTACGGTTTAGACTCAGGTAACTCAGTCCTACGGACTGCATGAACCGCAATCGTGCACAGATCTCCTTCAATATCGGCTCCGCAATCGCCTTCTGCTTGTCTGTCAGTCCTACAGCGTCAGCGGTCTTACAGTCGCTTTGCGACGGTCTTTCAGCGAAGCGGTCCAACTCCGCGAGGAGTTGATCGATATCCATCTCCGATAGATCGGAGATATTGTATTTGCCAAGCTTGTAGCTCAAGGCCTCTTTGCTCAACCGCTTACCGTGGCACTCCGGGCACTCGATCCATTCCTCTTCTTCCTCCTCTCCTTCATTCGTTAACTCGTTCATTCCTTCACTCGTTAACTCCTTCAATTGCTCCCACCAGTTCTCTTCCCGTATCGCCTCGTCGAACTCCTCACTTTCAACTTTCAACTTTAAACTTTCAACTTTTACCTTCCCGAGTCCTTTGCAGCACGGACACCAGCCCGAAGGGCTGTTGAAGGAGAACGTATGCGGCGCGGGTTCCGGATAACTCAAACCCGTATCCGGACACATGAGGTTGCGACTGAAATAACGAAGTTTACCGCTCTCATCTACAATCAGCATCATCCCGTTGCCTTGTGTCATCGCGCGGTCAATGGACTGACGTATACGTCTGATATCATTTTCATCATTGAGCGAAGCGCTCATTTCATCATTGGACCGTATTTTAAGGCGGTCCACCACCACCTCGATCGTGTGGTTCTTGTACCGGTCGAGTTTCATGCCCTGCACGATCTCCTGCACTTCGCCGTCCACACGCACATGCACGAATCCTTTCTTCCGTACGGTCTCGAAAAGCTCCTTGTAATGTCCCTTTCGGTTACTGATGAGCGGCGCTAAAAGAAGGATCTTCTTTCCCGCATATTCCCGTACAATTAGGTCCACGATCTGCTCATCCGTCAGGTGTACCATCGGTTTGCCGGAGAGATACGAATAGGGTGTCGCAGCGCGTGCAAACAGCAGTCGCAGAAAATCATACACCTCCGTGATTGTTCCGACGGTAGAGCGGGGATTCTTGGAGGTCGTCTTCTGATCGATGGAAATAACGGGACTCAGACCGGTAATCTTGTCCACATCGGGACGTTGCATCTGACCGATGAATCCCCGTGCGTAGGACGAGAACGTATCCATGTACCGGCGTTGCCCTTCAGCAAAGATCGTATCGAACGCCAGCGACGATTTGCCCGAGCCGCTTAGGCCCGTGATCACCGTCAGTCGCTTGCGCGGAATGGAGACGCTGATGTTCTTCAGGTTATGCACCCGCGCCCCGATCACTTCGATATGTCCTTCGTCCTTTTTCATTATTTCAGCCTGCAAAGGTACAAAAAATTTTGCACATATACAAATAAAAAGCAAAAACACACACATTTTTATGCGAAAATGTGGTGCAGAAAGAAACACTACGCTGTTTCTCCAATAAGTTGGGCATAGAGGTCAAGACCTTTCGCTGTGAGGCGGTAGGCCTGTTCAGGTTTGTTGGGAGAGCCAGGATAAGCGAAATCAATCAGTCCGAGGTTCCAAGCCGGTTTCCAGTAGTGATAAATGAAATTACGACGACTCTTCTGTGTTAGACCTAAATCGGCTACTATTTGTCGACGTGGTAAGGTTTTCTTGCCTAACACAAGTACCAATTTACCCACGCGATCATCTACATCTTTCTTGAGTCCTTTCGGAGCACTGGGGGGATCGGGAGCCTGTTTGGTGATTTCAGCTAGTTTCCCGGTGGTCATATCGATGCACAGATGGCACTCTTGCATAGCTTTGGCGTCGCTACTGAAGTCTTTTCTGCTGAACACTCCGTGTCCTGATTTCTGGAGCGCGTCTGTAACGAGGAGTGCATATTTCTCGCTCTCTGCATTGTACTTTAGATATATCTTCATGGCTATATTACTTGGCTTGTTCCCTTTGTGGCGTTATTTGGTGCAAAAGGGAACAAGTATAAATCGGGTGCAAAGGTAGTAATAATTTTTGATATACGCAATAGGCTTGTTCCTTTTTATGCAAAATTTATATAAAAAGGGAACAAGCTAGAGAGGAGTATGGTGAGAGAATAAGGTGGTGAGGAATATGGTATGGAGGGAAGACTTGTTCCCTTTGCTGGGTAAATTAGAGGGAAAGGGAACAAGGTGAAGTGAGGGAAATGACGAGGGAACCGGGTGGAGAGGAACATGGTTTGGAGTGAAGTGAGGAATATGGTATGGAGGGAAGGCTTGTTCCCTTTGCGGGGTAAATTAGAGGGAAAGGGAACAAGGTGAAGTGAGGGAAAGGGTGAGGGAACAAGCTAAAATAGAATAATTATATTAATGAGTAGATATTAATGAGTAGAGATTAATGAGTAGCTATATTAAAGAATATCCAACCCAATGGGGTGTTTTTGTGCTGGCTGTTATCGTATTATTCCATAAAAGCCTTTTACGCAGGTGTATTTTCCACACAAGTATTTTTTATCCATGGTATAGAGGTAGTGCCGTGTTGGGAGTGGCTCATATCGCCCATCTCCGCGGATTAGGCATTCTCGAATGTGCAAGAGAGTCCAAGATTTTAGTCACAATGAATTGAGAAGTTTGTGACGAAAAAAGAGTCAAAGAGCAGCTTGCGCTGACCTCGCTTTAGTTCCGGAAGATGTGCCCATCGACCTCGGTGTAATCAGGCGAACAAACGTGACAGAAAGAGGTAGACCGTAGGTAAGTATAAAAGAAAAACCACCAGCTCTGCAAGAGTCGGTGGACAAACTTAATGGTACTAAAAAAATTATTTGTAGGCTTTGCCTTCAAGTAATAGTTGTTACTTTTTTTCAAGGGATTCCGGAGTGTTGCCCTTGAAATCCATTAATGTGAGGGACATTAAGAATTTTGCGGCTGCGTCAGAACATCCGAAATACTCTTTGACTAATTCCGTGCGGTTCTTCCGCAGGATAATTTCCTTGCTAATATGTGACCATACGTCTTTGTCAAGAAGTTTTACTTTGATTTCATGCACCTCCATACGAAGTGCCACTTCTTCGGGCGTCAAACTCTTAGGAATGACAATGTTGTTTTTCTTCTTTACCATATTAGAATTGTTTAAAGTTTTTCTTTTCCATATCCACCAATTTAGGCATTTTACCTAATTTCTGTAAATATTCAAGTCGCAGATAGAAGAAATAGCTTATATAACAAACCTCTTCTTCGAATGGCAAATCTGCCATACATGTTCCAATCAGTCTTGCAGCATGTACATCCCGTCCGGTTTCAGTTAAAATCTCATTATAAATTGGCAGTATCATAGACTTATCGTAAAAATCACTCTTGACATTTATAATTCCACCATGACGGGCGACACGGAAACCTTTGTCTTTTGCGGCTAGATGTTCAAAATGCTTGGCTAACTTAGCTTTGCTCGGTCCTGAAATCCAATGAATATTATTCAAGCAATCAGCAGCAATTATGTCTTCTTTGCTGATACAACATATATTGCTGCAAAAAGTCTCTATTGGTTGTTTAAAATAATGTACATGATAACGCTGTATATATTTCTCATGGTTCAATCGCGATCCGACGTCGACTCCATGCAAATCTGCGTCCACGACATGACACATCAACTCCAGAAATAATTTTGACTGGATGTCATGTGAATACCAAATAACGACTTTATCCGCTTTTTGCGTGGCTTCTTTTAATTTCTTCAGCCAAGTTGTTATTCGCCGCGATCGTTTGCTGTTCGAAGGGAACAGCCAGTCTTGCAAGCTCCCCCAATAATTAAAAATTAGAGGAGCAGGGAATGCCAATGAATTACTGAGATGCAATATCTCGCAAATCCATTTCCTATCTTGTTGACATGAGAACAAATGTAATGTAGAGCACATGTTGTTTTTCATATTAAGCATAAATCTACAAAGATTGCTCAAACATTTTCTTCGTCGCCAGGCATAATTAAATCTAAAGCTCCCTTCATTGGAATACCAGATAAAGTTATCAAGACTTCATTATCTTCTTGGCGCCTTGATGAGCATAACTCATGATTCTGCAATTGCACCCCAAATAATTCTGCAACCTGATTACAAAAGTCATCAAACTCTGGTTGAGTTATTCTATTCTTCACATAGAAAAGACCGGAAATATCGATAGATTCTCCCTCTTTGGCGAGCTGACTAATGCGTTCTGTTTTGGCAGCTTTAATGCGCTCTAACGCAATGTCTTTCCAATTGGCAATTTCGTCCTGTTTAAAATTTATAACTCCTAATGCCCAATCTGCATCATCCAATGCAGCGTCGCCTAAAATAATCCAATTCTTAACCATAAATGCACCGAATTTTGAATTTCGGTGCAAAGGTAGTGTATAGAACGGACAAAAAGTGTCCGAGGGAGAAAGAAAATCTAATTTTTATCGTAATTCGACAGAATTTGGCGAACTATTGCGTGCAGTTCGTCGCGAATTGCGGCGGGAGAGAGAACTTCCAGTTTTTCCCGATGCCATAGGAGCTGCTGATAAAAATTATAGCAAGGAACGAGATCCATTTCGAAGTCCGTCCACTCGTCGGTTCGCTCTATCTCTCGTTGCGATTCATGGATCGGTAACGCACGCACATAGTCGGCTTGCGTGCCATATACGCGAATACGGATAGTGACCGGTATCTGCTCATCGCTGTGGTTGATGCCAAAACTGCCTTTGAAATAGTCCTGCACGGAGATATTGGAGGACGGTTGCATTTCGTGCTCGGTAAGGACGATGTTCTCCATGCGTTCAAGCGCAAAAACCGATTGCCCGTGGTGGTGGTTGTCCGGCTCTGCCACTAAATACCAACGCCTTTCCCATGTGCGCAAGAAATACGGGATTGCCACAAGATGTTTCTTGGTATGCTTGTTGAACGACCAATAGTCGAACTCAATGCCTTTGCCTGCGTCAATGGCTTCCAAAATGGGCTGCACGTTCACAATGCCGGTTGGCGAATCGGTAAGCATGATCCGGTCGCGGTGCTTGATTGCCAACTCGGACATGCCCTCGATATGAAATGCCGAAAGCAGATACTCATAGAGCGACTGATTGCCTTTGTTGTAGTCGTTCTTGATCAGGTAGTATTTCAGCGTGGCGGCATTGTACTCAATGTAGCAAGGGAAATTGAGCAGAATATAATCCTTGTACCGCAAGAACGTGCGTGGCTGTATATCGCTTTCGTACTGCGACGAATAGCGGTAGTGCTCATTGATCTCTTTGAGCGTCATCGGTCCTCTGCGTTCAAGCAGGTCGATGAGATATAGGCATTTTTGAAGTTTGGACATGGTGGGTTAGATTAAGAAAGACGCGATAAGTCCGGCTACCAAAGTTGCTGTAGTAATACCATATGCAATCCAATAGTGTTTAACCCATTTTTGGATATCCTTTTTTGTATATACTTCTGCTGCCTTAATATATTCGTTTAAAACATTTTTATCAACTTTGTTTCCTATTTCAGACTTTTGTACTTCTACTAAAGCAGACAAATTCTTTATTTCAGTTTTTTCTGCTTTGGAGTTTATTAATTCACCAATCTTATCTTTCGTATAAACAGCGTCAGCCTTAACATATTTGTCCAATTCTAATATATCGGCTTTAGATTTTAATGTCCGCTCAATGGCTTGTAAGTCGGCATCGCCTATTTGTTTCTTCAGTTGAGTTATAGCATCTTTTAATCTAAGCAATTCATCTACCGTCTTATTTAATGCTCCAATAGTTTTTGTATTCTCTTCTGAATTCTTTTTGACATCATCTATAGCTTCATTTGCTTTATTGAGTGCTGCTACGATGCCGTCAATATAGTCTTTATCAAGAGTATCTAACGCTTCATATATACTCTTTATTTCATTAAGCGATATTTCAATAGCACTATTTGTATCCAATATTTTATTTTGCAATTCTACTACGAAGGAATTCATGTCCTTTGTAGTAAGAGATTTATCAAAAAAATAAAAAGCTTTCTCTTGATATGTTGGCAAAATAGCAACAGTTGGCCTTTTTGCAATATCCTTATTAATCTTATCTAATGCCTCTTGAAAGGAATGTTTATTAATTTTAATTTCTTCCATAATTCTATGAATTTAATTTGTTTAAAATATCAGAAAGCATATCATCATTATTTTGATGAATCTTATCTATAGCTTCATTTTCTAATGGATTATTAGCAGATATAACGTCCTTTAACACATCATGCCTATTCGTGATATTATGGTTTGCTTTTGTCTTTTCTACAGCTATTCCTACAACATTTGTTTTTATTAAAGCTTCTTGTTTTGCCAAAACCAAATTCCCTTGATTAATCATTTGTCCACGATATTCTCTGCGTTTAGATTCTGCAATCGCTCGATCAAGCCAATTGAGTGCTATCGCGCCAAGTATTCCTGATACGACTGCTCCCATAAATATGCCAATTATATTTGCAAAGCTTCCGAGAAGAGGAATATTAATTCCAAATCCAGGAACTGATAGCAGGGCTTTCTCAATTATTTCACTCAATGCTATTGCCCCAACTGCAGTAGTGCCTGCAATAATAATTTTACCTACTTCCATAATAAGGATATCAATAGGTTTATCTTTATTATTAGGGTCTGTTAAATAATCAAAAGCTTCCTTTAGCGAATTCCAACCTTGCTGCAACATTTTTACAGCAGATCTGATAACGCTGGCAATAGGACCTATAATTGCATTGACTACAGCGGATAAGGCTATGTCAAAAGATGTTAGAATATTTTTCTTTAAATCGTTAATGAATGATTTCACCGCTTCTTTTATTGATTCAATCAATGTTTTGATAGTTTTATTTGCGGTTTTAAACCATTTTATAAGTTTTTGAATAATCTTCCTAACAAGTTCTGCTATTAGCGCCATCAGAGCAGCCCGTAAAGCTTGACCTCCCATTCGTATGGTTTCATCCATGGCAGATTTTTGGGCGGCTTCTAATGATTGTTTTTCCCCCTTTTCTACAACTTCTTTTTTTAGTTTTCGAGAGGCTTTATCCTTTTCAAGCAACTCTTCTTTGTTAATATTAAACCTTTCATCAGGTGTTTTTCCATCTCGAGTGCTATTTAGCCATTCTTTTACAGAACTATCCCCCTTCGACTCATTTGCAGCTGCATCTAGATCGTTAAGATTTGTATCACTGTTCGCATAAGATATTTGTTCTTTTTTATCTACATGCGCATTCATTTCTGGATCCCTTATAATTTCTGCAGCCGGTACTGTATGGTCTTTATGTACTGTTTTAGATCCCTTAGGTCTGCCGATGTCAAAAGGCTCTCTGGCATTTTTCGTTAGAACAGCACGATTTTCGCCGCTGCGGGGATCAAATTTCATTTTTATATTACCTTGCTCGTCGAACTGAAAATTCTTTTGCCAATCGTCATATCTTTGTTGATAGTCGATTTTGGTATTGCGCTGGTTAATCTTGCCTTGTGCAAAATCTTCGGTTGTTTGAGTATGTGCAGATACTCGTGGATCAAAATTAAGACCTCTGTTTTCTTTTATGAAATCTTCTCCCGCAACTCTACCAAACTGGTTTAGGAATTGCTCCCATACGACATTCTTTATAGTATTTCCTAATTCATCGGGAGAACCTATTTTGGCACTTTCGTTATGCAGGAATTCTAGTTTTCCTAATTCTTCATCAAGTGAAGTTCGGAGTTCATGCTCCAAGTTGTCTAAATTGATATCATTCTCAATATTAGAAACCGGAATGACATGATCTAAATCTTGTGTTTTCATTGTGTTTAGTAATTATTGAAATGCTTCTCTCATTTCAGTAAATGTTCTTTTTAAAACGAGCGAGAAGGACTCATAATATTATAATTTCAATTTTAATATATCAAAAAGCGCAGAATACATTTCCTCTGTCACAAACAAGGCTTTAGTAAACCCAGCAACACTCCTAAAACGCCTGCAAAGGTACTACATTTTTTCGATGTGTACAAACATTTTGTTACGATTTTTTGTTGATTAGTTCAAATTGTTCGTCAAATAGCGGTAATTGGCAGAGGATTTCCAACGGTCAATTTCATAAGCACGCTGGCAGTCCTGTGGATGAGAGTAAAACATCTCGCGGCAAGCCTGCTGCACGCGGTCAAAGAAAGAAACATTCTTCATTTCGTAATATCTTTTGCCTTGTTCGACTAACTGATACGGGTCGCCTTGTATGTCCGACAAACCGCTCGTGAGTTTGAGGAGTGCGGACTGAAAGACCTGTTCCCCGACGACTGCTGCCGCGCATCGGTCAGCTGAGTATTCACTCATGCGGTTCCAATACTGCAAGGCGCAATAGGCAGGAAAAGCAAGCGAGCCGGTTATCACTTGTGCCGCTTTTCCCATATCTTCGATGATATGCAGAACGGTTTTGTAGAGCGTGTGGCGGCAAAGGATATGTCCGCACTCATGCGCCATGATACTTTTGAGTTCGGGCAACGTGAGCCGTTCCACCAGTAAACTGCTCAAAGCGACAAAAATACGAGTGTCGCCATACGTATAAGCGTTCATCACCGGGTCGTTATAGACATACAGCTCCGGCTCATCGATGCCGACGCGGCATACCACTTCGCGGAAAGCGGCATATACTTTCGGCAAGTTGTCGGGCGTGACACGGAGCATTGTACCAAGGTTCTCTCCGCGCATGATACGCTCGTCGCCCACCTGCATGAAGTACTTGATCAGCGTATTGAATCCGCGTGCTTGTTTGAGCACCTGCAATGCTTTTGCATCGGCAGGGTGCATGATCTGACGTGCTTTCATGCGACCCTCCTTTCTTTTTCAAAGCGATTAAGGCGCATGTATGCCACTTGCAGCACGGCAGGAACACATACGCGGTAAGCAGGCGACGAGATATCATAGACTGTCCATGCTCCCAGTGCTGCCCATCCGATAGGACCTAATGCGCCACCTACGGCACGTGTGGCCGTCTCAATTCCGGCGGTAGCTACACCGCGAACGGTAACGAGCTCTACAAAATATTGAACGATGCGCGCCACTATGCGCGTGAGTATAGGTCTGCTCGTGCGTATAGCCATGAGTAACGTGGCTGTTAATGCCTGGCGCGTAAGCCGTTTGTCAGGGATGCCATTCTCATTGGCCAGCAGCCTTAACTCACGCTCGCTCATTTTATTGAGTGCGTCTTGGCAAAGCTCTGTGAGCAGATTCCGCTCCATAGTCTTAACATCGTCATGCTCTTTCGTTTTCACATCCATCTGCCTGCAGATTCGGCGCAGAACGGTAGCATAAGTATCCGGTTCGCCATTCCAAAAGGTGGTGATGGTATTCGAACCGTACTTGAGCAGTTCTTCGCTGATTTGAGGAACGAGAAACAACATATCTTCCGGATAACTGCGATTGTACTCGTCAGTGGATGTTAGTTGTTCCGTGATACGAATGTTACCGAGACGGTCATGCGTAAGGATGTCGCAAAGTACTCTTAAATCCTCATTTTCACAGGAAGAGAGAAACCGTAAATCTTTGTCTGTTTTCATAATTTTGCCCTTTCGTTTTTGAAATCTGGTGCAAAATTACTATATTGGACGGACAAAAGGTGTCCGACCTATTAAAAAAAGTGAAATTTTTCGATTTTTTTCGCGTTAGGGATTGGAAGGGCTATGGTATTTTGCCACAAAGCGGAACTTGTGAACCCCTGCAAAGCCGGACGCTCGTCGAAACGCACATGCAAGGATGAAAGAGCACGCGCTCTTGAATTTGCTGTGGTTTCTCCTCTCCCCACAAATCAACAATTTGCGGGGATCCCGAAGGATTTTCAAAGACAGAAGAGCGTGACGGATGGAAAATGGCCAATCCGACAGGGAAACAGGTTATTTATGTAAGAGATCAGGACTTCCTCGGGTCTTCCTTAGGTCGTTCTCGGGACGTGGTCCCGTGATGGTCGCGTTATTGACCCGACATAACCAGGTAATTATATGGGAAAAGTAAGTTTTGATATGGGAATTGATTATTCCGATTGAGGCCCTTCCGGGCTCTTTTTTCATTTTTTATTTGCATATGTGCGTTTTTTTTTGTACCTTTGCAGCCGCAAAATTTAAATCATAACATGTTAGAATACGTGGATCGAAAGGGTTCCGATTGCTATAAGTGGGACTCGGAGTGTGCGGAGGGCTGCCTTCCGTTGTGGGTTGCCGACATGGATTTTAAGGCCGCTCAGCCTATTTGTGACGCGATACAGCGTCGTCTGGATCACGGTGTGTTCGGTTATTCTATCGTGCCTCAGGCCAATTACGATGCGGTGGCATCCTGGTTCGAACGCCGGCACGGCTGGAAGGGTATCAACAACACCAATCTGCTTTATACGACTGCCGTGGTGCCGGCTATATCGGCTATCTTTGCTGCGCTGGAGTTGCGGATGAACAAGCAGCTGCGCGTGCTGACCTTCACGCCCGCATACAACTGTTTTTTCAGTTGTATTGAGAATATGGGCTGTGAGCTGGTGGCTTCTCCGCTGGTGCTGGTCAATAACCGTTTTGAGGTGAACTGGGAGGACGTAGAAGCCAAAGCCAAACACGCCGATGTGTTCCTGCTCTGCAACCCCCACAACCCGACCGGCCGCGTATGGAGTAGGGAAGAGTTGGAGCGCTTGGCGGATATCATGCGCCGCGAGCACCTGTTCGTGCTGTCCGACGAGATCCACTGTGAGTTCGCTTTTCCGGGGCATCCTTATACACCTTTTGCGTCTATCGTGCGCAACGACACGGATTTCTGTGTCTGCACCTCAGCCAGCAAGGCCTTTAACATCGCCGGCCTGCTGTGCGCGAATATTTTTGTGCCGAACAAGGAACTCTTTGCGCAGATCAATCATGCCTTGGAGATTCATGAGGTCAACGGTCTTAATCCGTTTGGGCTCGTGGCACAGGTGGCAGCGTATAATGAGTCGGAAGAATGGCTGGAAGAGCTGAACGAATACGTGTACGGAAACTACTGCTACTTGCGCGATTTCTTGGACGCGCACCTGCCGATGCTGCAGCTCCACGAGACGGAAGGTACCTATCTGGCATGGGTCAATATAGCCGCTCTCGGTATCTCAGCCGAGCAGTTCTGTAAGGACTTGGCGATCCACGCGCACGTGCTCTTTAATCCATCCGAGATGTACGGCGGAGAGAAATACGTGCGCATCAACCTCGCGACTTCCCGCGAGGTGCTGTCGCAAGCTCTACTGCGTCTGAAAGACTATCTGAAAGCCTGATCTTAAGGCAGCGGCGTGAGCGGATATACGAGGTTGACTATCAGTATGTTCGCCGCGAGGATGATGAGGTTCATGAGCAGACCTATCTTCAGGAAATCAGCAAAACGATACCCGCCCGGACCATAGACCAGCATGTGGGTCGGTGAACCGATCGGCGTAGCGAAGCTGCTGCTGACGGCGATCATCAACGCAATCAGGAACGGGAAAGGTTCGTACCCCAGTTGCTCGGCTGCATTGTACATAATGGGGAAGAACATCGCTCCCGCCGCGGTGTTGGAGATGAACTCCGTGATGAACGTGCCGGCAAAACAGATGGCTGTCATGACCACGATCGGGTTCGTGCCGCAGATATCGAGTATGCCTGTTGCCATGCGTTCGGCGATACCTGTTTTCTGAATTGCCAGACCGAGCACGGCGCTACAAGCGAAGATCATGAGGATATCCCAGTTGACGGACCGCATCGCCTGTTCGGGGGTGCAGCAGCGGAAGATCAACATAGCGAACACGGCGAGGATGGCGCACTCCAACAAAGGCATTACATTGAGCGCCGAGAGTACCACCATCGCAATCATGATAAGACTGGAGATCAGGGTGCTCCAACTGATATTCGGTATCTCTTCGGACTCAAAGAAATGCAGGTCTCGTCGCAGGTTTTGCGTGTCGATTTTCAATTCGTTCAGGCTCTCCAAAAGCAGTGTGTCGCCGGCCTTGAGCACTACGTTACGTGGCGATTCTTCGATACGGCTACCGCGACGACTGACGGCTACCAAGGTCACTTTATGGTCCTTCTCAAATCCGTTGGTGCCCATCGTGGTCCCGATCAGGTGGCTACCGAAAGGCAGGTATGCCGTACGCAGGAAATGTTTGCTTTTGGGCGCATCGCTGTAGTGGAAGACATGGTGGTCGGCATTCACCAAGTGGTGCGATTTCTCCAACTCCAACAACTCAGCTATCTGCCCCGCATAGATCAGGCGGTCACCACCCATGATGGGCTCGTCGTCGGGCACGGGAGACAAGATTTTCTCATCATCAAAATGGCGCAACTCCACCAGGCTACCGCCGTTGACATTATTCAGTCCCAGTTCGCCGATGGTCATGCCGATATGCTTGTTGTCCGAGGGAACGAGCATCTCTACCGTGTAGTCGCCCGTCGATTCGAACGCCTCCTCCGGCGATTTGCGGTCGGGCAAGAGGTGCCGCAAGGCAATGATGGACAGCACGCCGACTGCCAGACAGAAAAGCCCCGGAATGGTGGTGGCGAGAATATTCATCGCGTGACCCGTTTGCTCTTCGTACAGACCGCTGATAATCAGGTTCGGCGGCGTACCAATCAAGGTGCAGATACCACCCATGCCGGACGCATAACTGAGCGGAATAAGCAGTTTGGACGGCGAGATGCCGAGTTTCTTGGACCACATCTTGACGATATTGACGAACAGCGCCACGACGGTGGTGTTGCTGAGGAACGAGCTGAGGGCTGCGACCGGCAGCATCAGACGTAGTACGGATCTCCAGTAGTTCTTCGGCGTACCCAAGAGGTACTTGGTGATCCATTGGAGCACACCGGTGTGCATCAAACCCGCGATCACGACAAACAGCACACCGACCACCGCTACCGAGGTCTGACTGATACCCGAAAGAGTCTCTTTGGCATCCAAGACGCCGGTGACATACAAAACACCTACCGCGCAGAGGAAGACCACATCCGAACGTATCTTTGTGAACAGCAAGACGGTAAACATAACGAACACCGTCACGAGCGTGATCCACGCGTTCAATCCAAAACCTAAAAAGACAAACGAATCCATATACAAATACTCAAAATCGGGCACAAAGGTACAAAAAAACTACGGTATGCGCAAGAAAATGCACTTTTTTATAAAAAAGTTGCACAAATATTTGGTCATATCAAAAAAAAGTAGTAATTTTGCAGCCGTTTTGTGCGCGTAGTGCGCACGGACGTATAAAAACAATATTATAAATCGCCTGGCTGGGCAGTGCGGAGACGCTTAATAGATGTCTGTCGGCCAAGCCTAAAACAAACAAAATTAATGGAATACAATTCTTACAAGACAGTGTCTGTAAACAAAGAGACCGCTAAGAAAGAGTGGGTCGTTGTTGACGCTGAGGGCCAGATTCTTGGTCGTATGTGCTCCAAAGTAGCAAAACTGCTGCGTGGTAAGTACAAACCGTCCTACACTCCGAACGTGGACTGTGGTGACAACGTAATCATCGTGAACGCTGACAAAGTGCAGCTGACAGGTAACAAATGGAACGATCGCGTTTATGTACGCTACACCGGTTTCCCGGGTGGTCAACGTGAGTTCACTCCGGCTGACCTGATGGCCAAAGGCGCTGACAAGCTCGTTCGCAAAGTAGTAAAAGGAATGCTGCCGAAGAATCGTCTGGGTGCTCGTCAGATCACGAACCTGTACATTTTCGCAGGTGCAGAGCACAATATGCAGGCACAACAACCGAAAGTAATTGATATTAACACCCTGAAATAATAGAAGATATGGAAACAGTTAATGCATTAGGTCGTCGTAAAGAGGCAGTAGCCCGCGTTTACGTTAATGAAGGTGCCGGCAAGATCGTTATCAACGGTCGCGACATCGAGACATATTTCCCGTCTTCTATTCTGCGCTATATCGTTTGCCAGCCGCTGAATAAACTCGGTGTGGCTGAGAAATACGATATCAAGGTAACCCTTGACGGTGGTGGTTTCAAAGGTCAGGCAGAGGCTCTGCGTTTGGCTATCGCACGTGCGCTGGTGAAGATCAATCCGGAAGACAAGGCTGCGTTGAAGGCAGAAGGCTTCATGACTCGTGACGCTCGTGAGGTTGAGCGTAAGAAACCGGGTCAACCGAAGGCACGTAAGCACTTCCAGTTCAGTAAACGTTAATCGGAAGAATACTCCAAATCGTGTGGACTCCTTCGGGATTACCACACGATTGTTTTGGAGTCTCAAACGCATATGCGTGCGCGTATATTTAATAATGTACTATGCGCGTGAACGGGAATTCCAAAATATAAGGAGCTTTTTATAAACAAATTAAACACATTAAAAAACAAAATGAGAACAAATTTTGATCAATTGCTGGAGGCTGGTGCGCACTTTGGCCACCTCAAACGCAAATGGAACCCGGCTATGGCTCCGTACATCTACATGGAGCGCAACGGTATTCACATCATCGACTTGAACAAAACCGTCGTTAAGGTTGACGAGGCTGCTGAAGCTTTGAAGAACCTGGCACGCAGTGGCCGTAAGGTGCTGTTCGTTGGTACGAAGAAACAAGCTCAAGAGGTTATTGCCGCTCACGCACAAGAGGTAGGCATGCCGTACATCACCGAGCGTTGGGCTGGTGGTATGTTGACCAACTTCCCGACCATCCGTAAGGCTGTGAAGAAAATGAGCCAGATCGACAAGATGACTACCGATGGTACGCTGGATAACGTTTCGAAGCGCGAGAAACTGCAGATTGCACGTCAGCGTGAGAAACTGGAGAAGAACCTTGGTTCTATCGCCGACATGACCCGTCTGCCGAGCGCTGTATTCGTAGTAGACGTGATCAAAGAGAAGATTGCTGTTGCAGA
>CAMHSB010000022.1 GCA_946187695.1 uncultured Bacteroidales bacterium
CCGTACCCGGTGATCGTGGGCTTCACGGCCGGTATCGCGTTGACGATATTCAGTACCCAGATGAATGATTTCTTCGGGTTGGGGCTGACGAACGTGCCGGCTAACTTCGTGGATAAATGGATCTTCTATGCGCAGCATTTCAGCGTGAACGGATGGGCACTCGGGGTAGGTGTATTTTCCTTGTTGATATGCATCTTCATGCCGAAGCTGACGAAGCGTATCCCGGGCTCGTTGGCGGCGATCATCTTTGCGACCTTAGCTGTATGGGTGCTGAAGGAGTTTGCTCCGGAGGCATGGGGCGTGGCGTCGATCCAGACGATCGGCGACCTGTACGCTTTGCCGCACGGTATTCCTGCGCCGCATCTGCCGAGTCTGGAGTTAGCAGAAGGGGAGTCGTTCTTCACGCTGATACAGAAACTATTCCCGTCGGCGTTCACGATTGCGATGCTCGGTGCGATCGAAAGTTTACTGAGTGCGATGGTGGCGGATGGTGTGATCGGCGACCGGCATAACTCGAACACGGAGTTGATTGCGCAAGGTGTGGCGAACGTGGTGGTGCCGTTCTTCGGCGGTATCCCGGCGACAGGTGCTATTGCGCGCACGATGACGAATATCAATAACGGCGGCCGTACGCCGGTGGCGGGTATCGTACACGCGGTGGTACTGCTGCTGGTGCTGCTGTTCTTGGGACAGTTGGTGGGTCTGATACCAATGAGCTGTTTGGCAGCGGTACTGATCATGGTGGCGTACTCGATGAGCGGTTGGAAGACGATCGTAGGATTGTTTAAGCACCGTAACCGCGATTTCTGGGTGCTGGTAGTGACGTTCCTGCTGACGGTGATCTTCGATTTGACGGTAGCTATCGAAGTGGGCTTGCTGCTGGCGATGGTGCTGTTCCTGATGCGTACGAACGAGCAGACGCATATCCGGACCTTGCATAAAGAGATCGATCCGAATGAGGATACGGAGAGCAACCTGAATCTGGAGCACCTGACGATCCCGGAGGGCGTGGAGGTGTATGAAATCGACGGCCCGTATTTCTTCGGTATCGCCAACCGGTTTGACGAGATCATGCTGCACGTGAGCGGTAAGGAGTACCCGATACGTATCATCCGCATGCGAAAAGTGCCGTTCGTAGATTCGACAGCGATGCACAACCTGAGTATGCTGATCCAGCGCTCGCATAAAGAGGGTATCACGATCATCCTCTCTGGGGTGACGAACCACGTACACAAGCAACTGCTGCAAGGCGGAATCGAGCAGCAGATGAACCCCGACAATATCTGTCCGAATATTCATGTGGCACTACGTCGTGCCAATGATATTTTAGAAAATGAAAGATAACTTTTTATATTAACCCTTAAAAAATTAACACTATGGTAAAGAAATTTATCTGCCCGATCTGTGGTTATGTACACGAGGGCACAGAGGCACCGGAGCGTTGTCCGCAATGCAAACAAATCGTTGAGTGGAAGGTAGCTTCCGACGACAAGTTGAACTTCGCTTGCGAGCACGTACTCGGCGTAGCAAAGAACGAGATGGATCCGATCATCCATGATGGTCTGCGTGCGCATTTTATTGGAGAGTGCACGGAGGTAGGTCAGTACCTGGCAATGGCTCGTCAAGCCGATCGCGAGGGCTATCCGGAGGTAGCAGAGGCTTTCCGTCGTTATGCATACGAAGAGGCAGATCACGCATCGCGTTTTGCTGAGTTGCTCGGTGAGATCGTTTGGGACACCAAGACGAACCTCGAGAAGCGTATGTTGGCAGAGTCGGGTGCTTGCGAAGACAAGCTGAATATCGCTAAACGTGCGAAAGAGTTGAACCTGGATCCGATCCACGACACGGTACACGAGATGGCTCGCGACGAGGCTCGTCACGGAAAGGGATTCGAAGGGCTGTATAAGCGTTATTTTGGAAAATAACGCTTGACCGCTGCGCTGCAAGACCACTACGTTGTAGGATCGCTACGCTGTAAGACCGTTTCACTGTTAGACTATGATACCGCCGCCGACCACGAGGTCGTCGGAATAGAGGACGACGGATTGGCCGGGGGTGATACCCCAAACGGGAGTTGCGAAAAGAACGCGACTCTCGTTTATTTCTTTTATGGGGACCGCTACGCTTCGATAACGAATCTTAGCTGTAAGACCGCTACGCTGTAAGACCGTTTCACTGTAAGACCGCTTCGCTGTAGGAATAAAGTGGAGCTCCGTCGCGTACATGTCGTCGTTGGTGCCGAGGGTGATGCGGTTGGTGGCGGGGTCGATATGGGTGATGTAGGCGGGATGACCGAGGGCGATGCCGAGTCCTTTGCGTTGACCGATGGTGTAATTGACGAAGCCCTGATGTGTGCCCAAGACCTTGCCTTGCGCGTCCACGTACTCGCCCGGGCGCACGCGTTCCTCATAGTCAGGCACGTTCGCGCGCAGGAAGGCGCGGTAGTCATCATCCGGGATGAAGCAAATCTCCTGGCTCTCGCGTTTGGTAGCGAGTTTCTCGTAGCCGTGTGCCCGTGCTATCTCGCGCACCTGGTCCTTGGTATAGTCGCCTAAGGGGAAGATTGTCCGTTTGAGCTGCTCTTCCGTCAGCCGCCAGAGGAAATAAGTCTGATCCTTGCGGGTGTCGGCGGCGGTGCGCAGGAAGAGGTGGCCGTCGCGTTCGGCGATGCGGGCGTAATGGCCTGTCGCTATATAGTCGCAACCCATCTCATCCGCCAGATGGAGCATCTCACCCCACTTGATGGTGGAATTGCAAAGGACGCATGGGTTGGGGGTGCGGCCCGCCATATACTCGTCGATGAAATTCTGGATGACGCAGCGGCGGAAGGTCTCGCGAAAGTCCACGATATGGTGCTCAAAGCCCATTCGTTCGGCGTTATGCTTCGCCTCCATGATGGAGTCGATGGTGCAGCAGCCTTTCTCTTTGGCGAGGCAGGACTCTTTGATGGAGTCATAGGTACGGAAGGTGACACCGACTACTTCATAGCCCTGCTCCAGAAGAAGCATGGCGCTGACGGTGGAGTCTATTCCTCCGGACATGCCGAGCAGCACGCGGTGCTTATTTACCATTTGGTCATTTACCATTTACCATTTTATTTCTGCATATCGACGAGTTTGGTATAGTATCCTCCGAGGGCGTAGAGTTCGTTATGTTTGCCGCGCTCGACGATACGTCCTTCGTGGAGCACGCAGATGAGGTCGGCATGCTTGATGGTCGAGAGACGGTGCGCGACGACGAGGGTGGTGCGCTCCGCCATGAGGTGTTCGAGCGCTTCCTGCACGAGTTTCTCGGACTCGGAGTCGAGTGCGGAGGTGGCCTCATCGAGGATGAGGATGGGCGGGTTCTTGAGGATAGCACGTGCGATAGAGAGGCGTTGGCGTTGGCCGCCGGAGAGACGGCTACCACGATCGCCGATGACGGTATCGTAGCCTTCGGGCATGCGTGCGATGAACTCATGGGCGTTGGCGATACGTGCTGCCTGTTCAACCGCCTCGGACCATGTGAGACCGTTGGGGGCGGGTAGGGAGGTGTCGACGCCGAAAGTGATGTTGTTATAGACGGTGTCGTTGAAGAGCACGGGTTCCTGGCAGACGATACCCATCTGTGCCCGCAGATCGTGGGTGGAGATGGATCGTATATCGATGCCGTCCACGGTGATGGTGCCGGCGGTCGGGTCGTAGAAACGCGGCACGAGGTCGGTCATAGTGGTCTTACCGGATCCGGATTGTCCAACGAGGGCAATAGTCTTGCCTTTGGGGACCTCGAGACAGATGTCGGTCAGTACCTCGCGGTCGGCATTATAAGCGAAATGGACGTGGTTGAAGGCGATCTTCTGCTCAAAAGTCATCGGCTGCGGCTGCTTGGGCTCGATGATGTTGGACTCGGTGTTGAGTACCGCATCGATACGCTCGAGGGACGCGAGTCCGCGGCGGATACCGTAGGCGGCTTTGCTGAGGTCCTTGGAGGGGTTGATGATGGAGTAGAAGATAACGAGGTAATAGATGAACGTAGATGCATCTATCGTCGCATGATCGGAAAGGATGAGCAAGCCGCCGAACCAGAGGATGATCGCGATGAGCGCTGTGCCGAGGAACTCGGAGAGCGGGTGGGCGAGGTAATAACGACGGTTGATACGGTTGAAGGTAGCACGTGTGGCATTGATGAGGGTGTAGAAGCGCGTACGCAGTTTGTGCTGCGCATTAAAACCCTTGACGACACGCAAGCCGAGCAGGGTCTCATCTACGGACGAGAGGATCTCGGCGTTTTGTTCCTGCCCCTTGGTGGACGCTTTCTTGAGGCTGCGTCCGATGCGACCGATAAAGAAGATAGCGACCGGCATCAAAACGAGCACGAAGAGGGTGAGTTGCCACGAGATGACAAAAAGGGTGATGAGATAGACGATAATCATCACCGGATCTTTGAAGAGGATATCGAGCGCCGACATGATGGACGCTTCGACCTCGTTGACGTCGTTGGTCATACGCGAGATGACGTCGCCGCGGCGGGCTTCGGTGAAGTACCCCATCGGCAGGGAGAGGATCTTATCGTAGAGCTGCTGGCGCAAGTCGCGCAGGACCCCCGTACGGATCGGCACCATGAAGTAGTTCGCCAACCACGCCGCGGCGCACTTGAATCCGGTCATAACGACGAGGAAGAGGCCCAGCATGAGCAGGACGTAACCCGGACCATGGAGCGCGATCTGGTCGTTGAGGATGTAGTAGAGGTTGGAACGTAAAGCCGCCAGGGTCTGTTGGAGTCCGCTCACAGTATGGAGATCGGTCCATTGGACATCGACAGCGGTGAGGCCGAAGAGGATGCGCAACACGGGGATGATCGCAGCAAAAGAGAACAGGGACAGGATCGTCGAGAGGAGGTTGAACAGGATGTTCAGCCCCATCTGCAGCTTATACGGCGGCACGAAACGAAGGAGGATGTTTGTGATTGGTGATTGGTGATTGGTCATTGGTGATTCTCTTTTACGTAGTGGAGTATTTGTTGGTCGAAGTTTTTATGCGGGGTGAGGAAGCGTGTGCGGATCGGCAGGGCGATGAGGGCTTTGCCTTGCGCTGCCAGCCGGGCCTTGAGGTCGGTGGACTCCAGGCGTTGCAGATCTTTCTCGGTCGTGAGCACAAAATCAAAATGTTTGGCTTGGGTGAGGATGGAGTCGAGATCCGCCTCGGTGAAAGCATGATGGTCCGGGAAGGCGAGTAACTCGGCCTGCGGGTATTGCTGCTGCACGTGCGCGATCATATACTCGGGATGCGCGATACCGGTGAGCACGAGCGGATTGCCTTTCTCGGTAAGCGGTGCATACTCGATACCCGCAAAATGGAGCTGCTGGAAAGTCGGCAGATGGAGTCGGTTGTCGATGACGCGCATGTCGATCGGCCGCATACTGTCCGGGCACTTGGTGACGACGATCGTGTCGGCTTTGAGGGCCCGCGAAGGTATATCGCGCAAAGTGCCCCATGGCAGCATACGGTCGTCTATGTAGAGTCGGTCGTAAGGGGTGAGCAACACCGTGAACCCGCAGCGCAGACGGCGGTGCTGCATGGCGTCGTCGAGGATGATGACGTCTATATCGGGCACCTGCCGTTGCAGCTGGTGGATACCCGGTACACGATGCTCACATACCGCAACCGGCACATCTGGGAAGGCTCGATGCATCTGCATGGCTTCGTCACCGATGGTGCACACGGTGGACTGACTATCCGCCAGCAGGAAGCCGCGGGTCTTGCGTTTGTATCCGCGCGAGAGCACGGCGGGCCGGTAACCCTTATCCAGCAGGAGCTGCACGATATAGGCAGTCATGGGCGTCTTACCCGTACCACCGACCGCCAGGTTACCCACACAGATCGTCGGTATCTTGACCGGGAACGAGGGTAAGAGGCGCTTGTCGTACAACCAATGCCGGATATTGATCCCGACCTGGTAAAGCCAACTCAATACTATTTTAGCGAATGACCACATCGTCCATTCTTGCCATCACACGCGGTTTGGAGCAGAAGTTCTTGATCTTGAGCAGCAGTTTCTCCTCGTCGGTGGTGTTGTCGAAGAGTTTGAGCAGTTCTTCGTACGGATCGACTACGTCGGGGTAATAAACAAGTTTGTAGCTCTCGAGTCCGGCAAGTTCGACCGCTTTGGCAATCGCGTTGTCGATGTTACCGAGTTCATCGACGATACCGATCTCTTTACCTTTGGCACCGAGCCAAACGCGGCCTTCGCCGATCGACTTGATATAGTCCTGGCTGACATGACGGCCGTCGGCACAACGGCTGGTGAAGAGGTCATATCCGCGCTCCACCATCGTCTGCATCATCGCCTGTTCCTCGGGGTTCATGCCTTTGTAGATTATGTTGGACTCCAAAGCCGAGTGCTTGTTGGTGGAGACACCGTCGATGTCGAGGCCCACTTTCTCGCGCAGCTTGCCTACGCTGGGGATGGTACCGAAGATACCGATAGAACCGGTGAGGGTCGTCGGCTCGGCGTAGATATAATCGGCGCCGCAGGAGATGTAGTATCCACCCGAAGCGGCATAGTCACCCATCGAAACGACTACAGGGATGCTGTCGGCTTTGATCTTCTGGATCGCATGCCAGATCTGCTCGCTGGCATCTGCCGAACCACCCGGGCTGTTGACGCGGAGCACGAGTGCTTTGATATCATCGTCCTTGGCGATCTTCTTGAAGGTCTTGATGACCTCTTTGCCAACGATACCGTCACCATCCTCGTCCGTGATTTCCCCTTCGAGGTAGAGCACAGCGATCTTATCATTGGCTTTGGACTCCGGACGTGTAACGGCTGCCATTTTGGCGGTCGAGAGCAGTTTGTAATCCTTCGTGCCGGTATAGACGCGCAAGAGCGAATCCATATCCTGACCATAGACGATGGTGTCCACGAGTCCGGCTTTGAGGTTCTCTTCGGCGCTCTGCAGGGACATGTACCGGTCGGCCATCTCATCGAGTTGTTCTTCGGTCAGGTGACGCGCTGCGGCTACAGCCGTCTTGTACTCGCTCCAGATACCGTCGATATACTGCAGGGTCTGGGTGCGGTCGGCTTCAGACATGGAGGTGCGGAAATACGGTTCCACAGCGGATTTGAACGTACCTACTTTGATGATCTGCATCTGCACGCCGATCTTCTCCAGCGCGCGGGTGTAATACATCTTCTGCGCCGACAGACCTTTCCAGTCCACCTCTCCGGTCGGATCGAGGCAGATACGGTCGGCTACCGAAGCCACGTAGTAATTGGTTTGACCGTAACTCTTGGCGGACGCGATGATCCACTTACCGCTGGACTTGAAATCGATCAGTGCATCGCGGATGGCTTTCGCACTTGCCGGCGCCATCGACAACTCGGCACCGTCCAACCAGATACCCAAGATCTTGTCATCGTTCTTGGCCAGGCGGATATTGCTCAGGATATCGTCCAAGCCTACATTGTCCTGTGCGGCATAGTTGCCATAAGGCACCTGACCCATGAAGGCGGTGAAGGGACTCTCTTCCTGCGCCTGCTCGACGAGGTTACCCTTCATCTCTAAGCGATAAACAGTCTTGTCCTGCAGCTCCACAGAAGACGAGGAGAACATATCTCCCATGATCCAGCCTAAGAGGGCGCTACAAATGAAATACACGGCGAAGAAAATAAGACATCCGCCTAAACATCCGATTCTGCGACGCGGACGTTGTTGTTCCGGCGTCGGATTGTTGTTGGTAATAAAAATCATTGTATCTTTAAATTAAATGTTAGTCTGTGGTACGGAGTAACACCAAAACGTTTTATGGCCTCGTAATGGGCGGCGGTGGGGTAGCCTTTGTTGGTGTCCCAACCGTATTGGGGATACGCCTGGTGCAGGCGCAGCATGTATTCATCCCGATGGGTCTTGGCCAGCACACTCGCTGCAGCGATGGACATGTAAGTCGCATCTCCGTGCACTACCGTCGTGGCAGGTATCTCCAGCAGCTCGCCTTCCGGCACGTAGGGCTTCCATTTATTGCCGTCCACGAGGATGTGCTGCGGCCGAACGCTCAGTTGGTCCAGGGCCCGCTGCATCCCCAGGATGGAGCACTGCAGGATATTGCGTTCATCGATCTCTTGGGCACTCACTTCCACGACTGCCCAGCTGACCGCTTCGCGTTCGATGACGGGACGCAGGGCTTCGCGTTGGTGCTCGGTGAGCTGCTTGGAGTCGTTGAGCCACGCAAACTCCGGTATATCCTTGACCCGCTCGGGATCCAGGATCACCGCCGCGCAGAACACACTGCCTGCTAACGGTCCTCGTCCCGCTTCGTCACACCCGGCTTCGATGAGCCCTGATATCATCTGAGTTCTTAGCATAACTAGAAAGGATACCCGATTGCAAAATGGAAGGTCATATCGTTCTTCCAGCCGAGTCCGTTTGCCGCTGTACGCCATTGCTTGCCCTCCCAGATGCGACTCGGGTCGTGCAGTTTGACACCGAAATCGACACGGAAGACGAACACCGACAGGTCAAAACGTACGCCCACGCCATAGCTCCAGGCGATCTGTTTGTAGAATTCATTCCACAGGAATTGCCCGTCCGGTTGGGACTCGTACTCCCTTATCGTCCATATGTTACCCGCATCGAGGAAAGCTGCCAACTCGAGGAAGGACAGCACCTTAAAGCGGTACTCGAGGTTCATGTCCAAATTGATATCGCCCACCTGCAGGTCATAGGCATAGGTGTTGTTCGCACCCCGGAAGGCACCCGGTCCGAGCGTTCGTGCCTGCCAGCCGCGGATACCGTTTGCACCACCACCGAAATAGCGTTTCTCGTACGGCAGCACGTCCGCATTGAGGTAGGGCACCGCCACACCCAAACCGAGGTGGGTGACGAGCTGGTGCTTGGGGTTGATGATACCGTGGTAGGTGAAGTTGACATCGCCTTTCGCATACTGCGCAAACGGGATACGCCAGAGCCGGTAATGACCGGTCTCATCCTGCGAGAGGTGGAAGACCTTACTGATCGCATAGAGTGCATTACCGGCCGTCTCCACGCGCATCGCCAATTGTACGTACGGACGGTGCGGGAAACGACGGTTGAAGGTCGTGAACGCTGCCAGATAACTCCAATCCACAATGAAATGGTCCTCGTAACTCGCTGCCAAGACGGACGAGTGGTTGAGGAATTTATTGCGGAACTCCGACGACATCCACGGCACGTAGATATAATTGATATCGATCAAGTCAAACTGATGGGTCCAGCGACTGCCGGGTTTGCGGATCGAGTAACCCAAGCCGGCGTTGGCGATAGTACGCGTATATTCGTCCGGACGTTGCTGGAAACTATAGGCGATATTGAGCTTGATATTGCTGGGGAACGTGAGCCCGGCATCCGCTTTGGCTTCGATCGCACGACCGCCGTTTGTTGCCCGCCATTCGTGGGATGCCCGCGCTCCGATGGTCAGCACCTCGGCACCCTTGAAGATGTTCTTGTTGGTATAGTTGACACCCGCTGCGATACCCCAGTCTCCGGCACTGTAGGTGCCCTCCAGCTCTGCCGATACCGAGTGCATACGTCCGCGGGAGATGGTGATCGCGCAATCGAGCAGACTGTCCCCGACAGGCGTGAAAGCGATATCGACGTACTTGACGGGCGCGAGTGCGTTCATCCGCGCGTACGTGCGTTCGACCCGCCATTCGGCATAGCGCTCGCCCTTCTTAAGCCGGCACGCCCGACGCAAGGCACTCTTGCGCAGGAAAGGTTTGTCCAGGTGATAGGTGACATCATTGATGTAGAACCGCGTGCGAAGCCGTTGCAACGTCGCCGAATCGAGATGCTCAACATAGGGTGCGGCATGGATACGCAGATCCACCTCGTGGGTGCGCAGCGAGCTGTCTGCAGTGAACTCCAACATCGATTTCTCGAAATAGAAATACCCCATGTTTCGCACCTCGCGGGCGATACGTTCGCGCTCCTCGTCCATCGTCTGCGTGGAGAATTGCTCGCCGGGTTTGATCAGACAACGTTCACTCTGCGCGATCGCCTGGATAGCGGGGTTGGGGATATCGACCTCGTAGGCACGAAGCCTGTAGGGCTGGTGGGCGGTGACCAGGTAGGTGATGTTCACCTTGCGGTCCTTGACCGTCTTGACCGTATCGACCTCTGCCTGGAAATAACCCATGTTGTTCATCTGCTGGCGCAACTGCTGGATACTCATTCCGGTCTGCTCCTCGTCGTAGATGACGGGCGCCTCACCCATCTTAAACGCATTGCGTTGGAGGGTCTTCTTGCTCTTGGTGGTCGTGTCCTTGGGCGCGGTGTTGTAGATATGGAGCTGTAACTTCCAGAAACCGAAGATCTCGGTGTTCTGACGCTGACGCAGGTAGGTCCGTAGGTCCGTGGTCGATACATTCGGATCGTCCACGCACTTGATGTACGCTTTATTGAGCAGACACTGATCCTGCGGCACGAATTTGGTCGTGTTGCAGGCGCAGAAAAAGACCGCCAGAAGCAATATGTACACCTTATTACGCATATTTAGCGTGCAAAAGTAGTAAAAAATTTGCATATATGCAAGTTTTTTTATAATTTTGTCGCCGATTTCGAAGATATTATGGAGAAAATTAGCAAATCGCAGGTCAAACTTGTGAAAAGTTTGCAGATCAAGAAGTTTCGCGACCAACTCGGGCTCTTTGTGGCTGAGGGGGAGAAGTGCGTGGGGGAACTGACCAAGTCTTTCGAGCTTGTGCACCTGTACCGTGAGGGTGAGAATGCGTCCCGCACCGAGATCGAGCAGATGTCCGGCCTCCGTACTCCCCAAGGCGTCATTGCTGTCTTCCGCAAATCACCAATCACCAATAACCAATCACCAATTACCAATCACCAATTACCAATTACCAATCTAACGCTTGCGTTAGATGGAGTTCAGGATCCGGGCAATTTGGGCACCATCATCCGCACCTGCGATTGGTTCGGGGTCCATGATATCGTTTGTTCGCTCGACACCGCCGACTGCTATAACCCCAAGGTGGTACAAGCTACGATGGGCGCGCTGGCAAGAGTACGAATCCACTACGTGGATCTGCCCTCCTGGCTCAAGGAATTAAAAATTCAAAAATCAAAATTAAAAATTTTCGGGACACTATTAGACGGACGCGATATGTACGACGTCATCTCGTCATCACGTGATCACGAGATCCCGTCTATCATCGTCATGGGCAATGAAGGCAACGGTATTTCCCCAGCCGTCCGCTCCCTCGTCACACACCCCATTCGTATCCCCTCTTATCCAAAAAACGCTGAGACTTCGGAAAGCCTCAACGTTTCTATTGCAACTGCGATTGTTCTCGCGGAATTTAGAAGACTAGAATTCTAGAATTCTAGAAATCTAGATATCTAAAACTCGTTCATCTGCGCTTTTACGTTGTCGTTCACAAAATCGGCGAACTCCTGGATGGTCATCGAGCCATCTCCTTCGGGAGCGGGTTGACCGCTGGCTTCGCCTCCTTGACGACGTACGGAAACCTTGCCCTCTTCGGCCTCTTTCTCGCCGACGATCAGCATGTACGGGATACGCTTGAGTTCGTTGTCGCGGATCTTGCGTCCGAGCTTCTCATTACGGTCGTCCACGATCACACGTACGTCTTGTGCTTCGAGCATCTCTTTCACTTTCCAGGCATACTCGTTGCTCTTCTCGGAGATCGGCAGCACAACGGCCTGATCCGGCGTCAGCCAGAGCGGGAACTTACCTGCCGTATGCTCGATCAGCACCGCTACGAAACGCTCCATCGAACCAAACGGCGCACGGTGGATCATCACCGGACGGTGTTTCTGGTTGTCCTCACCCGTATATTCGAGTTCGAAACGCTCCGGCAGGTTATAGTCCACCTGAATGGTACCCAACTGCCAACGACGACCGAGGGCGTCCTTCACCATGAAGTCGAGTTTAGGTCCGTAGAATGCCGCCTCACCGGTCTCTTCGCGTGCCGGCAGATTCATCTCCTTACATGCCTCGCGGATCGCGTTCTCTGCGTGCTCCCAGATCTCGTCTGAACCCACGTATTTCTCGTGGTTATTGGGGTCGCGCAGCGAGATCTGTGCCTCGTAGTTCTCAAAATTAAGGGCCTTGAAGATGATGTTGATGATCTCCATCACGCGGATGAACTCTTGCTTGACCTGATCCTGACGGCAGAAGATATGGGCATCGTCCTGCGTGAACGAACGTACACGCGTCAGACCGTGCAGCTCGCCGCTCTGCTCGTAACGATAGACGGTACCGAACTCCGCGCAGCGGAACGGCAGGTCCTTGTACGAACGCGGGCTGTTCTTGTAGATCGCGCAGTGGTGCGGGCAGTTCATCGGCTTGAGCAGATACACTTCCCCTTCCTCCGGCGTGGTGATCGGTTGGAACGAGTCCTTGCCGTAGTGATCCCAGTGTCCCGAGGTCATATAGAGGGTCTTGGAGCCGATATGCGGCGTGATGACCTGCTGGTAGCCGTAACGCTTCTGGATCTTCTTCAGGAAATCCTCCAGACGCAGACGCAGCGCCGTTCCTTTCGGCAGCCAGATAGGCAGACCTTTGCCCACCATGTCGCTGAACATAAACAGCTCGAGGTCCTTACCGATCTTGCGGTGGTCGCGTTTCTTCGCCTCTTCCAGCAGCGCCAGGTACTCATCGAGCATCGAGCGTTTGGGGAACGAGATAGCGTAGATACGCGTCATCATCGGGCGTTTCTCATCGCCGCGCCAGTAAGCCGCGGAGCAGGACAGCACCTTGACGGCCTTGATATCGCCCGTAGAGAGCAAGTGCGGACCCTTGCACAGGTCGGTGAAATCGCCCTGCGTATAAGTCGTGATCGAGCCGTCCTCCAGTTCCGAGATCAACTCGCATTTATAACTCTGTCCCTTGTCGCCGAAGGCCTTGAGCGCATCCGCTTTGCTGATCTCTGCGCGAACAACCGATTCTTTTTTCGCGCGCAGCTCCATCATCTTGTCCTCGATCGCGGCAAAACACTCGTCGTTGATCACTACGCCCTCGGGGGGCATCACGTCGTAATAGAATCCGTTCTCGATAGCAGGACCGATACCGAATTGGATACCCGGATACAACTCCTGCAAGGCTTCTGCCATGAGGTGCGAACTCGTATGCCAGAAGGCATGTTTCGCTTGCTCGTCTTCCCACTCAAAAGCCTGAATACTTCCGTCTTGATACTGTACTTTTATCATATCGTGTAAAAATTTTTTCCAAAAACGCTGCAAAAGTACAAAAAAATTTTGATATGTGCAAATTTTTTTATATCTTTGCACCGATTTTCAAAACATGTAGTATGAGACGCTTGATTTCTCTTATCATGATCAGTGCATGCTTATGCATGTACTGTGTGCCTGCTTTTGGTTGGGGGCAGGAAGGACATCGCATCATTGCTCGGATCGCCTATGACCATCTGAGCAAAAAAGCGAAGAAACAGGTCGATGCCCTCCTCGGCACGCGCGGAATCATCTATTGGGCGAACTGGCCCGACGAGATCAAGTCCGATACCATCTACCCGCAGTCCATCAAGACCGGCTGGCATTATCAGGATTTCGATCCGGGCATGAGTGACAGTCTCGTAGCGGATGCCCTGATCCATTATCCGGCGGACGGAGGCAACCTCTTCCGTGCGATGGACAGTCTGATAGCGATCAAGGACAAGGACGAGCACGTCATGCGTTTTATCGTGCACCTCAGCGGCGACCGTTACTGCCCCATGCACCTCGCCCATAAGGACGATAAGGGCGGGAATGCGGTGAAGATGAAATGGTTCTCCTCCCACACCAATCTGCACGCTGTCTGGGACACCAAGCTCATCGATTCCCAGGGTTACTCCTATACCGAGTACGCGCAGATGATCGAGGATATGTACGGTCCTGAGCGCCAGGCGATCGAGCAGGCGACGGATAAGGAACTCTTGCTCCATACTTATCATCTGACCGAGGCCATCTATACCTACCAGCAGACCTGGGACGGCAACACCTACCATTATATCTACCGTTGGCACCGGGACTGCGAGCACCAGCTCTTTATCGCCGGCATCCGGCTGGCTCAACTGCTGAACCGAATCTATCAATAACAAACATTCTATACCTATGAGAAAAATCATCTCCTTATTATTGTGCTTGTGCGCGGGTGTGAGCTTGTACGCGCAGGCGCAAAAAGTGACAGGAACGGTGCACGACGCCAAGACGGGCGAGGAGCTCATCGGCGTGTCGGTGCTCGAAATCGGTACCACGAACGGTATCATCACCGATTTGGATGGTAACTTCACCATCTCCGTGCAACCGGGTGCCCGCCTGCAGTTGTCTTATGTGGGCTACCAGACGCAGGAAATCCAGACGCATGCCGGACACCTCGGTTTGATTCTTATGCAACCCGAAGCGATCACGCTGGAGGATGTGACCATCACCGGTCAGATGGCGCGCACGCAGTTGACGCCGGTTGCGGTCAGTCAGGTGATCGCCCTCGATATCGAGGAGCGTCTGGGAGGTCAGGAGTTCCCGGAGATCCTCAAGAACACCCCGGGTGTACACGCGAACGGTCAAGGTGGCGGTTGGGGTGACTCCGAGATCTGGATGAGAGGATTCGACAACACGAACGTTGCGACCATGATCAACGGTGTACCGATGAACGACATGGAAGGCGGAACGGTCTATTGGTCCAACTGGCAAGGCCTCGCCGACGTGACTTCGGTGATGCAGACCCAACGTGGTATGGGTGCCGCCAAACTGTCTGCGCCGTCCGTGGGTGGTACGATCAATATCGTCACCAAAGGTATTGACGCCAAGCGCGGCGGCATGGTGCAGTACTCGCTCGGAAATGACAACTCCAACAAGATCGCGATGTCTGTCTCGACCGGTCTGATGAAGAACGGCTGGGCGTTCACGATCCTGGGCACCAAGACCTGGGGTGACGGCTATATCCAGGGAACGAGTTATAGCGGTTACAGCTATTTCGCCAATATCTCCAAGCGTATCAACGACAAGCACCAGCTCTCGCTCACCGGCTTCGGTGCGCCGCAAGAGCACTGGACCCGTCCTTCGGGTTCATCGGGTGCGCTGACCCTCGCAGAGTGGAACAACGTACGCAAGTACATGACGGACGGTAAGGATTATCGCCGTTACAACCCCGCCTACGGTTACGACCACAAAGGTACGCAGAAGGGTACCAACTACAACCATTACCACAAGCCCCATATCTCGCTCAACCACGTTTGGCAGATCGATTATAAATCCTCGCTCTCTACGGCGGTGTATGTATCGCTCGGTCGAGGAGGTGGTGCTACCGCGGAGGCAAGCGGATACGCCAATTATATCGGTCGCGACGGCGTGGAGCGTCAGGCGAGCTACAACGATATCCGCGGTGCGAACAGCGGTAAGTTGACGATGGACTTCCGCCGTGCGGACGGCTCGTTTGACTTTGCCGCCATTGAGGATATCAACGCTGCTTCGCAGGAAGGCTCCAAGTACGTGCTGGCGGACAACCGCAACGATCATAACTGGGTAGGCCTCGTGTCGAGTTATAACAACAAGTTCCTCAAGGGCTTGCTGGAATTGACCACCGGTCTGGACCTGCGTTACTACGAAGGTCTGCATAAAGCCGTCATCTCTGACCTGCTCTCCGGTGAGTATTTCATCGACGGCACCCGTGCCGGACTCGATCCGAACAACAACAAGCATCGTCTGGACCCCAAGTGGGTGAACGAGAAGCTGAACGTCGGCGATGTGGTCTATCGTGATTACACCGGTTACGTGATGCAGGAAGGTGTGTTCGGAACCTTGGAGTACGCCAAGAACGGCCTCTCGGCTTTCATCAACGGATCATTCAGTTATTGCAACTACTGGCGTAAGGACCGTATGTACTACGACGAGGAACACGCGAAGTCCGATGTGATCGGTTTCTTCGGCGGAACGGTGAAGGGTGGTGCCAACTACAACATCACCGACAACCATAACGTCTTCGTCAATGTGGGCTATATCTCCCGTGCGCCGAAGTTCCAGGCAGCTTATGCCAACTCGAACACCTCGCACGCGCTCAACCGCTACGCGAAGAACGAGCAGATCGCTTCGGTAGAGCTCGGTTACGGCTTCCATAACCAATTCGTCAACATTGCTTTCAACGGTTACTACACCCGCTGGATCGACAAGGCCATGAACTACTCCACCGATATCCGTCAGGGCGAGAAGGCTTTCGTGAATATGACCGGTGTCGGCGCGCAGCACATGGGTTTGGAGTTGGAGATCAAAGCCCGCCCGACCAAATGGCTCGAGATAAGCGGTATGGTCTCCCTCGGCGATTGGAAATGGAAAGGCAAGGATGTGCTCGGTTACCTCTACGACGAGCATGGCAACGCGGTCACCAACAAGGGTGAGATTACCACGCCTTACTGCACCGATCCCGGCAAAGAGCACGCCTGGGCGAAGGTGGACCTCGAAGGTATCCGCGTCGGCGGTCAGGCACAGACTACGGCTAACTTAGGCCTCCTCTTCAAACCCTTCAAGGGTTTCCGTATCGGCGCCGAATATACGCTCTATGACCGCAACTACAGTTACTACTCGCTCGGCGGCAGCAACCTCGCGCTCGGCAAGACCGTCAAGGTCGTTGAGCCGTACCGCTGTCCGATCGGTGGTACGCTTGATGCCCGCGCCAGCTACTCGTTTGAGTTCGGCTCCGTGCGCGCTACCCTCGCGGCGAACGTAACGAACGTACTCGACCAACACCATATCGAGAAAGCCTGGTCGGCTTCGACCGTCACCCAGACCATCTCGGAGAATACGAAGGATAATATCTATTTCTTCTACAACAAAGGTCGTCAATGGAACATCCGTCTTAAACTGCAATTCTAAAAGCATATGAAAAAGATATTTATCATAACTTTAGCGGCTTTGGCCCTCTCTGCGTGCACGGATTATTTTGACGAGCACTTGCTGGAGAACAACAACACCCAGATCACCGACATCCGTACCGGCATGACCTATACGCTGGTCGATGCGGATTATAAAGCGGTGGCGCGTAATGCGACCAATATCGCCAAGGCGCTGGCACTCGATCCCAAGGACTCCACGGCGCTCAAGGAGTTACAGGCCATCGAGAAAGAGAAATCTTTCACCGAGACCGCTTCGGCCGATATGTACCTGCCCGCCTTCCTGGTGGATAAATTCCCGTATCTGGATAACGGTACCATCTGCGACGTGCTCTATACCATGCGCGAAGGCAAGTCTCAACGCGTACAGGAGTTCGTCGGGGCACAGGGTTTTACCCTCACCCAGGATGACTACGAGACAATCTGGAACAAGCGTGGTGCCAACTATGTCACGCCGACAACCAAGCCCAATATCCCGGCTTTCCTGAGTACCAAACTGTCCACTGCTACCGAAGGCCAGATTGCGCTTCTCTCGTACCAATTCTGCGAAGACGAGCCGGACTCTGCCGACCTGTCGGACTTCCTGCCGTATGAGTTGAACCTGAGCGAACTTCTCGCTTTTCCCGATGAGAAACGCCATAAGATCCACGGCTTGGTGGGCTATATCAAGTTGGCTTTGTACGGCTATTTCTGGCTCAAAGACGGCGAAGACAGTATCTATGTGTACGGCGTGAAGGATGAGGACGGCAACAAGATCTGGAAAGAAAAAAATATCCAAGAAGGCGATTCGATCGTTATTATCGGCCGTTATACGGAGGAGAGTGGAGAGCCCCAGATCTGGGATGCGGTCTATGTAGAGCATAAACCGGCTAATCCTGCTTCGGCTCCGCGTCGGCCGCGTATGGCACGTCATTTCGAGACCATCAATGAGATCTACCAACTGACAGCCGAAGGCTGGAAAATCTACGAGAACGATCAACTCAAGGTCGCTGAGGCCCTGCCGCAGAAGACCTACGATGCGGCCGGCGTGACCGCAATCACCGAGATGGATATCATCCTCAAGTACCTCCAGGCAGCGTATCCGTACCCCAAAGAGAAAGAGATCTACCTCATCGCGTACATGGGTAAGAACGGTGCTACAGCAGACGAGTGGATCTTCGACGGAACGGACTTCGTCCTTACCACCGGTTACATCACAGAGACCATGTCCTTTGAGGTCAAGAACAACACCTGGGTGCCGAACCTCTCGACTTACCTGCAGGCGATGTTCGTTGGCGAAGGACCGGGTAAGTTCACCATCCAGCACGTAGCGCTTGACGGTCTGAACTATATCTGGCGTTATCAGGCTCTCTACGGTATGACCGCATCCGGCTATGTCAGCGGTACCAACCACCGTGTCGAGGACTGGTTGCTCTCGCCCTCTATCCGTCTCAAGAAGAGCGTACAACCGCAACTAACCTTCGATCATGCAGTGCGTTATGGAAACGTAACCGATAACCCCAAATGGCTCAACGTCATGGTGACCAATAACTTCACCGGCGATGTCACCACCACCGAGTGGAAGCACCTCGCATGGACCGTTGAACTGCCGGATGGTAGCAACTGGGTATTCCGTTCCGGTGGTGTGTTTGACCTGAGCGAATACAACGGTCAGACCATCGTCATCGGTTTCCGTTATGACACGAATCTGGACGGTATCGACGTGCCTTCCGCTCCGACCTGGGAGATCCAGAACCTCCGTGTCGGCGAGCCTGTCGAAGAAAAAGCAGAATAAATCAAAATATGTTTAACTAACCCAATTTATTAAAATTATGCAAAAAATCTTTTCTCTCGCAGCAGTCCTTTTGGCTGCAATGACAATGAACGCACAGAATCCGATTGCAGTTACGTGTGCAGAAGCTGCTGATGCTATGCCGGCACAGAGCGGCTCGGAAACCGAAGATGTGTACATCGTTACCGGTTACATCACCAACACCAACGGTTCTGTCAGCCCGTCTCGTACGGACGCTTCCATCGACCAACAGACCTTCTACATGGACGATGCCAAAGGTACGAAAAAGACACTCCAAGGTTACTGGTGCAACCTGCCGGGTCATGAGGCGCTCAACGTAGGTGATAAGATCACCTTGACCGGTAAGATCCTCAACTACAACAACACCCCGGAGATCAAGAACGGTGACGTAGCTATCTTGGAGCGTTCGACCGTTAAACTGGACACGATCGATGCAAACGTTTGTGAGGCTATTGAAGTAGGTAATGCCCTCAATGACCAGGATTATTCGGAGGATGTATTCCGTGTATTCGGCCGTCTGAAAGGTACGGACCAGGTGAACAACAACGGTCAACACACCTTCGAGATGGCGTGCGACACCGACATCTTCAAACCCTACAACTGTATGGGTGCTGAAGGTCTGGAACTGGCGAAGGGTGACTCCGTGATGGTTACCGGTAAACTGTATAACTATCATGGTACTATCGAGATCTCCAACGGTCGAGTAGAACTGATCGAGAAGAGCTCGGAGCAAGAGGTAATCATCAAAGTGACGGTTGCTGAGGCGGTAGCTGCTGCGATGGAATTGCCGAAGGGCAAGAGCAGCGAGGATCGTTATGAAATCATCGGCTACGTTGATTCGATCGCTAGCGAATACAGCGAGCAGTATGGAAACATCTCCTTCTTCATGACGGATAGCATGGAGAACCCGACCTATGATTTCGAGGCTTACCGTGTGGCTTGCACCGCTGATCAGGCTCCGAAAGTAGTGGTAGGTAAACTCGTGCGCGTCGTAGCTGCGATCCAGCACTACTACAAGGCTGCTACCGAAGAGTTGCCGGAGGTCGAGCTCGCTGAGACGGTTGCAGGTGGTATCCTCTCCTTCCCGGAGGAAGATGCAGTGATCTACACCCGCGATAACGGAAAAGCCATCAAGCGTATCGAGAACGGTCAACTCGTGATCATCCGCAACGGCGTACGTTACAACGCTGTCGGGGCAATCGTTAAATAATCGTGAAAACGAATAAATCCGTAATAGTTTGCTTGTTTTGTCTGCTTGCGCTCACCGCGCAGGCAGGCACGAATTTGCAGATCTACTACGATTTCGGATCCCTCGGAACGGCGCTGCCGAACCAGCGAACCAACCGCGTCACAACAACCCTCGAACTCTTCTATCCCGATGCCTGGGGAAACACCTTCGCCTTCATCGATTTTGATTATAACATTAACCCCATGGACCCGAAAAACACCCCCTTCATGGCGTACGGCGAGATCGCACGCTGCCTCAATTTCTGGCAGCAGACCAATGCCCGCGACCTGAGTGTGCAGGTCGAGTATAATGGTGGTCTCGGACTCTTCAAGGGAGAGGGTGGGGCGCTCGGCGGTTACGGGATCCATCATGCCGCACTCGTCGGACTCAACTACTGCCTCCACACACAGGACTTCAAGAACATCTTCAACCTTGAACTCCTCTATAAATACATCCTGTCCGAAGGCAACGGGATCCACAACAACGTGCCCCTCCAGTTCACTTTCGTCTGGGGATGCGATGATTTCTGTACCGCACCCGGACTCCGCTTCTCCGGCTTCCTCGATGTATGGGGAGAGAAGATAGGTGGACAGCAGTCGGTGGTGCTCATCTCCGAACCCCAACTCTGGTACAATGTCGGACGATGGTTCAAGTGCCCCAACCTTAATATCGGCACCGAGATCGAGTTCTCCTATAACTTCACCGGTAAAGGCTTCATGGTCAACCCCTGCCTCGGTATCAAATGGTGTTTTGACTAAACAATAAGCGCCCCTTTCGAGGCGCTTATTTCTTTAAACTTTAAACTTTACTGATGCTGCTCGCGGAGCAAGTCATTCACCGTCTTCACGGGGTTGAACGTGCTTACAGGAACCTCCACGAAGATCGTGTTCCAGCGGCTCATCGCACCGTTCCACAAGCCCGGCAACTCGAGTGCCAGCAGCTCCTTACCGTCCTTACTCTTATTGGAGATAAAGCCCGTCTTCGGATCCACGTACTTCGGCAGGTCAAACGGCTTGCCTTCGTAGTCGCGGATCGCGCAAACGAGATCCACCGGGTTGAAGTGGGTACTCTGCTTCATCAACTCCGGATCGCTGATCTGCGTGCTCTCCAGGATCTGGCAACTGATACTGCCGTCTTCCTCGCGAACCAGGAACGGTCCACCACCGGGCTCACCCGTGTTCTTAACCACGCCGCAGACACGAATCGGACGATTCAGTTTGGCGCGCTCCTCATCGCTCAGGTTCGGATCTTTCAGCGCCTCAAACACACGCTTCTGCTCTGTTACCAGTACACCTGCCAGGATCTGTTTGTAGCGGATCGTGTCTTTCTTCAGACGGTCAGGCACCACGTTGTCGATGTTCTTGATGAACACGATATCGGCATCCTGCTGGTTGAGGTTCTCGATCAGCGCACCGTGTCCGCCTGGACGGAAGAGCAGCTTACCGTCTTTCGTCCTAAACGGCGTACCGTCGGGATTGGCAGCTATCGTATCCGTGCTCGGCAACTGCTCCGAGAACGTCACGTCGTACTTCACACCATATTTCTCTTCGAACTTCTGGAGGTTGTCTGCGATATGCTGACGGAAGAGCGGCAGATGGTCATGGCTTACCGTGAAATGCAGATAAACGGTCGGTCTCTCACCAGCCTTTGCCGGAGCTACGCAGTACTGCGCACCCTCTACCAGATGCTCCAACGCGGGCGTACGCGCGCCATCGCGATATTTATGGAATAAGAGCAAGCCCTTCGGCAGCTCACCGTAATGCATGTCGTTCAGCAGATAACGCACTGCCTCCTGACCTTCCTTTCCTGCCAACTGAGGACCAAACGCAAATTGATCCTTGTGCGCCAGGAATTCCTGAATGAACGGCGTCTCAATACCGTCCTCCAGGTACTGGAACAGGTTCTTGAACATACGGCTGGCTGCACCGGATGCCGGAACGAACTTCAAGATCTTGTGTCCCTCTTCCAGGTACTTCTGCCAGGCAGCGATGTACTCCTCCTGCTCGGCATGCTTCGGCGCCATAATGCCCTTCTTCGTCGAGGCCGGCGCTACGATGTCTAACTCGGGAAAACCATTACGGAAACACTCCAACTGAGCCTCCGCTTTTTCCACCGAAATACCGCGAGCTTGTAATTGCTCCAGGTCTTGTGCACTGAAATTACTCATGGTCGTAAATTTTTAAGTTAATATATCGGGTTAATTATGTTTCACCATCCAACACTCGATCCCTAATGCGTCCACCTCTTTCTTGTACCGCTCAAACAGCTCCATTCGTATCGCGTCCGAGCCGTTCGATCGTGCCGGGTCGGGTACCCACGGGATGTCCGGATACAACAGCACGTACAGGTCCATCGGATACTTCTTGATCGCCTCGTCCAACCACTCCGGCCAGCGCCCGAACGCGTAGTCAAACCATACTTTCGTAATGATCAGCTCCGTGTCAAAAACCACTAATCCCTCATCCCTAATCGCTAACCGTTCAATTTGCTTCTTCGCTATCTCGCACAACTCCTCGTACGTCACTTCCGTCGTACCCTTCTTCTCCACATACTCCCGCGCGTACTCCGGCACATACGTCCCCTTATACTTCGCCGCGATCTCTTTCGCCAGAGTCGTCTTCCCCGTACTCTCCGGTCCTATGATACCTATCCTGTACACCATACACTGTACACCTTACACCTTACACCTTACACCATTACCTCGTCAGCATCAACTTAATATTCAGTCCCACATTATCTGCCTTCACCGGATAGCTGCTGCTGATCAGCGGTGTCGTGCCTTGGTGGTCGTAGAACAACTGCAGGTTGATCTTCTGGCTCAGCACGTAGTCCGCCGAGATCTTGATGCCCAGCACTTTGTTGCCGCTCGAAGCCTGCGTGATACCCTCATCGATCTTGCGGAGCAGCATCATCACGTTCTTGTACGATACATCCACTTGCAGCTTCAGGTCGTTGCTCACTTTCCGCTGCCCGCCGTCTTTCTTCTTGGTGATGAAACTGAGGTTCTTGATCGTGTAACCGCCGCCGACCACAAACTCATTCGTGTGTCCTTCGGTCAGCTGGACACTCGTCACGTTCAGCGCCAAGTTACGTTGTTTCCTGTATTCTGCCTTGAGGTTCAACGAGTTCTTCATCGTCAGATTCAGACCGATCAGCGGCGAGAAAGCCTCCGTGATCGTCACGTTCGAGATATCATAGGCCGAACTCGGGATCGGTTGTTCCGTCGTTACGTCGCGCACGAAACCGATCTGACGCTGGTCTCCCTGACCTTCCGCCGGTACCCAGGTAGAGTAGGAACCGAACGATCCGATCGCGTACTTACAGGTATAAGCGTGCGTCAGCGTCACCGACTTGAAATGTTCCTTCATCCACGGTAGCCGGCCCAGACCGTCGTACGTCACCGACCAGTTAGGTAATATACTCAATACGCCCAAGAACGGATTCAGACTCACTTTGCTTGCATCCCGTCCCGTGTAAGCCGCCAGGAACGCCGGTACCAGTACATCCGCCGATTTATCCGATACGTGTCCGTTCTTGCCGTTGAACGCCTGACCCGCATAGACACTTCCCTGCAGGAAGCCCACATCCGGATACCGCACATCCGCATACTGCGCCTCCACACGGTCGCGCAGCACCGACCGGTTCTCCACAAACCGCTCATACGCGCTGTTGCCGAAATTCTCCTCCTGCGAGCCGACCTTACTGAAGATCGTTCCGATCGCTACCTGACTGATATTGAACGATCCCGTCACGTTCTCCTGCAAGTGCTCGTAACTGTAGATGATCGAGGTCGAAGATGCCATATACCGTTTGCCGTTCAACTGGATCTTCAGTCCCGGCAGGGGTTCTAAGGTTAACTTGATATCCAGATCCGCCGTATGGGCCCGCGTCGCCGGTTGTACGACGCTCGTGTCGCCGGTCAACCAACCATGACTCTTCGCGCGGTCGATCATGTCCTTTGGAATAAATCCGAACGCGAAATCAAAGCCCGGAGCATACGCACCGTTCACCTTCCGCTGACCCATGAAGCCCGCCTCCGGCTCAAAGCCCGGCAAGGCCATCGAGTTGGTCTCCCGATAGGTCACCTGCAGTTTCCGTATCATCGTACCCATATACGCGAACATATCGCCGGCTACCTGCTTCGGTGTCCGTTGGTTCGGGTCTTTGGTCGTCACCGTGATCGTCGCATTCGCGCAGTCTGCCTTCGGCGTCACCGTCACTTTCGTGTTGCCCGCCGGCTTGAAGCTCAACGGTACGGCCTTACCCGTCGAATCGACGGCACTCACCATGATCAGCTCGCTGTTCAGACGGTGCACCACATCGACCGGCTTGCCTTTCTCGAACACCGCTACCTGCGTGTACGTCTTCGCCTTGAACGGGCGTTGACGACCCGGACGACCGCCGTATTTCTGCGTCATCTGTTTCCAGTATTTGGATTTGCCGTACCAGGTCTCGAAATTGATACCGCCATCCACTTGCCAGGTCTGCACGCTGCTCACTGTATTGCCCAAATTCGACTCCTCCTCGCTCACCGGGGCATTGCGGGTCCAGTTATAATTGGCGTTGTACGACGCGTTTGCCGTCAAGGCGTCCAGACCCGGAATACGGTTGAAGGGCACGTTCCAGCTCGCGGTAAACACCTGTTGGTACGTGTACGGCTTGCCCCACTTAGCCAACGAACGCTGGATCGTATCTTTCCAGGCCTCGTACTTGTCGTGGTTGAACTCCGCATCGAAATAGCGTCCGTCCAGTACCTCCGGCGAATAGTAACCTTCGTCGATGATAGCGTTCATAGCTGTCTGCAGGCTGAACTTTATGTTTTTCGTCAGGTCGTATTTGATATCCACCTGCCGATCCCAAGTGAAGTCCTTACTGAACGTCAGATCCATGTTCTCCGCCGCACCGGCGGTCAGGTCGCGCATCTTCATGTGACTGAACGTACGGTGCATATTCGTGTTGAACGACCAGCTCTGCGGCAGGTAGTAGAAATTCATCTCCTTGAGGAACTTCACCTTGCTCACTTTCTCCACCTTGCTGAACGGCTCCCACGGTTTGGGGTTGAAGTTATACGCGTATTGGAACGAACCCTTATGATCGGTCGTCGTGTTCTTCTCCAACTCCGGTGAGTGCTCATCCTGCTTGTTGTACGAAGCCGAGATACTAAAGTTCGCCGGGTCGTAGAACATATCCTTCTTCTTCGAGTGGATATTGACCTTCATGTTGCTTACCGAGAAGGACGTGCTCTTGTGCACCGTGTTGGAGAGCTGCTTGATCGAGTCGCGCTCTGCTTTGGTCTCGTACGTGTCGAGCGTCTCTTTGAGCTTGACGTCCGTATCCAACGGGTCAAAATCCGGACTCGTCGTCTCGTTGCTGTACGCTACGTAGAGTGGCATCTGGATCTTCGCTTTCTCCGGGAATAGACGACCCGCTTCGAGCGCCGCACTCACGTTCAACTGGTAGAAATTATCCATGTTGCGATCCAGCACGTTCGACTCGATCGAGCCGTAACCGGCCGTCTCCAACTGGCCCGATACATTCACCTGCGCAATATCGCTGATCGCCAACGATGCGTTGGCCATAGCCGCCACACCGCCTTGCTCGTTGAACTGACTCAAACGCAACTCGTTCACCCACACTTCTGCCGTGTGATCTTCGTGACCCGTATTGCGTACACCGATCATGATCGAGCTCACGTCCTCCAAGGTCGGGTTACCCAACACCGTGATCTTGTTCATTGGCTTGTCGTTCGCGTCGTCGTAGATCACGTATGGGATCGTGTTGCTCACGCCCTCATTGCCCTGCCTCTTGGCTTTGTTACGGGCGATCTTCGCGCGCGTCAGCACTTCTAACGGGAAGTCGAACATGTTCTCCTCCGGCCATACTTTCAGACGATCCGCCTCGTTGTTGTTATTGTAGTTGCCCGGCGGCGTCAGACGCAGCGGGATCTCGTATTCGTAGTAGTTATTGCGTAGGTCCGTACCCAGACGGATGAAACAGCTCACGTCGCCGTCTGCCAAGGTAGCATCCAGATTCTCCATCTTCTCCGCGTGGACGAACATCTGTAGGTTCTTGTACTGCCGCATGTCGTACCCCGTGTTCTTGTACATCGCCCGCGCATCTTTCGGACTCAGGTTCATCACGCGCAGCACCATCGCCTGCTCGTTCTGCGCAATCAACTGGGCCTGACCCGGATCCGTCTGACGACTCACACCCGGCGGAAGCACATAGTTAACCGGCAAACGGGTACTGTTCTCCTCGATATTGACCGTCTGTACGTCGATCGATGCACCCGTGTTCACCGGTACACCTACCGGCGCCAGATCGCGGTTGTACTGCCGCCAGTCGCCGCGCACCAGATCCAGCGTCGCGAAACGCAAGTGCGTCTCTTTGTCGAAGCCCGTCATGTACATACGCATGAAGCGGATGCTCTTCCAGTTGCGGATAGAACCGATCTTCTTCACGTCCGCCGTGTCGCCGCGCAGAGGGATCTTGAACTGATACCAGGTCACCATCTCCGTCTTGCCGTTGCGCAGATCCACTTTCGACTCTTTCTTCTCCACAATATGCTGCGAGCCCACTTTCATCATCTCCGGGCGCAGCTGGATACGGTACTGGTAGTATTTCTCGTACTCGTTGAGCGTGTTATCCTGGTTGATATCTTCGATATCCGGTTGCAGGGTCGAAGCCGTTCCGTAACTCTCCGTCTGCTGTTCGGTCGCCGGCGAGTTGCCTTCCGTGCCGTTGAAATGTTTGTAGCGGTCCAGTACCGACACCTCCTGTTGGTCGTAGTCCGAACCTCTATAGTAATGGTAGTTATCGCCGGCCGGGTCGTTGATCGGCGAGTACGCATCCCGCTGCCAACTGCTCAGCACGTCTGCATCTACTTTCGCCTTCAGGTCGTTCACATACTGCATGTAGATCGGCCAGCTCAACTCTTCCGTCGTGCTCAAACCGTTCAGACCCACGTCTTGCTTCTCGCGCGAGCCTGTCTCGTTGCTGAAGGCCACCACCGTACTCGTCGTCTTTGGTACATAACCCCAGATGGTCGAATCGACACGTCCCTTGTCCTCGTTGCTCACCGGCAGACCATGCTCGAACGATTTCTTGCCGTCGCGCAAGATATCCTCACTCACGTCACCCAGGTTGATATACAGATCGCCGTCGTAGCCGTCCGGGTTCGTCAGCGCCGGATCCATCAGCCAGAACTCGATATACTCGATGTTCGCCTTCTCGAAATCCGTGTTGTCCAATCGCCGCATGATACCGCCCCAACGTTGCTTCGGCGAGGTCAGCTCACCGCGGTTGTTGATCTCGCTCGCCGACACGTTGTACGCACCGCGTTCCTGCGGATAGTACGCTAAGTTCAGTACCGCTAACTTCGTATCCACGTTCGTCGCCTCCTGCCGGTTCGGGTAGATCTCCTCCTGATAAACGATACGTGTCCGGTGGTCGCTCAGCACGTTCACATCGTTGCGGATATGCTCCGGCGTGTTCGTCTGCGGATAACCGAAGATAGGATCCACCGTGAACCAACCGATCGCCGCGCGGTTCTTGTTATAGCTGATCTGGTTGATGTCTTTCGACTCCGCAAAAGTGGTCGGGGTCGAACTCAGGAACCAGTAACTCGGGTAGTGTACGTCGATATTGGTCGTCGTGTTCTCGAAGTCATCGATATACGCCGTACCTACCTTACCCACATCGTTCGTATGACCCGGGATCAGGTGCGCAAACTCCGCATTGATCTGGAAGGTCGATGGTGCCGTCGCCGTGATCCAGGGGATCTTGTCGATCGCGTTCGTCAACCACTGCAGCTCGGTCTTCCAGCTGCCGTTAACACCCCAGATCGTGTTCGCTAAGGGCTCCGATCCCGTGTTCACTTTGGTTGTCAGCGGCCGCTCCCGCAGGTGCATGATCGTTCCGCCCACTACCAGGTCCTTGTTGAACTCATACTCCAGATGCGCACCGAACAAACTCTTGCGCTGCATCGAGAACGTGCTCTGGTTCTCTAACTTCACGTCCACGTTCGTGCCGCTCTCCAGGATCGAGTTATTGAGGATCGTCACCGTTCCCATCGTGTAATCCACTGTATAATCGACGTTCTCGATCAGGGTCGCACCGCCGGCGGTCACCGTCACCGAGCCTCGCGGTACGTTCATCGCACCTAACTTGATCTCGCTGCCGTTCGTGCCTTTGTACTTACCCGTCAGGTGGAATTTATTCTTCTCCGTCATCTCCTGCGCCACCACCAAGGTCGAGTCGTACAACTCATGGAAACAGTATTTCTTATCCAGCACCGTATTATTGCCCAAGGCCTTCGCCAAATGGTCACCGAAAGGCTCCAGTACCGGGAAGATGATCTTACCGCCGCTCGAATACACCGTCAGGCCCTCCACGAAGTCAAACCGGCCGTCGGCGTTGCGGTTGTTCTTCTGATCCATCCGGTCGAGGTTCATCACGCGCAGCAGCTGCTTGCCCTTGATCGGACCCTCATCCAGGTACTGCACGTCCGTTCCCACCGAGTCGTTCCGGTACGTCACATACAACTCGAACTTCTCCTGCTGCACGCTAGTCGCGCCCAAGGAGTAGATGTTCTTCATCATCAGGTCCCATAACCCGCGTCCTTTCTTACCCGGCGCATGGTTCGTCGATTTCAGCATCTTCAGCGCCAAGGCCGCCGGCGCACGCAGCTCCTCCGAGCCGTCCGTCGAGAACTCACCGACTTGATAGACCTTGCCGTTATACGTGTACTCGTACGCTACCGCCAGCACCTCGTCTTGGTTCAGCGCCGCCTTCAGAGATATATAACCCAACGCACTGTTCAGCGTGTACTCGCTGCTCGTCAGCAAACGCGCCGACTCCACTTTTTCGTAGTCCAGACCACCCTCCATGTTGTTGAAGTGCTCCAACTCCGAACTCGTCTGCTGGATATTGCGGAAGGCTGTCTGCTGTACTTGCGAATATAATGTGTTTGCACTGTTGTCCGGCGCAGCATTATCGCTGCCGCCCCAGGCCGTGTTCATCAAGTGCTTGCGCTGCTCACCGATATCGGTAAAAGCCACGATATTGCGTGCCTGCTCATAGTTACCCCTTTTGTTCGTGATCCATACTTCGATCTTCGTGATCTGCGTACCGCTCGATATGTACGGCACCGACTCCAACGCTTTCTCGTAGTTGTCCCTGAAGAAATGACTAAGGAAGAAATGGCGGTTCTCGTCGTAGTTATCCGCCGAGATATCGAACTTACTCAACTGCGCACCGCCCTTACTGCTCACCGTCTGCGCCTCGCTGTTCTGCTGACTCACCAAAGCCTGGATCTTCAACTTGCCGAACTTCAGGTTCGTCTTGATACCGAACAAGGCCTGACTGCCTCGGATGAGCGAAGAGGGTAGGTCCATCGTCACGTTTCCCGCCTCGATGCTCTGGATGATATCGTCTTCCTCACCCTTATAGTTGAGTTTCAAGTTCTGCTGGTCGAACGAGAAAGAAGCCTCCGTGTTATAACTCAAATTGAAGTTCAACTTCGAGCCCACCTTACCCTGGATACTCGCCTGAATCTTCTCGTCGAAATCGAAAATGTTATTGTTGCGCGCGCGTACAGTTAAAGACGGGTTGGCGATATATTGATGCTTGAAGCCAAAGAGTAATTCGGCACTACCTTGCATCTTCAGTTGTACACCGCCCGGACCGAACACTTTGTCTGCCGGTCCGATGTTGAACTTCATGTCGGTGATGTCGAACTTCTTCTCATTATTGTGCTCCACCTCGCTCAGCTTCTGCTGCCAGTATGAATGCATGATCTGTCGCTCCGCGTACTGGTTGTACTCCTCCTGCGTGAGCAAATACGGTGTCGTGATGTCTGTGTCGCCTATGCGCGTGCGCAAAACGTACGTACCCGTTTCCGGCTGGTACTCCACCGTCGTCGAAATATTGCCCGGATCTTGCAGGTCCAACGAACTCTGCGGCTGAATCAACTCTCCGTAGTTCTGCGCCCCTAACTGCTTCACCTTCGTCGGTGCCCACAACGCACTGTCCGTCAACGTCACCACATCCGCCACTTCCTCTGGCGTCTTTCCATCATTGGCACCATTTGCACCATTAAGCGAAGCGTCACCATTCGCTTTCGCTCGCGCTGCTTCTGCAGCGGCGCGCTCCTTTTCCCGCGCGGCGCGCTCCGCCTTCTCCGCCTCCTTCCGTGCCTTCTCTTCCGCCACGAGCTCCTTCAGCGTCTTCGGCTTCGTCCCCGCCGCGCTATTCGTCCCCGGCGTATTCCGCCTCTCCGCCTCCACGCTCTTACCCGCCGGCGCCTGTGCCACCATCATCGATGGCAGCCAACAAAGAATGAATACTATGTAAAGAAATCTCTTCAAAAAACCTTCGTCCATTTCGTCCGGATTGTATCCGGACACCTCTCTTATAGCATTTTTAGCGCTTCCCGAATAACAGCTTCAACCTTGAGCGTCGGATCGCCTTTCAGTATCTTATCCACCGCCTTACCACTCGCATTCGTCGCAAAGCCCAACATCGTCAGCGCACTGATCGCTTCGGCGCGTACACCATTCATCATTTCATCATTAAGCGAAGCGTCACCATTAAAGAGCTCCGTCGGATCTCCGCCCAGATCGAGCTTCAGCGCTTTGTCTTTCAGGTCCACGATGATACGCTCGGCAGTCTTCGTTCCCAGACCCTTCACTTTCGCCAAGGCCTTCGTGTTACCCGTCGCAATCAGCATCCGCAACTCCTCCGCACTGAACGCACTCAATATCATCCGCGCCGTCGCAGCACCCACGCCACTCACCGTCATCAGCAGCTCAAACAACTGCCGCTCTTTCTTCGTCACAAACCCGTACACCTCATGCGTATCCTCCCGTATTATCTCCGTGATAAAGAGTTTCACCTCCTCACTCTTCACTCTTAACTCTTCACTCTTCACTGACGCTTGGCTCTCGGCTTCCTTGCCCACCAGCGCACTGTACGTCGGCAGTGTAATCGCAATTCCGTACCCCACGCCCGCAGCTTCTACCACCGCCTCCGTCGGGTTCAATTCCGTCAATATTCCTTTAATATATTCTATCATCTTTCTCTTCCCTTTTCGCCGTCTTCTTTCCGGCTCAATACACAAAATGCGTGCAAAGGTACTACTTTTTTTTGACATACGCAAGCCCGCGCGCACTTTTTTTTCGAAAAATCGCTCCCCCTCTTGCATGTATGCAAAAAAATGCGTATCTTTGCACCCGAATTTGAATACAACCCTTATGCCATGAAAATAAGAAATTATTTGTTACTAACACTCCTATTGCCTTTGGCAAGTATTTTTGCAGAACCCTTTTATTCCATTAAAGTGGTGAAACTTAATGGACAGGAATATTCACAAGCTTTTGATCTCATTGGCCGTTTGGAGTTCGCCAATGATAGCATGTACCTTGTCAGTACGGACGGACAGATTCTTGGTCGCGAATTGAGAACGGATGTTCACAAAATTGTTTTCGGTAGCGATAGTAGCACGGTTGCCGTTCCGTCTGTTGAAACGAATTCAAGAATACAAATTTATCCGAATCCCGTTCTGCAATCCTTGATTATTAAAGGCGCGCAAACGAATGAAACCGTCCGTATATTTACTTTGACGGGAACGCTTATAACGACTGCAACGGTCTTTGATGAACTAACAACCATCGACTTAAGTAACTTACCTGTCGGTCAATATCTCTTGCAAGTGAATACACAAATTGTGAAACTTATAAAGCAATAATACGATGAAAAAAATCTATTTTGTTCTTGCCTTATTGGCATTTTCTACGAGTACTGTTTTTGCTCAATTTATGGTTTGGCGGAATGGTCAAGTTTTGTATGAATATGAGCGCCCGGTAGATAGTATTACGTTTATCCATGACAGAGATCATAGTGTATATGATTTCTCTACCATTGAGCACGTGCAAGAGCGTATAAGCGGGTTGTATTACCAATTTGCACGAGATAAGAGTTACCGCAACCGTTTGGCTTGCGGCTATCAAGGATTAAACACGGATATTGAATATAATTACCGCGGCTACTCCAATGAGAATACGGCGATTGCAACGCAATACGCCATGACAGCCGAAGGTACACCAGAATTATCAGCCATTAATCGTAACGACCCATGGAATGCTTTGACTACATTAGTTCATGAGTCAGGTTTAGTGATAGACGGTATTCGTCAGCATTGCGATACCACAGATGAACAATTTGCCTATGCTTTAGGAGAAGCACTGACCTTGCGCTCATTCGGATATTTAGAGATGATTAAATTGTGGGGAGATATTCCTATGGATTATTTGGAGCCGTATCAGAATTTAGCTCTTCCTTATGTTATAACGCCTAAAGTGGACCGAAACATAGTATTTGAGCGCATTCGTACGGATCTGAAGCGAGCCGCTGAACTGATGCCTTGGTCGGAGAATTGTCCTAATATAGGCACTTTGGGCACGCCGCGTTTATACACGGACTGGTATGTGCTTAATGAAAATAACTACGGACTTTATATGGAAAATCAATCCACTCCGAGGAATTACACCGGTCGCCCCAGTAAAGCTGCCGCTTTGGCGCTCTTGGCGCGCGCTGATTTGATGTACGCAGGTAAAGCCATGAGACCCGACAACTGGATTGTAGGCGGAGGTAGTAGTTATTCCGTACAATACAATATCAAGAATGCAGTTAAACGGCAACAAATCTATCAAGAAGTATTATGGGCTTGCGCGCAAATCATTGAGCACGAACCCTATAAATTGCAAGCTAACTACGAAGATATTTTCAAAAAAATATGTGCTGACGAAACCTCCTATGCGCAATCCGAAGTGATATGGGAAATTCCTTTTGCTAACGGTATCCGCGGCCAGTTTATGAACTATAATATGGTACGTGTCGATGCACAAGCGCTTGGTCGTTTCGTCAACACATTAACTAGTACAAAATGCAACTCTGTACAAGTAGTAGTTCCTACCTTCTACTATGATTTCGAATCAGGAGATAAACGCCGAGACATTACCG
>CAMHSB010000023.1 GCA_946187695.1 uncultured Bacteroidales bacterium
TTAATTCTTAATTCGGAATTCTTAATTTTTAATTTTTAATTTTTAATTCGGAATTTCCGATCAATCGGGAAATTCCATAAGGTATGCTTTGATGAACGCATCAATATCGCCATCCATGACGGCATTCACATTGCTCGTTTGGTAATTGGTCCGGTGGTCCTTCACGCGTCGGTCATCGAACACATAAGACCGTATCTGCGACCCCCATTCGATCTTCTTCTTGCCGGCCTCCACCTTCGCCTGCGCCTGACGCCGCTTCTCCAACTCCAACTCGTACAACTGACTCCGCAAATGCCTTAAGGCATTCTCGCGGTTCTTCGGCTGGTCACGCGTCTCGGTGTTCTCTATCACGATCTCATCCGGCTGACCCGTCAGAGGGTTGACGAACTTGTAATGCAACCGCACACCGGACTCCACCTTGTTCACGTTCTGACCTCCGGCACCCGAGCTGCGGAAGGTGTCCCAACTGATACCTGCCGGGTTGACCTCCACCTCGATCGTATCGTCGATCAACGGCACCACGAACACGGATGCAAAACTCGTCATACGCTTACCCTGCGCATTATACGGACTCACGCGCACCAGACGGTGCACACCGTTCTCGGATTTCAGGTAGCCGTATGCCATGTCGCCTTCGATATTGAACGTCACGGTCTTGATGCCCGCTTCGTCACCTTCCTGCAGGTTCTCGATCGTCACCTTGTAATCATGCTTCTCGCAGTACCGCATGTACATACGCATCAACTGCTCGGCCCAGTCTTGGGCTTCCGTTCCGCCTGCACCGGAAACGATCTTCAGTACCGCCGGCATCTGGTCTTCCTCATGACTCAGCATGTTCTTCATCTCCAGGTCCTCAACCTCTCTCAACGCCTTGGCGTAGGCAGCATCCACCTCTTCTTCGGTCACTAACTCCTCTTTGTAGTAATCAAAAGCGAGCGCCAACTCTTCCACCGCCGCACGGACACCCTCGTATCCCTCGATCCAGCGTTTGATGCCTTTTACCTTGCGCATCTGCGCCTCCGCGGCCTTCGCATCGTCCCAGAATCCCGGCGCCTGCGTATGCAGTTCTTCCTCCTCTAACTGGATACGTTTCTCGTCGATCTGCAGGTACGCTTTCAACTTATCCGCCCGCTGCTGGACATCCTTCAATTGTTCTATTGTGATCATAAGCCTATAATTTGCCAATTTTAAATGCGACTGCAAATTTAATACTTTTCTTTCACATATGCAAGTACGCGCGCAAGATTCTGCCATTTTGACAGAAAAAATCGCATGGTACGCATTTTGTTCTTGTATATATGGATTATTTTTTGTAATTTTGCAGCGCATTTTGTGTAAATACTGAAACGAGATATGAATTTTTTAGAGATTATTACGAAACTGTTCGGCAACAAGGCGCAGAAAGATATGCGCGCTATACAGCCGTACGTGGACAAGATTAAAGCGGAATATGAGCGTATCGATGCGCTCTCTCATGACGAGCTGCGTGCGCACTCGCAGGCGTTGATGGATGCGCTCCAAGAGGCGGTGAAGGACAAGAAGAACCGTATTGCGGAGTTGAAGGCATCCATCGAAGGTACGCCTATCGAGAAACGCGAGAAGATCTATAACGAGGTCGATAAGTTGGAGAAGGAGATCCGCGAGATATACGAGGTGAAGCTGACGGAGATGCTGCCGGAGGCGTTTGCAATTGTCAAATCGACGGCGCATCGTTTTGCCGAGAACGAGCAGATCGTAGTGACGGCGACCGAGATGGATAAGAACCTCGCTGCCGACCCGCGTTTCGATTTCGTGACCATCGAAGGCGATAAAGCGATCTATGTCAACCACTGGATGGCCGGAGGTAACGAGATCAAATGGGACATGGTGCACTACGACGTGCAGCTGTTCGGTGGTGTGGTACTGCACGGTGCGGTCAAGAACGACAAAGAGCAGCGCGGATCGATTGCCGAGATGGCAACCGGTGAAGGTAAGACCCTTGTGGCGACCCTGCCTGTTTACCTCAACGCGTTGACCCACGAAGGTGTGCACGTCGTGACCGTCAATGACTACCTCGCCAAACGTGACTCGGAGTGGAACGGACCGATATACATGTTCCTCGGCTTGACCGTCGATTGTATCGATAAGCACAAACCTAATTCCGACGAGCGTCGTAAGGCTTATGCCTGCGATATTACATTCGGAACGAACAACGAGTTCGGTTTCGATTACCTTCGTGATAACATGGCGATCTCGCCGCTCGATCTGGTGCAGCGCGGTCATAACTTCGCGATCGTGGATGAGGTGGACTCCGTCTTGATCGACGATGCCCGTACGCCGCTTATCATCTCCGGTCCGGTGCCCCGCGGCGAGGATCAGATGTTCGATGAGTACAAAGACCGTGTAGCGAACCTCGTGCGGCAGCAGACGACGCTGACCACCAGCCTGCTTGCAGAAGCCAAATCCAAGATGGGCTCGGCGGACGAGAAAGTGCGCGAAGAGGGTGAGTTGGCGCTCTTCCGTTCCTTCAAGGGTATGCCGAAGAGCAAAGCGCTCATCAAATACCTCTCCGAGCCGGGAGTAAAGGTGCGGCTGCAGAAAACGGAGGAGTTCTACCTGCAGGAGAACGAGAAGAACATGCATATCGCCACCGACGAGCTCTTTTTCGTCATCGACGAGAAGAACAAATCCATCGAGCTCACCGACAAGGGTATCGATGCCCTCACCGGTACGACCGATGACCCCGATTTCTTCGTGTTGCCCGACGTAGGTTCGGAGATGGCGGAGCTGGAAGGTCAGACCGGTCTCACAGCCGACGAGAAACAGCAGAAGAAAGACGATATCCTCACCAACTACAGCATCAAGTCTGAGCGTGTGCACACTGTGCACCAGCTGCTTAAGGCCTACACCCTCTTCGAGAAAGATGTCGATTACATCATCGACGGCGGTGAGGTGAAGATCGTGGATGAGCAGACCGGCCGTATCATGGAAGGTCGTCGTTGGTCTGACGGTCTGCATCAGGCCGTAGAGGCGAAGGAGAACGTGAAGGTCGAGGGGGCTACCCAGACCTTCGCAACCATCACGCTGCAGAACTACTTCCGTATGTACAACAAGCTCTCCGGTATGACCGGTACGGCAGAGACCGAGGCAGGGGAGTTTTGGAATATCTATAAACTCGATGTAGTTGTTATCCCGACGAACCGCCCGATTGCGCGTATCGATATGAACGACCGTATCTATCGTACCAAGCGGGAGAAATACAACGCCGTTATTGACGAGATCGTGGAGATGGTGAACCAAGGCCGTCCGGCTTTGGTCGGTACCACCTCAGTCGAGATATCCGAGCTCTTGAGCCGTATGCTCACGCTCCGCAAAATCAAGCATAATGTCTTGAACGCCAAGCTCCACCAGCAGGAGGCGCAGATCGTCGCTGAAGCCGGTCGTCCGGGTGTTGTAACAATCGCCACCAACATGGCCGGTCGTGGTACGGATATCAAGCTCACGCCCGAAGTGAAAGAGGCAGGTGGTCTGGCAATCATCGGTACGGAGCGGCACGAGAGCCGTCGTGTGGACCGTCAGTTGCGTGGTCGTGCCGGTCGTCAGGGGGACCCGGGTTCGTCCGTGTTCTACGTATCCCTCGAGGATGACCTGATGCGTATGTTCGGCTCCGAGCGTATCGCGTCCGTCATGGACCGTATGGGCTTCCAGGAAGGTGAGATGATCGAGCATAACATGATTTCCAGCTCCATCGAGCGCGCGCAGAAGAAGGTCGAGGAGAATAACTTCGGTATCCGTAAGCGCCTCATCGAGTACGATGACGTCATGAACCAGCAGCGTAACTTGATCTACGCAAAGCGGCGTCACGCCCTGATGGGTGAGCGTATCGGTGTAGATATAACAAATATGATCTACGAGACGGCGGAGAACATCTTTGCCGACGCCCGTGCGGCGAATGATTTTGAGGGCCTTAAGTTCGACGTGATGCAGACCTTCGCGATCGAGGTGCCGTTCGATGAGGATACTTTCAGTCACGGCAAGCGCGATGTGCTGAGCCAACAGCTCGCCGAGGCAGCGCTCGACAGCTTCAAGCGCCGTATGGACAAGCTCACTCAGATTGCAGATCCGGTTATCCAGCAGATCTACGAGACCAAGGGACAGATGTACGAGAACATCCTCATCCCCATTACGGACGGTAAGAAAGTGTATAACATCGCCGTCAACCTCAAAGCCGCTGCCGAGACGCACTGCAAAGAGGTGGTCAAGGAGTTCGAGAAACGCATGCTGCTCTTCGTCATCGATGACGAGTGGAAAGAGCATCTCCGTCAGTTGGACGACCTCAAGCAATCGGTACAGAACGCTTCCTACGAGCAGAAAGACCCGCTGTTGATCTACAAACTCGAGTCCTTCAATATCTTCCGTCAGATGCTCGATGCCCTCAACCGCCGGGCGATCGCGATCCTGCTCCGTGGTCAGATCCACCAGCAGGAACCGGATAAGGTACAGCAAGCCCAGCAGCAACGTCGTACGGACTACAGCCGGTATCGTTCGCAGAAAGATGCGGTGCAGCAAGCCGCTGCGGCTTCGGGTGCTGCCGCTGCCGCCGGACGTGATACCCGCGAGCAACTCCATCAGGGACCCATCATCGCGGACAAGAAACCTCGTCCGAATGACCCCTGTCCGTGTGGTTCCGGCAAGAAGTACAAACAGTGTCATGGTAAGTTAAACGCCGCCGGCATTTAAATCAAAAATCTGAAATCAAAAATTCTCATATTATTCGTTGTTTGCGCTGTCACTAATCTGGCAGCGCAACAACTATATACCGACACTTTCAAGCTGGCGGAGCAGAACCACACCGTCTCGATGGACGATTACCTCCTTGATCTGGTCAACCGGCAGAGCGAAGTCCTGCACGCCAACGACACGGTCGATACCCTCACCTTGGCGGAACTCATGCGTCTGGACTCGATCGAACGGGAGATGCACGAGATCGACTCGCTCCGTACCCTGAACGCCTCTCTGGAGGTGCAGTCCATGGATCGCATACCGACCATCGTCATCGAGAAATCCTGGGTCAAGGATGAGGAGGAGGACCGCAACGAAGTGCTGCGTGCCATCCGCGAGATGCGTTCACCTTGGCGGCGGGAAGCCACCCTCATGGCGCAGATCAACCAGAACTTCGTTACCGAGAACTGGTACCAGGGCGGATCGTCCTCTTTTGCCGCACTCGGCATCGCCAAAGGGCAGATCAGTTATATTCGCGAGCGCTTCACCTGGGAGAATTTCGGCGAATGGCGCATGGGCGGTTCGACCGTCTCGGCGGATACGCTCCATAAGATGAACACCACCGACGACCTGTTCAAGATATACTCTAAAGCCAACCTCCGCATCGTGCCCAAGTGGTTCACCTCCATCTCCGCGGAGTTCGAGACACGTCTGCTGCCGACCTATAAATCCAACTCGATGGACCTCAAGTCCGCACCTTTCTCGCCGCTCCGATTTACGGCAGCTTTCGGTGTGGACTACAAACCCGTCAAGGACCTCTCGCTCTCCATCTCGCCGATTTCTTACAAGCTCATTTATATCGCCGATGAGCGGGTCAACCCCAAGGATTTCGGACTCGAGCCCGACCAATATATCCAGCATAATGTCGGTTCGTCCGTGCGACTCGAATATATATGGAAACCCGTTCGTGAGTTGGCTTTGGAGACCAAGTTCTATATCTACACCAACTACCACGATGTCGAACTGGACCTCGAGGTGAATGCGGATTTTATCATCAACCGTTGGCTCTCGGCACGCCTCTCGGTGCATCCGAGATACGATACCTCCGTCATTTTAGAGGGGGACACCAAAGCCAAGATACAGTTCCGCGAACTGCTCTCCATCGGTTTTGCGCATAAGTTCTATTAAAGTTGCTCGCCGCAGAGTGCAACCAGCTCGTTCCACCGGACAAAGGCCTCATGACCGTATTTCCAGATGTTGTATTTGATCTTCTCGATAGCTACCTCCTCACCGAGGTGGCTTTTTGAATAGAATTTATCGGCGTAGCAGATGACTTTCTCTTCGATTGACTGCGGGCAATAGTTCCGTTCGGGGATCGGTAATTCCTCGCGCTCCACTTGCTCGATCGTGATACCCGTACCCGTGTGCCTTTCCGCGACCAACGCATGCTTCGGCAGGTTCTCCGCACGCAGCAACTCTGCCCCCAGATAACCGTGCTCGATATACTGATGGCTCCCCCGGCAGTAGATTTTCGGCGCATCGCAGAAGATGATGCCTATATCGTGCAGCATCGCCGCTTCTTCCACGAAAGCCCGATCCACCAGACCGCTCTCCGTCCATTCCGGATGGGCATCCACGATCTTCAGCGCACGGTCCGCCACCTGCCGGCTATGCGTCACCAGCACGTTTCTCAACTCCGGATAATTGCCGTAGTACTTGTCGATTATAGCATTATAATCTATCATCTATCATCTATGGATTCCGTTTAGGAATGCCTTTGCGTCCATACGTTTCTTTCCCGGAACTTGCAGTTCCAAAATCGCGACACTGCCTTCTTTGCAGGGTACCACGAGTGCTCCTTTATCGGATATTTCGACCGAATAGATCTTCACGTTCTCGAATTGCTGACCTTTGATGGTTAACGAACACCATGCAGCAGGGTAGGGACTCAGTCCCCGTACGAAGTTATGTACCTCCTCCGCGGTCTTCTCGGTCCACTTGATCTCGCAGTCTTCTTTGAAGATCTTCGGTGCCGGTTTCAGTTCGCCGCCTTCCGGCTGCGGGGTCGTCGGCACAGGTACTCCTTTGTTCTCGCACTCGATGATCAGATCCACCGTCCGCAGCACCATCTTGGTGCTCAAGGCCATCAAGCGGTCATGCACCGATCCTACGTTCTCGTCCTCGCCGATAGCGATCTTTTCCTGCAGGATCATATTGCCCGTATCGATCTCGTGCTTGAGCATGAAAGTCGTCAGACCCGTCTCTTTCTCGCCGTTCATCACCGCCCAGTTGATCGGTGCCGCACCGCGGTACTGCGGCAGCAACGAGCCGTGTACGTTGAATGTACCCAAGCGCGGCATCGCCCATACCACTTCCGGCAGCATCCGGAAAGCTGTTACGATCTGCAGGTCGGCCCTATACGAACGCAATTCTTCAATAAACGCCTCGTCCTTCAGTTTCTCCGGCTGCAGCACCGGTAGACCGACCTCCAAGGCATAACGTTTCACGTCCGAGTACTGCATCTGGTGACCGCGACCCGCCGGCTTGTCCGGCATCGTCACCACGGCTACTACGTTATATCCGCCTTCTACCAGCGCTCTTAATCCCGCCACCGCAAACTCCGGCGTTCCCAAATATACGATTCTAAGATCTTTTTTTGTCATGATTCCGATATTTTTCCTCCAAACTCTCCGGCTGTTTCTCCACCACCGGACTCAGCGGCCGCATATACGCGCGTATAATAAGGTACGTGCCTAAGATGATAAACGGTATACTCAGCAGCTGTCCCATGTTCAGCACATGCCCGGCCTCGAATGCTTCCTGGTCGTTCTTGATGAACTCCAGTATAAACCGCGTCACGAACACAATATCGAAGAAAAGCCCCAACAGCAGTCCTTCGCGTCGCCGCGCATCCGTGTACCAATACAGCGGCATCACTACACACAGCGCCGCCAAACAGTACAGTATCTCGTATATCTGCGTCGGGTGACACGGCACCGTCTGGCCGTCCCGCACGAAGATAAAGCCCCACGGCAGGTCTGTCGGACCACCGTAAATCTCGCTATTCATCAGGTTACCGAAACGGATCAGCATCGCCGTGAAGCACACGCCGATACACAGCCGGTCCAGTATCCATATCCACGACGTACCGAACTGCGGATAACGCGCCATCTTCTGTTTGTTGAGTAGCAGCGCCGCGATGATCAGACCGATACCGCCGCCGTGACTGCTCAAACCGCCTTCCCATATCTTCAGCAACCGGAAGGGGTTCTCGATATACGGATTGCGGTACGTGAACTCCCAGCCGAACAGGTGCCAGGGCTCGCCGTACTGGTGCCATTCATAGAACCAGCAGTGACCCAACCGTGCACCGATGATCACGCCGGCGGTCATGTAAAAGAACAGATAATCGGCCCATTCGGCGGGACAATGCTCGTGCTTGTACATCCGCTCGTTCACGATCCAGCACAGGTAGATACCGAGCGCCCAGCATAAACCGTACCACCGTATTCCTCCGTCCCCGAAATGTATCAATATCGGGTCCACATCCCATGTAATAAAATCTAACATAAATTACCAATCACCAATTACCAATCACCAATTACCAATTACCAATCACCAATTACCAATCACCAATCACCAATCACCAATCACCTTTACTTCCCCCAATTGAGTTTGTTACGTAGCGATTTCAAGAATCCGTTATCGCCGATCTGCACCACTTTCGTCGTGTACGCCGCCCGCTCGATATGCAGGCTCATGTCCGTACTCAGGCTCTGACTCCGGCCATCCACCGACACCATGTACGCATCGTACCGGCTGCTGATCTTCAGGTCGATCTTCCATTCGTCCAGTATCACGATCGGTCGCACCGTCAGGCTGTGCGGCGCAATCGGTGTCAGGATCATACCTCGGCTCTGCGGCACGAGCAACGGACCACCGATCGACAGGTTATACGCCGTACTGCCCGTCGGGGTGGCGATGACCAGACCGTCCGAGTGATACGTGTGCAGCAACTCGCCGTTGATCTTCGTCTCGATGGTCAGCATGTTCGTCAGACCCTGCTTCAGGATCGCGATCTCGTTCAGCGCGTTCGGCGACAGGATCAGTCCGTCCTTCGCAACTCCGTCTTTGTCGAGTACCGTCAGGTGCAACAAACTCCGCTTCTCGATCGTGTACTCGCCGTTCACGAGTTTCTGGAGGATGTCATCCAACTCATCCGTCTGCACTTCGGCGAGGAAGCCCAGGTGACCGCAGTTGATACCCAGGATCGGGATGTTCTTGTCTCCGATCGCGGCGGCACTCGTCAGGAACGTACCGTCACCACCCACCGAGATCGCAAAATCGATCGGCTCGCCGTACACGTTCTCAGGCTGTTGGTCACCATCCCAGTTCTCCGGAAAACCCGGGTACTCACGCAGGTTCAGCTCCTGCCTTAACTCCTGGGACAGCAACACATTGATGCCCTTCTCCGCCATGAATGCCAAAATATGCTGTACCTCACTCAAGGTACGCGACTTCATCGCATTTCCAAAAATAGCTATCGTCATACTTATTCACTTTTGCGACTGCAAAAGTACTGCTTTTTTGCGACATATGCAAATTTTCCTGTGTTTTTTCCTAAAAAACAAGTTTTCTCTTGTGTATTTCAAAAAAAAGCAGTAAATTTGCCGTGCAAATCGAAATTGAACATGAAAATACAATTCTTAGGTGCCATTCGTGAGGTGACGGGCAGTAAGCATCTGATCACCACCGATTCCGGTCATACGATCCTGCTGGACTGCGGTATGTACCAGGGTAAAGGTCTGGAGACCGATGCCGATAACCGCGACTTAGGTTTTGATCCCGCCAAGTTGGATTGCATCGTGCTCTCCCATGCGCATATAGACCATTCAGGCCTGATTCCGTACGTGGTGAAGAACGGTTTTAAAGGCGATATTTACTGCACCCCCGCGACGCGCGATCTGTGTGCACTCATGCTCGCCGACACCGCTTTTATCCAGGAGCAGGATGTGCGTACGTACAACAAGAAGATCGACAAGCAGAACCCGCATAAGGAGAAGGGCAAGAAATACTTCATCGAGCCGCTGTACAACCAGCAGGATGTCAACCGCGCAATGAAACATTTCGTGACCTACAGTTACGACCGCCGTTTCCGGTTGTTCGACGATGTGCTGCTTACCTTTACCAACTCCGGCCACATGCTCGGTGGGGCGATTTGTAGTTTGGAAGTGTATGAGGAGGAAAAGAGTGAAGGAGTGAAAGAGTTAAAGAGTGAAGGGAAGAAGGTATGGAAGCGCATCACCTATACGGGCGATATCGGACGGCCTCATTCGCATATCCTGCCGCCGCCGCAACTCTTCCCGCAATGCGATTACCTGATCTGTGAGTCCACCTATGGTGACCGGTTGCATGACGAGGACGAAGTGACCGAAGAGCAGTTGCTCGGTATCGTGGATGACACCTGCGTCTATCGCAAGGGTCAGTTGCTGATTCCTTCATTTTCTGTGGGCCGTACGCAGGAGATCGTCTATGTGTTGAACCAGCTCTACAACGACGGTCGTCTGCCGCAGATACCGGTTTATGTGGACAGCCCGATGAGTACGAACGCCACCCAGATATTCCGGCTCTACCTCGATGAGTTGAGTGACGAAGTGCGCGACACGGTGCAGTACGACGCTGATCCGTTCGGGTTTAATACGCTGCGTTACATCACGGACATCAGTGATTCCAAAGCGCTCAACCACAAGGAAGAACCCTGTATCATCATCTCCGCTTCGGGCATGCTGGAGGCCGGACGTATCAAGCATCACGTGGCGAATCATATATCCGATCCGCGATGCACGGTGCTGATCGTCGGTTACTGCGCCCCGACGACCCTCGGTGCACGTATCCAGGAACCCGGACTGCAGTGGATATCTATCTTCGGACAGGACCGTAAGATAAAAGCGCAGATCACCAAGTTGGAGGGTTTCTCCGGACACGGTGACTACCGCGAGATGCTCGATTATCTGACGCGCAGTCTGATGGCAGACCAAGTGAAACAGGTGTTTGTGGTGCACGGCGAAGAAGAGGCGGCCGCGACGTATAAGGGGCATCTGGAGGAAGCGGGATTTAAGCACGTAGAGGTACCCGAAAAGGGCCAAACGGTTGAATTATAGCATTTTTTTGCAAATAAATTTGCATAAATCAAAAAAAAGCAGTAATTTTGCAGCCGCTTTTCGGATAAGCATGGGCTCGGTAGTAGTTCTTATCTCGCTTCGCTCGAACGATTTACTACCCGCTCTGCAAAGCCGAGCGGGTAGTAGTTCAGCCCGGTTAGAATGCCTGCTTTGGGAGCAGGAGGTCGTGAGTTCGAATCTCGCCTACCCGACAAGGAACCACGGAAGTGGTTCTTTTTTTTAGTTTAAGATGAAGTACAAAGCTATTTTTATTGATATTGACGATACGCTACTCGACTACATTCCTTGTTGTCGGGAGGCGTTTGAGGCGGCACTTCCCGAGCATCCGGAGTACTTCGAAATCTTCTTTGAGATAAGCGGTCGGCTCTTCTCCGAGGCCAAGCACGGCTTGCATACGATCGCCGAAGTGATGGAGCTGTACCCCAAGGAGTTCATTGCTACGATTGGCTATCCGGAGTCGGCGGTGGATCCGTTCAAGCACGCTTTCCGCGCGGCATGGGGTACGACCCACACGCTCGTTCCCGAGGCACGCGAGATGCTCGAGCAGCTGCAGGCCAAAGGGTACCGGCTCTTCGCTGCCTCCAACAGTTTCGGTCATCTGCAGCGTTCGCGTCTGGAGCACGCAGGCATCCTGCCGTTCTTCGAAGATACGTATATCTCGATGGACATCGGGTACGACAAACCCGACGTGCGTTTTTATGAGGAAGCCCTGCGTCGCTGCGGTTTGCAGCCCTCGGAGGTGCTGATGATAGGCGACTCGATGACGACCGATATTCTTGGTGCACAAGCGGCAGGCATGGACGCGCTCTTCTTTAATAGAAAGAATGACTCATTACTAAATATTATAAAAGATTTATAAAAAATATTCAATGAATAGATTCACTCTTGGTAAAATAACGAAGTTCTTCTTTCACTGGCATTACGACATTCGGGTGACGGGGGAGGAGTTGCTGCGCGACGAGGCGGTGCATCTGGTGCTGCCGAACCACACAGCGTATATCGACCCGCTTCTGCTCTTCTCCGAAGAGTGGTGGCTGCCGATCTGTCCGCTGACGGACGAACTGTTCATGCGGCATTGGTTCTACGGCTATATCCTCCGCAAAGCGGATGCGATTGAGGTGCCGGATCTGATGAAAGTGGAGAGTGGAAAGTCGAAAGTGGATAGTTTAAAGGACAAGGCGAATGCTGCGGGTCAACTGAGCCGCATCGTGCTGGACAGTCTGGCGGCCGGCAAGCAGATCTGTTTCTATCCCTCGGGGCACGTGAAGACGGTGGATAAGGAAGTGATCGGCAACCGCAGGTTGGCATACGAGGTATGCCGCGAACTGCCTGCCGGCGTGAAGGTCATCCTTTGCCGCATGCGCGGACTGGAGAGCAGTCGGTTCTCCAAACTGAAACCGAAGAAACGCATGTGGCGGCGCACGGTGACGATGCATTTCGAGGACATGACTGAGACCGTTCAGACTTGGGCAAAGACCCTCGACCGAAGAGCTTTTAACGAAAAATTAGAACAATGGTATAATGCTGGCACGCTTTTTGTTGCATAGCATGCGGCTAAAAAACTATTAAACGATGAGAAAAATACAACATATCGTACTCTGTATTCTGTGTTCGGTACTCTATACTCCTTTATTCGCCGGCGACACCTTGCACTACAGCTTGGCGCAGTGCCGCGATCTGGCGTTGACATCCGGTAATGCATCCAAAGCGCAGCAGGAGACCCAACTGGCAGCCAAGTATAACCGTCAGGCGGCTCTGGCGGCGATGTTCCCCCGTATCACGGCGAACGGCAGTTATATGTGGAACTCCCTCGATGCCCATTTATTGGCTAACTCGACCGCCCTCTCGTTCGGTACGGCGACCGTGAATCCGGACGGCACCTCGTCTTTCGTATGGAGCGGAGAGAGTACGCTCGGTAAGATGGAGACGGCCGCTAAGGGAACGATTTTCGAGGATGCGGTGAAGGACATCGAAGCGAAAGCCGGACAGAAGATTGCAGATGCGTATCAGGTGCTGTATGACAAATTGTCACCCGACCTGAGGCATGTGCTGGTGGCACAAGTCGGAATCACGCAGCCTATCTGGGTAGGCGGACGACTGATTCAGCTCTACAAGATCGCGCAGGCGACGGAGGACATCGCTTCCATCGAGTCCGAGGCCAAGCGGGAGACGACGATCTATGCGGTGGATGAGGCTTATTGGCGCGTAGTGTCCGTGTCGAAGAAGAAAGAGCTGGCGAACCAATACTACAACCTGCTTGTGCAACTCGAACAGGACGTGCAGAACGCCCTCGATGAGGGACTGGTGACACAGGCGGACTTGCTCAAGGTGACGACCAAACGCGGGGAGGCAGAGGTGAAGAAACTGCAGGCAGAGAACGGACTGACGCTGTCGAACATGGCGCTCGCGCAGGTGTGCGGTCTGCCGCTCTCTACGGCTTTTGCGCTGGACGAGAAAGGCATTGACGAGACCTCGCTGCCGGTGGATTCAGTGGATGCCGAAGCGGCGGTTGCCAACCGCTCGGAGATACAGCTGTTGGAGCAGGCAGAGAAGATCGCCAAGTCTAATGCCAAGCTCGCTGCTGCCGGCTTGCAACCGAACATCATCGCTTCGGCGGGATATATCTACACGAACCCCAACGTCGATAACGGCTTCAGCAGCAACTGGGACGGTAAGGGCTTCTTCTCCGCGGGCGTGGTGGTCAACGTGCCGATCGTGCATGCGGACGATATCCTGCGTTACAAAGCTGCCAAGCACACGGCGAATGCGGTAGCCCTCAAGACCGAGGAGACCCGTGAACTGCTCACGCTGCAGACCACGCAGGCGAACCAGAAACTGGTGGAGGCGCAGCAGAAGATCGTGCTGGCACGTCTGACGCAGAACAACGCCGCCGAGGTGCTCCGCATGGCGCAGGAGTCGTACGACGCCGGTATGATCACCGCCTCCGAACTGATGCAGGCCCAGACGGCATGGCTCGCGGCAGCCACCGACCTCGTTGATGCCGAGGTGGAGGCGAAGACAACTGAAACACTCTTACGTAAATATTTAGGAAAACTGTGATATGAAGAAAGTGAAAGAAGGAAGTCTGCTGTTCGGACTGATTGCGTTGCTGACAGTGGTTGTCATTGTGGCGATCGTGGGTATCATCGCCATGCGTCCGGAGAAGATCCTCATCCAGGGAGAAGCCGAGGCGGCGGAGTACCGCGTGTCCGGTAAGGTGCCGGGACGTATCGAGGCCTATTTCTTTGAGGAAGGTGAGACGGTCAAGAAAGGCGATACGCTTGTAGCGATCTACTCCCCCGAGGTGGAAGCCAAGAAAGCCCAGGCGGTAGCGGCGCGTGAGATGGCGGAAGCCGTCAACCAGAAAGCCAAGAACGGTGCCCGCAGCGAGCAGGTGCAAGGTGCGTATGAGTTGTACCAGAAAGCCAAAGCGGGTGAGGAGATCTACCGCAAGAGCTACGAGCGTGTACAGCGTCTGTACGACAAAGGCGTCGTGAGTGCGCAGAAACGCGATGAGGTAGAGGCGCAGTACAAAGCCGCGGAAGCAACCGTCAAGGCCGCCCGCAGTCAGTACCAGATGGCGCTCGCCGGTGCCCGTGAGGAAGATAAGGCCGCTGCTGAGGCCCAAGTAGCCAAGGTGGACGGTATCCTCCAGGAAGTAGCGGCGGCGGAGGCAGAGAAATACCTGCTGTCCCCCTGTGACGGAGAGGTGAGTGAACTCTTCCCGAAAGTAGGCGAACTGGTCGGACAGGGTAGTCCGGTCATGTCCATCGTCGATCTGACGGATGTGTGGTTCACGTTCTCCGTTCGCGAGGACATGCTCTCGCGTTTCCCCTTGGGCTCCGTCATTCAAGTTACTATCCCGGCGCTCGGCGATAACGTCAAGTACTCGCTGTCCGTCACGCATGTCAAAGCGATGGGCACGTACGCTACCTGGCGTTCGACCAAGCAGAACGGCGGTTATGATGTCCGTACTTTCGATGTGAAGTGCCGTCCGACGATGACCATTCCGAATCTTCGTCCGGGCATGACTGCGTTGGTTGCTGAATAGTGAAGACCATTCTCCTTAATATATGGCGTGTGATGGTGCGCGAACTGCATATTATGTTCGCGCGACCGCTGTACCTCTTTGCGTCGGTTGGCGTGATGCTGCTCTCGACTTTTTTCTTCCTTACCCTCATGCAAGGAGGAACGGCGGAGCAGATGCCGATTGCGGTGGTCGATATGGATCAGACCTCCATCTCGCGGCGACTGATCCATGAGATGCAGGCGACCCCGTCGGTGGATATATGCCTCGTCACGAACTCCTATCCCGAGGCGCGCGAGGCGATGCAGCAAGGGCATTTGTACGGTATCTTCGTTATTCGCGAAGGGTTCTACCGCGATCTGGTGTCGCTCAAACGGCCGCAGATCGATTTCTATGTCACCAACTCCTACACCGTAGGTGGTAACACGGCCTACAAGCAGATGCTCACCATGGCCAACCTCGTTTCCGGTGCTTTCCAGCGCGAGGTGCTGCGTAAGAAAGGTCTGCCGGACGATGTGATCATGCATCGTATCCAACCGCTCGCGATCGAGGGCCATATGGTGGCGAACCCCTGGGGAAACTACTCCGTCTATCTGGTAAGCACCATCCTGCCGGGTATCCTCGGCCTTATCTGCCTGATGCTGACGATTTTCGCAATCGGTTTTGAGCTCAAGTCCCGTTCGTCGCACACTTGGCTGCGGGTGGCAGGAGGGAACTACACCGTCGCCATGATCGGTAAACTCATTCCTTATACGCTGATTTACCTCATTCTCGGTATCGGTTGCCATGTCATCCTCTTCCGTTTTGCGGGCTTCCCCGTCTATGGTAGTACGGCGCGGCTGATGTTCGGTCTGGTGCTCTTTATCTTCGCGATGGAAGCGCTCGGTATCACCCTCATCGGACTGCTGCCGACCCTGCGTGATGCCCTGTCGATAGGGGCTTTGTACTCTATGCTCGGTTTCTCACTCTCCGGGTTTACGTACCCGCAGATGGCGATGCTGCCGCCGGTTAGAGCGCTGTCGTATATGGAGCCGCTGCGTCATTATTACCTCATTTATGTGAACGAAGCCCTGATGGCAGCGCCGGTGGAGAACAGTATCCCGAACATGCTCGCCCTGACGGTCTTCATGCTCGCCTCGCTATGCGTCGCACCGCGTCTGCATCGTGCCTTAGTTTATTGGAATTATCCGCTCAAGTAAAGTTGAAAGTTGAAAGTTTAAAGTTGAAAGATGACTAAGTTTCAATATCCGATAGTAAAAGCGTTTGTGACGGAGTTGCTCCGTATCTTCCGCGATCCGGGTGTGACGGTGATCTTCATCGTCGCGACCCTCGCGTACCCGCTTATCTACAAAGCCCTCTATTGGAACGAGCAGATAACGAACGTGCCGGTTGCGGTGGTGGACCTGAGTAACACGCCGCAGAGTAGGGAGTTCCTGCATAAATGGAACGCGGCGCCGGATATCCGGCTCACCCATACCTGCACTTCGATGGCAGAGGCGGAGATGCTTCTGCGGGACCAGAAAGTGCACGGTATCATCTATTTCCCCCGCGATTTTGCCCGTCAGCTCGCCGACCCGCTTGGCAAGGCCCATATATCGCTCTACTGCGACATGTCGTCTTTCCTGTACATGAAAGCCATCTACCTCAGCTGCAACAACGTCATGCTGGAGTCGATGCGCAATATCCAGATCGACCGCTATGAGCAGATGGGTATCGGTCAGGAGATGGCGTGGGCGCTTGTGCAGGATGCCCCTTATACCGAGACGGCGCTCTTTACGCCGACCGGCGGATACGGTTCGTTCCTCATTCCGGCGGTGCTGATGCTGATTCTTCATCAGACGCTTTTCTTCGGCATCTGTATGTTAGGCGGTACGATCCGTGAGGAGAATGAGGAGAAATATACTTTCAGTTCACTTTTCGGCCGTGCCGGCGCTTGTTTCACGATCTACTACGCCCTGGCGACCATCCTGCTGTGCGCGCTGCCGCGTCTGTTCGACATCCCGCATATCGGTTCGTTCTGGGATATCCAACTGCTGATCGTGCCGTACCTGCTGGCGATCATCTTCTTCTCGCTCTGCGTGTCGGTCTTCATCCGCAATCGCGAGTCGGGTCTGGTGATCCTCATCTCCACTTCGCTGATCTTCCTCTTTATGGCCGGTATATCCTGGCCGAAGGAGATGATCCCCGATGCATGGTGGTATATCGCGACCTGTATCCCCTATACGCACGGTGCGCACGCGTATATCCACATCAATTCGATGGGCGCGTCCCTGGCAACGACCAGCACGGAGTACATCGCCCTGTGGATCCTCACGGGCGTGTACTGCATCCTCGCTTGCGGACTGTTCTGTATCCGCAAAAGAAAACTGTTGGAAGAGACGCTTACTTAAGAAACGCGTCCTTGAATCCCAAGAAATACAGAATACCGTCCAGCCCGACCGTCGAGATCGCCTGCTGGGCGTTTTCTTTTACTTTGGGCTTGGCATGGAAAGCGATACCGAGACCGGCCTTACCGAGCATGTTCAGGTCGTTCGCTCCGTCGCCTACGGCGATCACCTGCGCCAGGTCGATATGCTCTACCTGTGCGATGAGCTCCAGCAACTCCGCTTTGCGTTTGGCATCTACCACGTCGCCGATATAGCGGCCCGTGAACTTGCCGTCTTCCACCTCCAGCGTGTTGGCATAGAGGTAATCGACACCGAAGCGTTCCTGCAGGTACTTGCCCACGAACGTGAATCCGCCGCTCAAAATAGCGATCTTGAAACCGCAACGCTTGAGTACCGAGAAGAGGCGGTCCGCACCTTCGGTGATCGGCAGATGGTCGATGATATCTTGCTTCACGCTCTCGTCGAGGCCTTTGAGCAAGGCTACGCGGCGCGTGAAACTCTCCTTGAAATCGATCTCGCCGCGCATGGCGGAGAGCGTGATAGCTTTCACTTGATCGCCTACGCCGGCACGCATCGCGAGCTCGTCGATCACCTCCGTCTGGATGAAGGTGGAGTCCATATCTACGCAGATCAACCTGCGGTTGCGACGGAACATATCATCTTTCTGGAACGAGATATCGATCCCTTCTTCGCGAGACACTTCGAGTAATTCTTTTTGCAAGGCCTCGCGGTCCGATAGGTTACCGCGCAGCGAGAACTCGATGCAGCTGTGGCGTTTCTCGATCGGTATCTCCACATTCGGGCGCTCGCTCAGACGCAGGATATTGTCGATGTTCAACTGCCGTTTGGCCACCAGTTCTGTCACGCGGGCGATATGGCGGGCATTGATCTCCCGTGCCAAGAGCGTGATCACGTACCGTTCCTGCTCCTGACGCCCCACCCAGGCCGCATACTCCTCTTCGCTCAACGGTGTAAACCGCACGATCATCTCCAGACGCGAACAGCAGAACAGCACCTCCTTGATCATGTCCCCGCTCTGTGTCGGGTCATCGACCCGAATGAGGATACTGAGGTTCAACTGGTGATGCAGGTTCGATTGCCCGATATCCTGCACGTACGCACCGTACTTACCCAACACTTCCGTCACTGCCGACGTCACGCCCGGCTTATCAAAACCGATAATATTGATCAATATAAATTCCCGATCCATAGAACTTTCTTCAAATTTGGTGCAAATTTACGATTTTTTTTGCATATGTCAAAATATTTTTGTACTTTTGCACGATTTTTTGAAAATAAATAGCATTATGGCTTTAAGAGATAATATACAATCGCTGCTGGGGCAGGTGAGTGAGTTGAAGGCTAATAACGCAGAGGAGTTAGAGGCTCTGCGTATCAAGTATCTGAGTAAGAAAGGCGAGATAACGGCGCTGTTCAATGAGTTCCGTAATGTGCCGAACGAGGAGAAACGGGAATTGGGTCAGATGCTGAACCAGCTTCGTCAGACGGCTGAGGGCCGTATCAACGAGCTCAAGGAGCAGTTCGAGGCTAAGAAAGCGGAGGCGGATAAGCTTGACTTAACCCGTACGCCGGATCCGATTGCGCTGGGTACGCGTCACCCGCTGTCGCTAGTACGCGAAGAGATAGAGGATATCTTCTCCCGTATCGGTTTCACGATTGCGCAGGGTCCCGAAGTGGAGGATGATAAGCACGTGTATGGCATGCTGAACTTCGCCCCCGAGCACCCGGCACGCGACATGCAGGATACGTTCTTCGTAGAGAAAGAGATGGGTGTTCAGAAGCCGACGGACGTGCTGCTGCGCTCGCATACGAGTTCGGTACAGACGCGTGTGATGACGAGTCAGAAGCCGCCGATCCGTGTGCTTTGCCCTGGACGTGTCTATCGTAACGAGGCCATTTCGGCGCGTGCGCACTGTTTCTTCCACCAGGTAGAGGGTCTGTATATCGATAAGAACGTCAGCTTTGCTGACTTGCGCGAGGCACTGCTCTATTTCAGCAAGGAGATGTTCGGCCCGGAGACCAAGATCCGTCTGCGCCCGAGTTATTTTCCGTTCACAGAGCCGAGTGCGGAGATGGATATCAGTTGTAACATCTGCGGCGGCACGGGTTGCTCGTTCTGTAAGGGTACAGGATGGGTAGAGATACTGGGGTGCGGCATGGTGGACCCGAACGTGCTGGAGGCATGCGGCATCGACAGCAAGGAGTATAGCGGCTACGCGTTCGGTATGGGCGTGGAGCGTATCACGAACCTCAAGTACCGCGTGAAGGACCTGCGTCTGTTCTCGGAGAACGACGTGCGTTTCCTGCGCCAGTTCGAGAGCTGCTGATCGATGACCATGAGCGAGGAGCAAATAGAAGCGCGGGCGCAACGTGCGGTAGCGTTATTCAAAGAAGGATTCAATTGTTCTCAAGCTGTTTTTGCATCTTGTGCGGACCTGTACGGCATCACGGATGAAGCATTAGCCTTGCGGCTGTCGGCTTCGTTCGGCGGCGGTATGGGTCGCATGCGTTTGGTATGCGGTGCGGCGAGCGGTATGTTTCTACTCGCAGGTCTGGAGAAAGGGTCATGTACGCCGCACGATAACGAGGGCAAGATGGCGAACTACGCCTTCGTGCAAGACCTCGCCGGGAAGTTCAAGGCCCAATACGGCAGTCTGATCTGCGCCGAGTTGTTAGGGCTGGCACCCAGACCCGAAGAGCCGAAGCCGGCTGAGCGCACGCAGCAGTATTACGAGAAGCGGCCGTGCTCGGAGATGATCGCGGAAGCCGTTAGAATCTATTTACGAAGTCTATGAGATATTTTTTAGCCATTATAGGTGGAGGACCTGCGGGGTATACCGCGGCAGAGAAGGCAAGTAAGGCCGGTAAGGATGTGGTGCTCTTTGAGCAGAACACGGTAGGCGGTACGTGCCTCAATGTGGGTTGTATTCCGACCAAGTCCTTGTTGTACGGCGCGAAGCAGTACTATAACGCGACGCACGCTGCCAAGTACGGCGTGACGGCGAATGAGGTGCGTTTCGATTTTGCTGCCATGCAGAAACGCAAGACCATCGTGGTCCGTAAGTTAGTAGCCGGCATCAAGCAGCGCCTTAATAATGAGCATTGCACGCTGGTGAATGGTTTTGCGAAAGTGGAGAGCCGCACGGACGAACTGGTGACCATCTCCTGCAACGGCGAGACCTATGAGGCAGAGAACCTGATGATCTGCACGGGCTCGACGAACTTCGTTCCGCCTATCCCCGGTATCAAAGATAATCCTGCTGTTTGGGACAGCACCGATGCACTCAATGCGACCGAACTGCCGAAGTCGATTATTATCGTCGGTGGCGGCGTGATCGGTATGGAGTTTGCGACGCTATACCACGAGCTGGGTGTGCCGGTGACGGTCATCGAAGCCCTGCCGACGATATTGCCGAACCTCGATCCGGAGGTAGTAGCGGTGCTGGCAGAGAAATACAAGAAAGCGGGGATTAATATCTTAACAGAGACCCGCGTCGAGTCCATCGAGGGCGGTAAAGTGACGGCGAATGGAGTGGAGTACGAAGCCGAGAAGATTTTGGTGAGCGTGGGCCGTCGGGCGAACCTGAACGGCCTGGAAGCGCTGAAGAATATCGAACTGAACCGCGGTGCGATCGTAGTGGACGATTTCTGCAAGACCAACCTGCCGAATATGTATGCGTGCGGCGATGTGACGGGTAAGATCATGCTGGCGCATGTGGCAGCTCGTCAGGCGGAAGTAGCAGTTGGGCGGATGCTCAAGATCATCCCGCTGCAGCGGATAGCGTACAATGCCATTCCGTCGGTCGTTTATACGAACCCCGAGATCGCGTCGGTGGGTATCACCGAGGCGCAAGCGGAAGCGATGAACATACCGGTGGAGGTGAAGAAACTGCCGATGACGTTCTCCGGACGGTTTATGGCAGAGAACGAAGGCGAGACGGGCTTATGCAAGATGATCGTGGATGCGAAGAACCACAGCGTACTTGGCGTACATATGATCGGTAACCCCTGTTCGGAGTTTGTGGCTGCGGCTTCGTTTGCCGTACGGATGGGTTACACGACCGCCGAGATGGAACAGGTGGTTTTCCCGCACCCGACCGTAAGTGAGATTTTACACGAGATTTTATAATATATACTATACCATGAAAAGAATTTTGTTTGCCGTACTCTGTACGCTGTGTTGTGTCAGCCTTTCGGCGAATGTAGTGACCGGCGTAGCTGCCGTACCTGCCAATTACTACGATGATGTGGATGGTAAAACGGGTGCGGAAAGTATCCTCAATGCCCTGAAGACCTGTATCTCGCGCAATTATAACGAGATCTCGTACAAGGCGCTGGAGAGCCATTACCTGAATACGGATTTCTATGCCGACACACTCTGGGATGTCTATTCGACCTGTCGTTTTACGTACGATGATGCCAATAACCCCCAGAAGTATGTGTGCGACGGATGGAACAAAGAGCACGTGTGCTGTCAGTCCTGGCTGGGTTCGGGGCCGATGGTGTCGGATATGTTCAATGTTTATCCTACGGATGCGCGTGTGAATAACCTGCGGTCGAACTACCCGTACGGTGTGGTAGGCACGAATAAAGGTATCTCGAACGACCCGGATCATCATGCGTTGGGTAAACTCGGTACGTCGTCCAAAGCCGGTTATAGCGGCACGTGCTACGAACCGGATGATCAATACAAGGGCGATCTCGCGCGCACGTTCTTTTATATGGTCGCGCGTTATAGGACGAATGTGCTGAACTCAGGATACGGATCCAATATGTTCACTTCGAACCCGACGAACCTGACGAGTTACAGCCTCTCTTTCCTGCTTGAATGGCACCGCAATGATCCGGTGTCGCAGAAAGAGATTGACCGCAATCAGGGGGTATATGGGGAGCAGAACAACCGCAATCCGTTTATTGATTATCCGGAGTTGGTGGAATATATATGGGGCACGAAAGTAGGTCAAACGGTGAGTCTGTCTTCGATGACACCGACCTGCGAAGGTGGCGGTTATACGCCGGCTACGAATGCCAAGTTCGGTGTGAACTGGTATGCGGATGGCGTGTTGCTCCGTACGGACTCGGTGGCGGCGAATAACGTGCCGGCTACACTTCCTGCCGCTCCGGCTTCTTGCTCCGAGACGAGTGAGAGTTTTGTAGGATGGAGCAGTACTGTTATCGAGGGTACGACCCAAGACGCACCGACCTGCTATACCAAGGTAGCTGCATTGCCGGCTGTGACGCATAACATCAGTTATCATGCCGTGTTTGCCCATGCGGAGGTGACGCAAGGGGCCGCCGTACCGGTGACGCAGACGATTAACATGAAGGCGCAGGGGTACGGAAATGGCGATGCTGTGACGACGGTGACGCAGGAGAATGTGACCATCACTTTCGGAAAGGGAACGGCTGGATCGAACGTGCCGAAATACTATAACACCGGTGAGGCGGTGCGTTGCTATCCGGGTAATACGATGACGGTAAGCGCGCAGGCGATGACGCAGATCTATCTCACTTTCGGTACGGGCGACGGCACCAATTCAATCACGGTAGATACCGGTACGCTCAGCGGCAGTACCTGGACCGGTAATGCGGATAACGTGACTTTCACGGTGGGTGGCTCAAGTTCTAACCGCCGCTTTGCCGAAGTGCAGGTGACGATGAACGGCTCCGGAGATATCATAACTTACAGCGATTACCTCACGCACTGCACGCAAGCTACAGAGGCTGTTACGCAGCCGGTGACGCCCAAAACAGCACAGAAAATTCTGCGGGACGGGCAGCTGCTGATTCGGGTGAATAATATGTTGTATAACATAATGGGATACCAAATTGGGCAGTAAGATAGGAAAAAGTGCGTTTTTTTGAACAAAAAGCAAAAAAAATTTGCGTATTTCAAAAAAATGTAGTACCTTTGCGCGATTTTTGTTGCATTTTGAAAGAAAATCAAAACAAAACAATAACGTTTATTTTAACAAAACAAAAAAGATTATGAAAAAGATTTCTACACTTTTCATGGGCATTTTAGTTGCCCTGAGTGCAGTAGCTGCACCGCAGTTTGCTGTTAAGAATCAAGATCTCTCTGCTATGAAGGCAGGTATGGAGACGAAGAAGATCGACGTTGAGTCGTTTGCTGCTCTTAAAGCACCCAAAGCAACGAAGGCTCACCTGACGCGTTTGTTAACGAATGATGAGGTTAGCGGCATTACTTTCGCAGAGTGCGCATACTACCCGACGGATAGCGTATGGGAGTTGATAACCCTTAATGCGGATACGAACGTTGTAACGGTTTTCATGTTCAAAAACAGTGAGACCAATAAAATAGCTGGTAACTATGTAGCAGATGCTAATAAGAAGGCAGCTATTCAACACGTTGCCGCTGTCGGTGATACGGTGCTGCTGCAAGGCGCTTTCGCTATCGCATACGATTCTGAAGGCGAGAATAGCTCGAAGTATCATGTATCTGCAACAGGCCTCGTAGATACGCTCAACCGTTCGTTTGATTATGACTTTATTGTAGAGGTTTCTGCATATAATGCTGAAGCTTATAAAATGTATAGGTTGGCTTATCAATATGCTCTCTACTATTATCAGCAATATTCGACGAGTCAAAGTGAGGAAGATTATAATTATTTCATGTACTTCTATCAGTTGATGCAACAATATGAAGCTATGATTGATATCGATCTTCTGGATGCTCCGGTTATTCCGACGGGAGATACCATTTCTATTGCAATCGACGATCTGAATATGAACGACAAACAGGCTACGGCCGGTTGGTGGCAAATTTTGGGATACAGTGCAGATTCTGCTGTATTCGTAACCTTGTCCAACCTGACTGATACCACTCGTGCTACGGCAATAGGAACTTATACGAACGAGGTGATGGATTATGATTATTCATACCTCCGTGCCGATGGTAAAACGATTCACTTCCATGAAGGTAATGTAGAGGTAAGCCTGAATGAGAATGGTTCGTACCATGTTACAGCCCTTTTGATGGGTCGCGACGGTAATGTATATGATCTGACGCTGAACAGCTTCCCGCTGTCGGATAACAAGATCCAGATGGTTTATGCAAACGATACCCTTGTATTCCTGCCGTCTAACGATGATCCGTATTTCTTTGCTATTGAGACGAAAGCAGAGTATGATTCGTATGAGTCTGATTTCAAGCAGGCTTCTTTGAACGAAGAGGTTGATTCTTGGATTGAGTTTCTGGCTGGTAAGAGTGCTGTATCGGATTACGTTCTCCAAGGCAATGTTTATCTGCTCATGAGCACCTTCTTCGGTGAGGATCTGGAAGCAGGTGAGTATGTAGCATTGGCAGCTCCGATCTACAACAACAGCGTTCGTAACGGTGATGCATCGTATCTGCTGTTCGAGGTCGTTCTTCCGGAAGGTGTTGAGAATGTTGAGGCAAAGGCTGTGAAGGCAGTTAAGTTCCTGCGCAACGGTCAACTGATCATCCGCAAGAACGGTGCTGAGTACAACGCATTCGGTACGCTCGTTAAGTAATTCAAACGACTGAATATTCCTGAACGGCTCGCTTCGGCGAGCCGTTTTGTGTTTGAACATTAAATTTTCTAAAAAGTTGACCAAGAATTGTTGAAAACTTTTTATTTTGGACAACTTTTGAATATTTTTAAAAATGCAAGTTGCTGAAAATCAGCGACTTGTGTTTTTGTTTTGGATAACTTTTGCTAATTGTTAATAACTTTTTTTGTCGAAAAATTTGCACAATTCAAAAAAATGTAGTATCTTTGCACTCGATTTCGCGCTAAAAAAGATTTATACACTATATTATGGAAACATACATTATCAAACGTGACGGTAAGAAGGAACTTTTTACCATTGACAAAATCAAAAATGCCATTTCGAAGGCATTCTTAGCAGTAGGTGCGTTTGCGACGGAAGAGACATTAGGGGCTATCCTCTCGCACTTACGAGTACATAACGATCTGACGGTCGAGGAGATTCAGAACCAAGTGGAGGTAGCACTCATGGCAGAGGGTTACTATCAAGTAGCGAAAGCGTTCATTCTCTATCGCCAGGGGCACACAGAGGATCGTGAGACGCAGCGTCGTCTGGACTTCATGATGAACTACGTGCAGGCAAGTAACGCCGCAGAGGGTTCGAAGTTCGATGCGAATGCGAATGTGGAGCACAAGAACATCGCGACGCTCATCGGTGAGCTGCCGAAGCAGGGCTTCATTCGTCTGAACCGCCGTCTGTTGACCGAGCGCATCAAAGAGATGTTCGGCAAGGAGTTGAGCGACAAGTACATGAGCTTGCTCAATCAGCACTTCATCTACAAGAACGACGAGACCAACCTGGCGAACTACTGTGCATCCATCACGATGTATCCGTGGTTGATCGGCGGTACGAAATCCATCGGCGGCAATGCAACGCCTCCGAAGAACCTGAAGTCTTTCTGCGGAGGATTCATCAACATGGTCTTCATGGTGAGTTCGATGCTCTCAGGCGCGTGCGCTACGCCCGAGTTCCTTATGTATATGAACTATTTCATTGAGCAGGAATACGGCGAGGACTACTACAAGCGTGCGGACGAGATCGTGGACTTGAGCATCAAGCGCCGTACGATCGACCAGGTGATCTGCGACTACTTCCAGCAGGTGGTTTACAGTCTGAACCAGCCTTCGGGTGCACGTAACTACCAGTCGGTATTCTGGAACATCAGCTACTACGACCGTTACTATTTCCAGAGCCTGTTCGAGCACTTCCGTTTCCCGAACGGTGAGGCTCCGCATTGGGACGGTCTGAACTGGTTGCAGAAACGTTTCATGAACTGGTTCAACGAGGAGCGTACCCGCACCGTGCTCACTTTCCCGGTTGAGACGATGGCATTGCTAGCTGAGAACGGCGACATCAAGGATAAGGAGTACGGCGATTTCACGGCAGAGATGTACGCGAAGGGTCACTCGTTCTTCACCTACGTATCCGACAATGCGGACAGCCTCTCCAGCTGCTGCCGTCTGCGTAACGCGATCACGGACAACAGCTTCAGCTACACGCTGGGTGCAGGCGGTATCTCGACGGGTTCGAAGTCGGTGCTCACCATCAACCTCAACCGTGCTATCCAGTACGCGGTGCGTAACAACATCCCGTACCAGGCTTATGTAGAAGAGATCGTGGACCTGATGCACAAGGTGCAGTTGGCTTACAACGAGAACCTCAAGCAGTTGCAAGAGCGCGGTATGCTGCCGCTGTTCGACGCCGGCTATATCAATATCGGCCGTCAGTACCTGACGATCGGTGTGAACGGTTTGGTAGAGGCTGCTGAGTTCCTGGGTCTGGAGATCAAGGATACGCCGGAGTACGCACACTTCGTGCAGGAGCTGCTCGGTATCATCGAGAAGAAGAACAAAGAGTACCGCACGAAGGACGTGATGTTCAACTGCGAGATGATCCCGGCAGAGAACGTAGGTGTGAAGCATGCGAAATGGGACCGCGAAGACGGTTATGTTGTTCCACGCGACTGCTACAACAGCTATTTCTACATCGTAGAGGACAAGAGCCTGAACGTACTCGATCGTTTCCGTCTGCACGGACGTAAGTACATTGAGCACCTGACAGGTGGTAGCGCACTGCACTGCAACCTCGAGGAGCATCTGAGCCAGGAGCAGTACCGTCAGTTATTGCGCGTAGCGGCTGTTGAAGGATGTAACTATTTTACCTTCAATATCCCGAACACGATTTGTAACGACTGCGGTCATATCGACAAGCGTTATCTGAAGGAGTGTCCGCATTGCCACAGCAAGAACGTGGACTATCTGACCCGCGTGATCGGTTACATGAAGCGTGTATCGAACTTCTCGGAGGCACGTCAGAAAGAGGCGGCTCGACGCTATTACGCAGAGAAACAGAAAGCACCGAAATGCTGAAAGTAGCTTCTTTTGACATCGTTTTTCAAGAGATTCCGGGCGAGGTAACACTCGCCCTTAATCTCTCTAATTGTCCGTGTCACTGCCCCGGATGCCACAGCCCGCATTTGGCGGAGGACATCGGGGAGGAAGTGAACGAAGAATTGTTGGACGATCTGACGGGCCGCTATAAAGGGCTTATCACCTGCGTTGCTTTCATGGGCGGCGATGCCGAGCCGGAAGAGGTAGCGAAAAGGGCCGAGTACTTGAAAGTCGGCGGTTTGAAGACGGCGTGGTATTCGGGACGAATGAACATGCCGAAGGATGAGAAGGCTTTTGATTACGTCAAACTCGGCCCGTATATCGAAGCGCTCGGCGGACTGAAGAGTGAGAAGACCAACCAACGGCTTTACAAACGGGAGGACGACAGTTGGATTGATATTACTTCCGTGTTCTGGAAAAAAAACCTCGCGAGTTGATTCGCGAGGTTTTTTCGTATTAGTAGATGAGCACTTTGTGGCTCGTTACTTCATCGCCTTGGGTAGCGCGGATGAAGTAGATACCGCAGGTTGCCGGTAGGAGCAGCTCGTTCTCACCGCTGTCGAGTTGACCGCCGGAGAGGAGGATACCGGTTGCGTTATACAACTCATACGCACCTGCGCGCGATACCTTTACTTTAACGCGGGCACGCGCACGCGGAGCCTGAGTCGGGTAGACGAGGATCGGATCGTCGTACGATAGGTTCTGCTGGAGACCGATGACGAGCGGACAGGTCTCGATGGAGTAGTTCTCACCCTTACGGGTAGCTACCATTACCACTTCGTCGCCGTCACTGAAGCTATGCTGCAGGTAACCCTTACCATTGTTCTGCTGACGAACACCGTTGACGAACCAGTCTACTTGCGAGAACTCGTATCCACCGTTGAGCGATTGCTTGAGCGGTACGACGATATCGTTCCAGTTCTGCTCTAAGATCCAACTCGGGTACTTGACGGTCAGCTCGATATTATCGGCGCGGCTGATACCGCAGACGCCGTTGTCGAGCACGAGACTCATCGTGTACTTGTTCGGACGGATATACGCCGTATGATCGAGGTAGATCACCTCCGGTTTCGCCGGTACATCGCCGGTAGCGAAGTGGTCCTCACCGAGGAACGGCTGATCGATGACATCGACAAAGCCCTCGTCCTTCGCCAACTGGTCGTAGTAGATACTGTAGGACGTCGGCTTAACACCGGTGTAGGTGAAGGTGATTTGGAAGTTCTTGTCATCGGCACATATCTCACCGGCTGTAGCGGTACTGATATAGGTCGGATGCGCTACAATCAAGTGGAGCGTGTAGATCGCCGACTGCAGGGATGCTTTGTTCGCCACCGTATCGGTGTAGAAGCCTTCCTCCGTGTAGGTCTTACCACGCCAAGTGTATTCCTGTCCCTCGCAGAGCGTGAACTCGGTGTTCACCCGCTTGGTAGTGATTACGTTCAGCTTTAGCACATATGTACTGTCGCAGCTGAAATCCGGATCCTGTTTGGTCGGGAAGGACTTCTCGTAAACGCCGCTTACGTTGTAGGTCTGGTGGTTCTGATCCCATGTGTAGGTCTCATAGTCGAAGATCGTTGCACTCGTCTCGAAGCGGTAGGACGGATGGATCTTCACATCGAGGTGGAAGATCGAGTCGCAGCCGTCCACGGTCTTGAGTACCACATCCTGTTGACCTCCACGCGTAACAGCTTTGTTACCGATGAACAGAGTATCGCCGTCACACATCTCGGTGTTGAGGTCGAACTCGTATGCCGGAGCGTCATAGACCTCTACACGCCAGATACTATCCATCTCTCCGGTGACGCGGCTGCGGCGGAGGAAGGTATAGAGACCGGCTTGACGGATGGTGTCGCCATCAATCTTGATCTCCGAACCCGGACAGAGCGGCATCGGTGTCCAGTCGGAGTAGTGACTGGATACGACGATGATGAGGCGTGCCAGACTATCGCAACCGTAATGGTTCACTTCATGCTCTACGAATAGGTTGTTGCCTACCTGCAAGCTGTCGTACAACTTACCGTCGTGGATATAGGTGTAGTAAGTCTTGCCGTCCTTACCGATGTACGAGGTGGACTTATCGGTGATCACGATGCGTTTCTCCGAATAGGTTACCGGGTTAACAGTCAGGGTCAGTGTGACGATACTGTCCTTATACTGCGAGGTATATTTGTACTGTCCAGTCTGGGTGAGCTTGCGTCCGAAGAAGTCGTAATAGTCACCCTGACAGATGGTCTTACTCCATGTGAACTCACGCGTACGCTTGCGGTTAACGACTATATGGAAGACGGAGTCGCAACCGTGTATCGTGCGCAGGGTATCGAAGTAGATCTTCGGCTCGGAGATGTTCTCGCCGTGAATCTTGAGGACCTCGCCTTCACCGATCTCGTATTGCTCGCGAACGAAGTAAGACGGATGGACGTAAACTACCAACTGATGAACGCTATCGAAACCGTAAGCCGTGAGTACACTGTCGGTATAAACGCCGGTCTCAGAGATCGTCTCAATGAGTCGTCCGTTCTCATCTTGCCAAACGTACGGATAGTTGATCGAGTCGGACTGACAGAGATCGATGGTGTCAGACTGGAAGAAAGACGGGTGAACAGTCAGGAGCAGGTGCTCTATACTATCACAACCGTTAACCGTCTTACCGGTCCACTCATAGGTACCTGTCTGGGACAGCAAACGTCCGTGGAAGTCGTACGGTTGCTTATCCGATATATGCTTCTCGAAGATCTTGTCGAAGGTCGGATGCATAGCGATGATGTACTTGATGATCGAGTCGCAACCGTTGTTTGACGGGATGGTATCGTTGAACTCACCGCTATCGAAATACTGCCTACCTTTGAACAGGAAGGTATCGCCGGCACAGATCGAGATGGTCCGTTCTCCATAGAAGGACTTGTTGACCGTCAGGTGCAGAGTCTTTACGACACGTGACGAATCGGTCCATGCTATCGGCAGCGAATAGTCGCCTGTCTCGTTGTACTCGATACCGCGCCAGATGAACGGCAGGTCGCTGTCGCAGATGACGGCGGTCGTATCGACGTTGAAGGACTTGAGTACGGTCAGGATCATCTGATAGGTGTCCGTACACCCGTATTCATTAACTACACGCTTCTCGTAGACGCCGGACTCTTTGTACCAAACGCCGTTGAAGAATGCCGAGTCACCTTCGAAGATACGGCGTACGTCCGTCTGGTAAACGGAAGGCTGTATCTGGAGTACGAGGGTGACGATAGAGTCACAACCATTTGCCGCGATGAGCGTGTCGTAATACGTACCTTGCTTAGTCAGGATTGAGTCGCCGAACTTATAGAAGTCACCTTCACAGATGGTCTTGATGATCGGCTCTTCGAGTTTGGCGATCGGCAGAACGGTCACTTTCAAACCGATGACAGAGGTCTTGCCGTAGGTGTCGGTGACGGTGTCTCGATAAACACCGGACTCGTATATCTTCTGTCCACGCCATGCAAGCGGCAGATCGTTCGCGCAGACGGATACCGAGTCGTCATACAGACGGGCTACCGTCAGATGCAACTCAACGATCGAGTCGCAACCGAAGGACGATTGATAACGAACGGGGTAGGTACCCGCAGCGGAGTAGGTCTGTCCCTCAAAGTGAACGATGTCGCCTTCGTAGATCGTGCGGTCGATGACATGATAGAACTTCGGCAGCACGTTAAGGTGCAGGATGATGATACTGTCGCAACCGCTGGTGTTGCGGATCGTATCGCGGTACTCACCGCTCTCGGACAGCGCCTGACCGTGGAAGGAATATGTGCTACCCTCACAGATCTCGCGGTAGATAGTGGTATCCGTCGGCTGTTTAACGATCAGCTGCAAGCCGTAGTACATGCGCTCGCCGTTGTAGAAGGTGGTGTCGTTGCGGTAGGTTCCGGCTGCGTACAGCGGTGTAACGGAACCATCCCACTTATTGATCCACAGGTACGGCAGTTCGGTCGAGCAAACGGTCACTGTGGTGTCTACCCACTGGTGAACGATGAGCTGGAGTACCGAGGTGCTATCGCAACCCTCCGGCGTGGTACCGTAATGGTAGTAGGTGCCGGTGGTAGAGTAGGTGTTGCCGAAGAAGGTCACGGTTTGACCCTCGAACACGTGCTCTACCTTGTAGTTATAGTAGGGCTTGTTGACCGTCAGGATCAAGGTCTTGATGCTATCGCAACCGTTCGCCGCTACGAGCGTGTCGCTGTAGATGCCGGCTACAGTCATCGGCTTACCGTTGAATCGATACTCGCTCCCCTCACAGATGGAAGCACGGATGGTATCGAAGACTTGCTTGTTGACATTGACTTGAATACCATAGAAGCGTTTCTCTCCGTTGATGATACTATCGTTACGATAGAGTCCGGCGTTGTAGAACTGCTCTTGCTTACCGCTCCATCTGTTGGACCAGATGACAGGCAGCTCATTGTCGCAGACGGTGATGATGGTATCGACTAACGGATGAACCGTCAACTGGAGGATAGTCGTGCTGTCACAACCCTCCGGCGTACGTGCATAATGCGTGTAGGTGCCGGTGGTGGTATAGGTATTACCGTAGAAGTCCACCGACTGACCGTCCAGGATGTCCTCCTTGATGAGGCTGTAGAACGGTTGGTTGACGGTGAGGATGAGGGTAGTGATGGAGTCACAACCGTTAGCACCTTGGGTCGTATCACGGTAAATACCTGCAACCTTGATATCCTTACCAACGAACGGATAGGACGAGCCTTCACAGATGGAAGCACGAATGGTATCGAAGACTTGCTTGTTGACATTGACTTGAATACCATAGAAGCGTTTCT
>CAMHSB010000024.1 GCA_946187695.1 uncultured Bacteroidales bacterium
GATGAGACCGCTCAGGTATATGTTTACGGTGTCCTCACTGCAGACGGACAGAGCAAACAGTTTGAGAGCCTGGATGTAGCCGTAGGTGACACCCTGACGATCAAGGCCGTTTACTTTGAGTTCAATAATGCTCCGCAAGCGAAGAACGCTGTCTTTGTAGAAGTAAAGAAAGCTGTTCCTGTTGAATCGCAAGTGATTTATCTGAATATGAATGATGCGAACGCAGAAATTCAGTATGTGAATAATTGTGCTTCGATGGGTTGGTGGCAAATGATTGCCCAAGATGAGACTTACATTGTTTCGCTGTCTAACTACTACACTGTGGAGTCTGCAGATGGAACATACACCGCTGCCGCATTGGATGCCGATTATTCGTACATCAGTACAGATGGAGGAGATACGAAAATCACGTTCTCGGATGGCTCCATCACCCTCGTTACCGGCGAAGACTCCGTTATCATCGATGGTTCTCTCACCGGTTCCGATCAGAATATCTATAATCTTCACATTGCGTATACCGTAGTTCCGGTTGATACCCTTATCTACCTCTATGGCTCGATGAACGATTATCAATACGATGATGCGTATCTCTTCGAGAAGAATCTGGCGGCACAGGGTGACGAGTGGATGTTTACGACCCAACTGAACGAAGGCGATAAGTTCTATATCGTGACGAAAGCCGGAGAAAGTATTCTTAGCTACTATCCCGCAGATGGTTTCACGGTAAGTGCATACTATGCAGGAGAAAAAACTATCTATTATCGCGCAGACTACTACGAGCCTTGGGCTGACTTCGGCGGACACTTCTATATCGAGAAAAATGAGATTGTTCCGGATACCTTCTATCTGAATATGAATAAGGACAATGCAAACATCCAGTATGTGGACTATTGCGCTTCATCTGGTTGGTGGCAAATGACGGCCCAAGATGAGACTTACATTGTTTCGCTGTCTAACTACTACACTGTGGAGTCTGCAGATGGAACATACACCGCTGCCGAATTGGATGCCACTTATTCGTACATCAGTACCGATGGAGGAGATACGAGAATCACATTCATTGATGGCTCCGTTACTCTTGTCTCGTACGAAGACTCCGTAGTTGTCTCCGGTCAATTAACCGGTACGGATGCGAATGTATATTGTATGCACCTTGTTTATGAGATTGTACCGGTTGATAGCACTACCGTTTATTTCGTCAATGTTCCTGAATGGACCGACGTACATGCGTATGTTTGGAATAACGAGGAGATGGATAATTACGGCGAATGGCCGGGTAACCTGATGACGCTCACCGATATAGTATATAACGGTAAGCAGGTCTACTCCTTCACCTTCCCGTCATACTATGACAGGGTAATCTTCAACAACGGTAATAACGGTGCGGGCAACCAGACGCCTGACCAGACTTGGAATGAGGCTACTCCGTACTTCTATGATGGTCTCTGGTATGCAAGCTTGGATGATATTAATCCGGCTGCCGTAGCCAAGTTCTATATCTCCGGTAACAGCAGTCTTGTAGGTGCTGGTTCTGTTTGGGATCCGAAGGCTATCAAGTCCTTGGAGGATACCTACGTACTCCATCTCCAAGCCGGTTATTATGAACTTAAGATATCGTTGGAGGGTGATACTAACACCTGGAAAGGCTTCAGCGACCTCACGGCTGTAACCGAAGGACTGACAGGTTGGGAGGACAACAACGCGATAGCATTCACCCTCGCAGAGGAAGGCGACGTAACGGTTACCTACAGCGTTGTAAATCAGGTTACCACCTTCACGGTTACGGGTACCTTCTTCACCATCGAGAGCGGTTACTATCTCCTCGGTGTCAATACATGGTCACTATTAGACTTGACTCCGGCAGACAAGCTCAGCCCGAATGCAGAGGTTGAAGGAGAATGGATGATCAACACTACTCTTACTGAGAATGATTACATCCGAGTTGCATTTGTATATCACAATGTATTCGTACAACACTATGGTGACTACTATTTGGTTGACGCCGACCATGCTGGTGCAAAGACCGTTTATTTCCGCCCGAACGGAAATGAGGCTTGGAGTGAGTTTGGCGGCTACATCTACATTGAGCCGAATACGTTAACCGACTTCGAGGAAATAGTTGCACCTCTGCAGGCTGTAAAAGTGCTCCGTAACGGTCAACTCATCATCATCAAGAACGGCGTAGAGTACAACGTACAAGGTGCCCTGATCCGCAAATAATGGATTACTCTCTTCTCTTAAACAGCTCGCTTCGGCGGGCTGTTTTTGTTGTAAATTTCATTTTTTCTTGAATTTTATTTGTGTATATACAAAAAAAGTTGTAACTTTGCAGCGAAAATGAAAAACATCGAACATTTCGATCTATAAATTAACTTTTTTGTTTAACTAATCAATTCTAATCATGAAGAAAATCTTTTCTTTTTTGACTGCTGTGCTTTTCGCAGGCAGTATGATGGCTACAGAAGTGATCTTCACCAATGCTGATTTTGCTGGTCAAGGAACTTCGGGTGGTGGTAGTGCTGTTACCGCTACTAAGAGTGGAGTTACTTTCACTTGTTCGAGTGGCTATAGTGCAGCGGAATCTCTTCGTTGCTATGCACATTCTGCGTTGTCTATCACCGCAGGTGAGGCTACTATTGAGAAAATTAATTTCACGACGACCGGTGGTAAGAGCGGTGGTTTAGATGCAGAAGTTACTGTTAACGCAAGCAGTTACTCTGTAGATGATCTGGCTTCTCAGGCTCGTTTCACTGAAATTAAAGTTACTCTTGCCGGCGAAGGCGGCGAAGGTGGTGAAGGAGGCGGAGAAGAGCCGACTATGGCTTACTACGTAGCAGGTTCGATGACCAACTGGGGGCCGATGGCTGCTTACAAGCTCGCTGCTAACCCTGCTAATGAGGGTGAGTACATGGGTGAGTTTACGTTTGCTGCAAACGACGAGTTCAAAGTGGGTTACTCGGATGGTACTACTATCGAATCCACAAACTATTTCCCGAATGGTATGGATAACAACTATGTGATCAACGAGGCTGGCGAGTATGTCGTTTATTTCCGTCCGGATGGACAAGGTGGCGAAGGTTGGCACTATGGTTTTATCTACGCTGCTAAGAAAGAGGCTCCGGCAGATCCGACTAACTGCGCTGAGGCAGCTGCTGCTGCTCTGAGCGTAAGTGCAAACAACGAGTTGTACAACAACGGCGCTGTCTATACGATTACCGGTTATGTAACCAGCATCAAGACCGCTTACAGCGATCAATTCCACAACATCTCTTTCTGGATGGCAGATGCTGTTGACGGTGGTGAAGTGCTTCAGGCTTACCGCGCTGCTTGCGCAAGCGAGGCTGACGCTCCTGTTGTAGGTGATAAGGTAGCCGTTACCGGTACGCTCACCAAGTACAACACGACTCCGGAATTCTCTGCAGCTTGTACGTTTGAGATTCTTGAGCATGCTGCTCCGACTGCAGATTACTTCCTTGTTGGAACACTCAACAACTGGAATGGCGAAGGTTATCAGTTTGCTGCTAACCCCGCTGCTGCAGGTGAGTACATGCTGGATGTAACGTTCGCTGCTGCTGACGAATTCAAAGTAATCGGCGTTGTTGGCGAAGATACCACTTGGTACCCCGATGGCGAGAATAACAACTATGTGATCAACGAGGCTGGCGAGTATGTCGTTTATTTCCGTCCGGATGGACAAGGTGGCGAAGGTTGGCACTATGGTTTTATCTACGCTGCTAAGAAAGAGGCTCCGGCAGATCCGACTAACTGCGCTGAGGCAGCTGCTGCTGCTCTGAGCGTAAGTGCAAACAACGAGTTGTACAACAACGGCGCTGTCTATACGATTACCGGTTATGTAACCAGCATCAAGACCGCTTACAGCGATCAATTCCACAACATCTCTTTCTGGATGGCAGATGCTGTTGACGGTGGTGAAGTGCTTCAGGCTTACCGCGCTGCTTGCGCAAGCGAGGCTGACGCTCCTGTTGTAGGTGATAAGGTAGCCGTTACCGGTACGCTCACCAAGTACAACACGACTCCGGAATTCTCTGCAGCTTGTACGTTTGAGATTCTTGAGCATGCTGCTCCGACTGCAGATTACTTCCTTGTTGGAACACTCAACAACTGGAATGGCGAAGGTTATCAGTTTGCTGCTAACCCCGCTGCTGCAGGTGAGTATATGCTGGATGTAGAGTTCGAAGCTGGTGACGAGTTCAAGGTAATCGGTGTGCTCGAAGGTGATACCACCTGGTATCCGGCACAGGCAGGAAACTGCACGATTAATGATGAGGGTCTCTATACTGTTTATTTCCGTCCGGACTATCAAGGTGGTCAAGATTGGTATGAAGGCTGCATCTATAATGTTAAGAAAGAAGCTCCGATCGTTCATCAATACGAAGTAGCTGAGGCTATTGCAGCAGGTCTTGCTGATGATACCGAGATCATGGTTCGTGGTGTCGTTACCAAGATTGAGTTCAAGGGTAAGAACTTCGCTAAGTACGGTTCTGCTAACATCTACGTAGCTGATGCTACCAGTGCAGAAGGTGCATTTGAGTTCTATAACTGCTATTCGTTTGATGCAGATACCTTCCGTACCTCATCTCCTGAGTATGATGCAACAAGCACGGCTTGGGCAGAGTTTGATATGGTTGCTGACGAGAATGGTAATGAGGTTCACGTAGGTGATACCATTATTGCTTTCGGTAAGTACAAACTGTACAATACGACTCACGAGCTCAATACCGGTTGCTACATCGTTGATGTTATTCCGGGTGAAGGTGGTGGCGAAGAGACCATCGGTTACGACTATGAGCCGACAGAGGCTTCTCAATTCAGTGTAGTAATTGCTTCGATTAAGGTAGAGGACTATACTGCTGATTTTGGTGTAGTTGCTTTGGATCTGGAAGATGCAGAAGGCACCTACTTCGCTTCGCTCGAGTACTTGACCTCTACGTATGATGAAAAAGTTGGTATTCCGGCTGGTACTTATCAAATTTCCAACTCCGAGGCAGAAGGTACATTCTACGCATCCCCGGGTGGAGATGAGGATTATGACTATGGTTGCTACTTCGGTGTAATTGATGGCGAATACTATACTCCGTACTACATGGTTTCCGGTACTGTAACGATTTATGCTGATGGCAGTATGCTTGTAAACGCTACCTCGTACTTTGGTTCGACCATTAAGCTCGTCTATGGAAATCCTGTAGAGGCTGTTGAGAATACCAAGGTGGCTGACAATAAAGTTATCAAATTTATTGAAGCCGGTAAGGTAGTCATCAGGAAGAACGGCGTTAAGTACAACGTTGTAGGTCAAATGATGAAATAAATCCATCATTGATAAAGAATAGGGTGCTTCGGTGCCCTATTCTTTTTTGTTGTGGTTATGAAGAAACTGTTTGCACTGGTTATTGCTATCCTGTTTGCAGGAGCGATGTGGGCCGATGAACCGGGCGGGGCTCCGGATACGATTCCTGCCGATACGCTCATCTTGTTAGATTCTATTCCGCTGTCTTTCCAGCACGCGATGGTTGACAACGGACATTTCCGTAGGGATCAGACAACCGACCTGATCCTCTATACGTTCGAGAAGTTTGACGAGCAAGGGGTGCCGGCTGAGGATGGCGATTATTTTCTCCTTGATTTCGCACCGGTAGATCCGAATGATATCAGTGGTACCTATACCTTTGCCGATGGGAACTTGGATCTGGATTATTCCTGTCTGGTGCGTTTCTCGGGAACGGATACCGCGTATATCGAGTTCATCGATGCCGTCATGGCTGTTCAGGTAATGCAGAAGTTTGAGGAAGAAGATGTAGCTACTATCGTGATGGCTTTTGAAGGAATTGGTGATGATAGCATTTTCTATTCGCTCTATATCACGCAACCTATACTCCTCTATTATGATTTTGTTGTAGAGGACGATGCGGTAGAGAATACCGCCACTCCGAAGGCGACGTATAAGTTCCTGGAAGGAGGTTCGGTGGTGATCAAAAAGAATGGCAAAACGTACTCTGTCAACGGTTAGAGAGTGCAATAAGCGCTAATGGCAAAACGAAAAAACACGGCTCGACGAGTCGTGTTTTTTTGTTGGGTTCGTGAGAAAAAATTACTCAGCGTTTTCTTCCGGAAGCTCAGCTGCCGGAGCCGGCGCTGCTACTTCTACCTGAACAGCAGACTGATCTTCAGCCGCTTCTTGCTGGCCTTTGCTGAAACCAACGGCAGCAATCGAGAAGACAACGATCAGTGCTACCAAGGTCCAAGTAGCTTTCTCCAGGAAATCAGCCGTTTTCGGGGCACCCATCACTTGGTTACCACTAGCAAAACCGGCTGCCAAACCACCGCCCTTACTGTTCTGCACCAGTACCAAAAGGGTGAGCAGAATAGCGGCGATAACAATCAAGATAGTTAAAAATATGTACATAGTTTTATAAATTTAGTTCAAAATCGGCTGCAAAGGTACAACAAAATTCGCACATATGCAAATTTTTTTTGCTTTTTGTGCATCTTTTTGGCTTTCGTGCGCTTGGGTGGTGATAAAAACAGCCCGCATTGCTGCGAGCTGTTCTGTTATTGAATAGCGATTAGCTCTTATTTTACGATAGCACCCTGTGCGTTGTAAACAACTCCGTTCTTGAGGATGAAGAGTTGACCGTTCTGGAAGAACTTAGAAGCCTTCGCAGCTTTCTCAACGTTCTTGATAGCGGTCGGAATGTCACCTGTACCGAATACGATCTTGAAGAAGTGCAGGTATTGCGGGCCATCATCATAGTTTGCGAAACGACCTTCAATCTTTACCTCACCTGCCACAACCGGAATGTATGCAGAGGATACGCGGTCTTGGTTAAGAGTACCAACGGTAGTGTTAACAACGCCGTTTACTGCAACATAACGTTCAACGTCCTTTGTGCCGGTATTACTGAAATCTACTTGTACATAACCCGGAATGGTGGTGATGAAACTAATCATGTTGCCTTGTGCATATTGACTATTACGTACAGGATATTCACCGTTGAAGAGAAGAGCTTGCGAGTTGAATTCATCGTTGTTATTCATGCCATCAATGTTGGCCATAACAACAGTGTCGCGGTTTTTCTGATAAGGTTCAGAGTCAGTAGTCCATTGGATAGTGCTTACGCTAGCAGCTTTTGTCCAATCCCAAGTTGTAGGTTCGCTGATGGAAACTTGGTCTAATGCCGGCTTAACGGTTGCAACTACGCTGAAAGGCTGTGATGCAGCGAATTGGTCAGCCTCGTTGTATTGGTTACGAGCCCAGCAACCAACTTGATACGTGCGCTCTGCATCAAGAGAGAGAGTGAAATTCTTGGAGTTGCTATTCTCTTGCACTGCGCCATCAACGGTCCAGAAAATGGAATCCGGTTTCGCATCAAACGTAGCAGTCAGATTAACAGAACGGCCTACATAGCCGGCAGCGTCACCATCAATAGTTACGGAAGTAACAGGGTCGGTAGAAGGAGTAGCGTTGGAAAGCCAAACGCGGACACCAAGGATATTAACAGTCTTGTTTTTACCGAGTTGGTGTTGGCTTCCTTCGTACATAACTTTCTTCAACTGACGACCAAAGAGAATAGCTGTCTCGTCTGTAGCCGAGAAGTCAAACATCTGCCAAGTTGCACCTTCGATAGACTTAGAACCGGTATATTCCGGTCCTTCACCCTTGTAATCTACCTCTTGTTGCTTGAAATTGGCAGCATCATCCCATGCAATCCAAGCAAGGTTAGTCGCATCGCCTCCGTTCGGAGCCCAATAAATCTCAACGGAATCAATGCCTGCTGCGGCAGTTACTCCAAAATACGGGGTCGGAGATGCTGCACTCATGTCGGTACCGCCACCTAATGCAACGTACTGAGTGCCACCAAAATTACCTTTCCATGCAGATGCATCAGAGGAAATAACGATGCCGTCATGGTCTGCGAAAACGGTTGCAAAATCGTCCGCTCCCCAGTTGTAGGACTCGAAGTTCGGTTCTGCTGCCCACAAGTTGAAACTTGCTAATACGGCAGCGGCTAATGTGAATAGTTTTTTCATAATTTTAAATTTGTGTTTTGTGTTTTTTGTTAAACGAAAAAAATGGTTTCGCGGTACAAAGGTAGTGTTTTTCGCGCACATACGCAAATAAAAACTATAATAAGGTGCATTTTTTACATAAATCGTCAATTTTTACACAGCCAAATTTGCGTATGTCCGCAAAATGTAGTACCTTTGCGCCCGATTTATGAATAAATGATGAGAAGAGGTATTATATATGGCCTTGCAGGTATCCTGCTGACACTTTGTCCGCTTGGTGTGTGGGCGGATATTACGCATAATTTTCATACGAAATACAACGGTGGCACGTTGGTTGCTGTGGACGGGACGCATTTTCGCTCAACGAATGACGCGATTGTTTATACGATGGGGAGCAATACTGAACTTTACTTAGACGTTGTGCTTAATTCTAGAATATGCTTTAATCTGCTCAAGAGCGGAGCTTATATTGCAACTTCTCCTTCGCTCAATAAAGTGAATGGTCTTACGATTAACCATATGCCAAATGATGTCACCTTGAGTTCCTCCAAAGTAGTGGTGGAGCTATCGTTGGATGGTTCGGATTGGAGTTCGGTGACTCCGACAGTGAGTTATGGGATGGGATCCATTTCGGTGGAGGCACCTGAGAATAGCTATTATGTACGCATTCGGAGTGTCTCGTCCACTAAAGTGTCGATTCTTGGAATCGTGTATTCGATCGGTGAATGCGCTTGTTTCCCGTATGTGCCGTAATGAAGATAGCGAATGAGATATTGATTCCGGAGTTGGCGCGGTTGCTGGCGTCAGGTAAAGAGGTGCGATTCACGCCTTCAGGGGTAAGTATGCGGCCGTTTATTGAAGGGGATCGGGACAGTGTGATTCTGGCACCGCTGAACAAAGCACCGAAGGTAGGCGATATCTTGCTTGCGGAGGTAGTAATGTTGTGCGGACAGAAGACCTATGTGCTGCATCGGCTCGTGCGAATAGAGGGTGAGACGTTGGTGCTTCAGGGGGATGGAAATTTGGCAGGAGAAGAGCGTTGCTTGAGGGCAGATGTGATTGGAAAGGTGGTACGGATTGAGAATATGAACGGCAAGCGTAAGATGCTGACAAAAGGAAGGTTATGGTATTTACTTAAACCGGTAAGAAAGTGGTTGCTGAAAATATACAGACATACCGTACTACCGGTATATCGGAATACCGAAAAATAGAAGAAATATGAGAACAATTGAAGGATTTAAGTTGCGTAAATTAGGCAACGAGTATATTCTGGTAGGTGAGTCGATGGCGCTCATCAATTTCAATAAGATGATCACGCTCAATGAGACCGCGGCTTTCTTGTGGCAAGAGGCAGAGAAGGGGAATTTTGATGCCGGGTCGCTGTGCAAAGCGCTGTGCACGGAGTACGAAGTGAGTCCCGAACGAGCGATGAGCGACGTGGAGGCGACTATTGCTTCGTGGAAAGAGGCAGGAGTGATCGATTAGGGGATTATCGATTATCGAATTAGGGAATTAGGGGTGAAGTGTGTCGATTTTTAAGAATCGGCTACACTTTATTATTAATCGCGCGCGAAAGTGTGCGATTTTTTTGTGGTTTCGAAGAAAAGTAGTAATTTTGCACGTTTTTTGGTACAAAAATTAAGAATCAAATAAAAATAAACAATCTGAGTATGAAAAAATTATTTACTATTTTGAGTGCAATGCTGCTCTCCGTCGGCGCTTTTGCACAAACGTTTAATGGCGGAACATGGTATTCGTTGTATGATACTGAAAGCCATGAAATGTGGACTATTGCTAACTATACAGTGGGCAATATTTTTGCTCCGACAGCAGGTAGTCTTCAGTTCAAATGGAACTATACGAAATGGGGCATTGCTGTATTAGGTAGCAATACAACTCACATCTATACGTCTGCAGATGGTGGCTCCCATACTACTGAGGTAGCTACGTTGACAGATAATACTTGGGATGCGGAGCATAGTGAGAATGTCTCAATTGGTACTAATATTAACTGGCTTAAGTGGGATCGTCCGACAGGTAATACCCATTATGTACACGTTTGGAATATTGCTGTTCCTCTGGGTCGTCATATTCTGTTGAGTGGTGGTGATTACGGTAAAACGAGTGTGTCGAAGACGTTTGTAGATGCTGTTAAGTTTGGTGAGTCTGCTTCTATTCGTGCAGATTTCCGTTCTTTCTTGACGAATGGTGATATTACTGTTTCTTTGACCGAAGGCGATGCAGAGGTTTTCCGTTTGGGTTCTATAGAGAATACGACTGGTGTGTTAGCTAGCAGTACAGCAGGTAACTCCTATGCAGTGGGTGCTAACGCTTGCGCTAGTGCAAACGGTACGGCGAATGCTTGTGCTAATGGTCAGTTGGCAAAGATCGGCAACTATTCCTTCCAGATCTATTTCTGTCCGAAGGCAGTGGGTGCCGCTTCGGCTACTATCACGATCACGGATGGTACGAGTACGGCTACTATCACGGTAAACGGTACGGGCGTGAAAGGTGATCAAGTGGAAGTTCCGGTTGAGTTGAGTTTCTGCTCCGGTACTTCGGCAAGATTCCGTGACACAGATTACGTGCAAGCAGGTCTCTATGATTATTTGGTACAAAGCGAAACGCAAGATACATTGTTTAAGGTCAATGTAACCGAACTTCTCCCGACTTCTTCGGAGGAGAACAAAACGATTGCTTACGGCGCAGCAGAAACGTGGCATGAGGTAGATCTGTCCACTTATGCAGTCGGCAATCACAATGTTATCTTCAATACGACTAACGCTGTTGGCTGTGACTCTGTTGTTACTCTCCACCTGACTGTTACCAAGCAGCAAACGCTTGAAGTACCAGTTAGCTTGGCATTCTGCACAGGCGGATCAGTAGAGTTCCACGGCAATGAGTATACTGCGTCAGGTGTGGTTAATCTGCCGGCTGAAGGTGTCATCCGTGATACGCTCTATGTGATTACAATAGTAGAGAACCATCCGACTATCGGTGAGGACGAGATGACGATTGTTTACGGTGCAGATGAGGAATGGAACGGTATTGCGTTGAAGGATTCGACGGTAGGTGTTCACTATGTGGTTTATGAGACGACGAACGTAGCAGGTTGCGATTCGACCGTAACGCTGACCCTGACTGTAACCAAGCAAGAGGCAGTTGAACTGGTGGAGAACCTTGAGTTCTGCCAAGGCGGATCGGTTGAGTATCGTGATAGAACGTATACTGAGGCTGGTACGGACGTGATCAATATTACGGGTGACGTGCGCGACACGGTTATCAATGTGACGATCGTAGAGCTGCTGCCGTCGGCATCGCGTGAAGAGTTGACGATCAATGTAGGTGCTGAAGAGGAATGGAATGATATTGATTTGTCGACCTATGCTGTTGGTACGCACACGCTGACTTATGTTACTGAGAATGCAGCAGGTTGTGACTCGATTGTTACGCTGACGCTGACAGTTGAGAAACTTAAAGCAGTAGAAGAGAATCGTGAGCTTGAGTTCTGCGAAGGAGACTCGGTTGAGTATCGCGGTAAGGTTTATACCGAGGCCGGTGAGGATACTTATGAGATCGAGGGCGCAACGCGCGACACGCTGGTTGTTGTAACGATTGCGGTTAATCCGAATGCGTACGAGAAACTTGAGCAAACTGTGCTCAGCGGTCATGAGATCGTATTGCCGGCAGGCGAATGGATAATTGGTGAGGAGACTGTTAGCGGCACTTATCCGACGGTTAAGAGCGGTGAGACCACTACGTTGACGTTCTTCCAATACGGCCAGACAGAAAAGGGCTGTGAGGACGTTAAAGAGCTCGTCGTGACCGTAGAATCGAATACGGAGGCTGTTGACAATATCTTCGTAGGCGAGAAAGCAGAGAAGGTATTCCGCAACGGTGTGTTGTACATCCGTCGTGGTGAGCGTATCTTTACCTGCGAAGGTCGTGAAGTGAAGTAAGCGATAGTTTACGATATTGGAAAAGATGTGTCAGAGATGGCACATCTTTTTTTTATGTCCGTTTGTTAAGAAAAGGCTACACCTTATTATAAATGCGCGCGTATATACGCGTAAAAACTTGCACAATTCAAAAAAAAATCTTAACTTTGCACGCTTTTTCAGCGGCAAGGTAGTAAATAGATTTAGCAAAATCTTAATAATAGGATATTTTGCAAAGTTGAGATAGCAAATTGGTCTTTGGAAGAAAAAGTGTCTCAGAGTCTCAGAGTCTCACGAGAAAAAAATGCTTGGCGAGTTAGCGCCAAGAGCAGAACCGGGAGAGAGAGGAGAAGGGTGTGAGGAGGATGGACCGATAATAACTAACCAATAACAAACGAATAACGAACGAATAACTAACGGTTGGAAGCATGGAAGCCCGCAACGCTCGTTTGAGATTGAGAAAAAACAGAAAAAAATATTTTGGTCAAGTGAAAAGGACCAAGTGAAAAGGACCAAGTAAATTGAAATAGATAAAATGGATAATATGGACAATGAGGTCAAAAAGGACAAAATGGACAAAATGGACAAAATGGACAAAAAGGACAAAATGGACAAAAAGGACAAAATGGACAAAAAGGACAAAATGGACAAAAGGGACAGGGGATAATCTCAAAAGTCTCAAAAGTCTCAAAAATCTCATTGCAAAAATATAACAAACAATAGAAATTTTAGGTATAAAAAAGATATGAAAAAATTTACTCAATTATTCATAACTGTTTTAACGTTCATCACCGCAGGTGCATGGAGTGTGAATGCGTGGGGAGGTCAGGCTTATGTGTATGCTTATTCGTCTCCTCAAGCTGGAGGATATGTGCACGTGGCTACTTCTAATTCGGCTCCTAGTTCGTATTCCCAAAACAAAGCTAGTAATTCGATAGGTGGATTCGGTAGCTCAGGTAATAAGACATTTTATTTGTTCTATAAAGCAAGTGATGGTTATGAATTTATCAACTGGGTAAAAACAGATGCAAATCATTACAACAGTGCTACCAGCATAACAACCTCAACTGATTTAACTTCGCAAGGGCAGTCTGTAGTGCAAAGCGCAACTGGTATTGGTGCTCAGAATTCATATTATGCAGCTGTTTTTAAGGCGCTGCCGACGTATTATTTTAAGGCGACGGCAACGACGAATAACATTGTATACGGATGGGCGTATGTGACTTTTGATGAGTCGGCAAAAACGACAGCAACAACGCCAGAGGAAGCGTATAATTGTTATGGAACGCACTATAATACAGCTTCTATGACGAGGACGGCTTATTTCCGTGCGGTTCCTCAGTCTGGTTATGTATTTAAGGGATGGTCAACTACTACTTTAGAAGATGATATCTTCGAAACCAGTGCTTCTATTACTAAAAGTTTGACTAGTTCGAAAACGAGTAGTACAGATCCGGAGTCTATTCGCTATTATGCCATCTTTGGAGAGAAGTTTGCTCCGCAGATCACCGGAACTGCATCGGTAAATAAGGAGGTAGGTGATTCATACACGGCTGATTTCAAGTTTGTGAATACGAGTCTTACTACTCCATCTTCTTCGAATACAGCTGATTTCTATTATACGATCAAGCATGAGTTGAGCAGTTTGGTGAATAATGGAACGGAAGTTATTTCGTATAATCCTTCTACGGGGGCTATTCAGGCACTTAATGCGGGAAAGGCGACTATTACGTTTAAGAATGAATCGACGAGTACTCACCAAGAAGCAGAAGTGAGCTTTGTGGTGAATGTAACGAAGAAAGCACCGACTTTCACTTGTAGCACCTCGATGAAGGTGGGTGCAAACTTGTCCTGTTCTTATACGAATACGAGTGTTGCTACTCCGACTGCCAATAGTTCGGATAATTTCTACTATGTTTTTTCGAATAACACGCCGAGCGGAAACACAACCGGTAGTGATACGCCGGGTGCTATTTTGACATTCTCCGGCAACAAGGTGTATGGTAAGAATGCCGGAACAGCGACTATTACGTTCCATCAGAAAGAGACGTATATGTACAAACCGGATAGCAAGGATTTTCAGATAGTGGTAACGAAGAATGATCCGGTGTTTACGTGGAATAACGGTAGTACGACATATTATCACAACACCACAATAACGAGTGTTTGTTCTTCTACGAACACAGATTTTACCTTCTCGATCGGTACTTCCACGAATGAATTGGTAGCTAAGGAAAGCGGCAATACCTTGTATGTGTTGTCCAAAGCCGGCACTGCACAGTTTACGGTAAGTCAGGCAGAGAACTACAAATGGAATAGCAAGGAGGAGACGTTTACAGTAACGCCTGCAAATCCGTCGAATCATGTGGAGTTTACCTATACGCAGGCTATGTTTAATGATGGATCTATTACTACGCAGAAACAGGAGGCAAATTGGGATGGCGATCATGTAAGATTAGGAGGTAGCAGTACAGGCATTACTAGTTCACCTGCGTATGACTGGAATGACAAATATGTTGTTATCCATTTCTTGGGTATTCCGGATAAATTGTCCTTCAGTTGTAAAACAAATGCTGGAGCGGCAACGGATATTAATTGGTATGTTAAAGAGAGTGCGGATGGTTCAAATTGGACAGATTTGTGGAGCAACACTTCCATCAAAGACTCTTGGACGAGTGTGACCACCAAACAATTAAAATCGACGTCCCGCTATATCAAGCTTTGTTATTCCGGTAACTTCGCAGGATATTTCCGGAACATCAAAGTAACGGAGCTTCATACATTTGCGCCGAGTTCTACCAGTTTAGCTTTTGAAAAGAATGATATTAACTCGGAAGTAGCGGCTAAGACGTTCGATCTGAATTATGCGAATGTAGGTCATAACATTACCTTGACGACGAATGACAGTCATTTTACTGTTTCGCCGACCACAATTACTTCTATCGGCGGAGAAAAGACAGGAACATATACTTCGATTTCGGTTAGTTACAGCACTGCAGAAGAGCATACATCTAACGGAGCCACATTGACCATCGCGGATGAATTAGGCAACTCGACCACGGTGAACTTGAGCGGTAAAACGGTTAAACTTCAACCGACTGTAAACTGGTCGTTGGATGCCGCTTATTTCAATGTGGATGATGTGTTGCGTGCGACGAATGCGAACGGTTTGACGGTAACGTTGTCTTCAACGGGCAATGAGGCATATGTTAGTTGTGAGGGTAATGCAGCCACGATGTTAGAGGCGACTGCAGGCACGATCACTATTAAGGCGCATGTGGAGGGGAATGATATTTATGCGGATGCAGATTTTACCAAGGACATTACGATTACCAATAAAGAGAAGCAGACTATCGAATGGGACAACGGAGATTTCTCACGTCTGAAGACTACGGATGAGAACAAATCCATTATTTTGGACGCTATCGCTACCAGTGGTCTGCCGGTATCCTATAAGTTGGAAGGTGACGCGACGGGTTTGACGCTGACAAAAAATGAGCAGACAGGCGTATGGACATTGACCTATTCGTCGGAGTGTAAGAACACGACCATCGTGGCGATGCAAGGCGGTGATGGTACGTACGCGCCGGCTTCGAATGTGTCTAAGACGGTGAAAGTGATCGATCCGACGAAGATTTGCGACGAAAGTGAGACAGTGGTGAATTCTACCGTTACGATGAAGGAGACTTCGAATACCTACAATATTGATATCCCAAAAAAGATGTATGTTTCGGTTAGTCGTACGAAACAAGGACTTCTTGATATTTATCTCGTAGGTGTCGATTTTGAGTTCTGGAGCGGAAGAAATGGAACAGGAACAAAATTGTATACTAAATCGTATAGTGCAAGTGATATCAACAAGAGTATTACGAATAATGAGATCGATTTGAGCAGTTATATTAACGCCAAATCCGTAAAAGTAGTAACAGAGTCTTCGAACGGATATGATATCAATAAGATCACATATACTCACCAGAAATATTGCAATCTCTCAAATATAACGGATAATACTTTGTCGTTCAGTACCTATCCGAATACGGCAACTTCGGCACAGACGTTTACGGTAAATTATGCACACTATCCGATTTTGTTGGAGTGCTCGAATAACAAGTTCTCATTCACGCCGACCAGTTTTGGTGATTGCAGCGAAAATGGATCTCAGCCTGTTTCTGTGAGCTATACGGCAGGTGCAGATGAAGGAGTAGATGTTGGCTATCTGTATATCAAGGATAACACGGGTGCGACGCTGCATACCTGCACGTTGAACGTGACGATTAGCAAGGTAGATCAGAAGATTACCTCAACGAATATTGAGACGAGTTATCTGACGACGGATGAAGTGACGTTGAGTGCAATTGCTAACTCCGGCCAGACAGACTTTACGTATTCGGCAAGTCCGGAAGGTGTGGCATCGTTTGACGGTAATGTGATGACGTTCTCGCAGAGCGGCACGATTGCAATTACGGTAAATCAAGCAGGATCGAATGTGTATAAGCCGACTTCGACGACGGTTAGCAATATTGTTGTCAGCAAGGCAACTCCGGATATTGCGACCGCTCCGACCGGTACGTCCCTTGTATATAATCAGATGCTGAATAAGAGTACGCTTTCGGGGGGAGCGGCGGATATTACGTTGCGCGGTGTTGATCATTCTTCTGTAGAAGGTTCGTTTGCCTGGAAAAATCCGTCGCAGCAAGTAACGGATGACGCGGGTGAGCACAACTACACCGTTGTTTTCACTCCGACGGATGGAGATATGTACACGACGAAAGAGTTTACTATTCCTGTTACCATAACGCGCGCGGAGCAAACGCTCACGATGAATAACGGTGAAATCAAGGTAGCTGTTAGTGAGGGTATTGATGCAGGAGCAGCCGATTCGAAGATAGATCTGGATGACTTGATTAATACACAGACCATTGATCTTGTAGAAGCGAGTCGTGCCGGTGTTGTCAGTTATGAGGTTATCAGCGAGAATAAGGCGAATGCTAATATTGCAGAAGGCAATATCTTCTCTGCAACGGAGGTAGGTACTTATACAATTCGTGCAACGAAGGCGCAGACCGGTTATTACAGCCAAGTTACCGCAGACTTTACGGTAGCAGTAGGTATCCGTGCCAATACACTTACTACTGCAGGCCCGTATGAGCAGTTTGTAGAAGATGTTATAGGAACAGTAGCTACAACCATCAATAGTAATGGTGAGATTCATTCCAGCAGTTCTGATGCGACGATAGCCTATTATGATAAAGCAAACAATAAGATTGTTATCCCGAACAGTGAGGCGAAATCGTTCGACCAAAAGAAGGTGACCATCAAGATCTGGCAAGACGCTACGGACTATTTTGAGGGTATTAGTGAAGCGAATGCAAAAGTTATTACGTTGACGGTTAAGAAATACGAGACATCGTTTGGTGGTGTTAACTATGATATGTTGGTAGATGGCACGCAGACGGGCGAGTATGTGTTTATAAATACTTCGGCTGAGGCTCCGAGCGCGAATAGTGAAGATGATTTCTACTATACGTTTGAGAATACAACATTTGCCAATGAGGCACTGAATAAGGGCAATGAGCTGGTTACTTTTGATCCTGAAACCGGCGTTCTTACAGCGAAGAATGCAGGAGCGACGAAGATCGCTTTCTATCAGAAAGAGACACATAAACATACCGGTGCTACGGCAACGTATTGGATTGTGGTATCTAAGCACTCGAATGAGTTTAGCTGCGTATGGAACGATGAGAGCACCGAGTGGACGAAGTTGATGGATAATAACCAGAGTGCAACGGTTGCTATCACTACGAATAATAAGGATTATACTAATTATTCGATTGCTGTTGAGCCGATTTATGGTGAGGGAATAGCAAACTTGTCCGGTACGGCAGCATCGGCGACGATTACCAGTACAGATGAAGATGGTTATGCTATCTGGCACTTGTCGCAGGCTGAGGATTATAAATATACCTCTGCAGAGATGGATTTGACGGTAGCGGTAGGTGTTGAGGCTCCTCCGACCTGTTATATCGTGAATGATGATACAGAGCGCACGTTCAGCACAGAAATTCAGTTAGGAGTTTATGATGATCCTATAGCAATCAATGCTCCGGCAGATAAGATTTGGTTCTCGGCAAAACGTCAATTGGCGGGTGTAAATTATTTCGTGGCACAGTATTCTGTGGATAACGGAATATCGTGGCGTGATATCTGTACTCCGAACTTGTCCACGAGTTATACGGATTATGGTCCGTATAGTTTCAAGGGCTTGCAGAGCAATGAGTTTGTAACGCATATCCGTTTTGGTGCTAAGACCGGTGCGACCTTGAGCAAATGGTATAAGAATGTGAAAGTATCGCGCAAGTCGTACCTCAATATACAGAATGCAGGTCATGAGAAGATAGCTTCGTTGGCGATGCCGACAAATACGGTAGAAAATGAGACGACAGCTAAATTCTATATTGATTACAGTACGTGTGCGGGCGAGTTGACGATTGCGTCCAGCGATCCTCATTTCACGGTTGATCGTTCGACGATAAGCGTGGATGGAGATAACTTGAATGATGCCAAGGAGGAGGTGACGGTTACCTATACGAGCGATGCTGAAGGCAATCATGTAGGCGTGATCACGGTAAGTTCTCCGTATCAAGTTGCGGCTCTGTCGGTAAGCGGCGTGACGAACAAACGTGCTCAGACTATCGAATGGAATGAAGGATTTAATACGGATCCGATCACGTTGGCAGTAGGAACTGTTGTGAATGATGATAATATCGCAGCCGTAGCGTCCAGTACCAACCGTGTATATTATGCTTCGAGCGATCCCACTGTGATAGAGATCCGCAATGATGGCAAGGAGTTTGCGGTAGTAGGTGAGGGAACGGCTACATTGACCGTATCGGCTGCCGGAAATTATATGTGGTCTGATGTAAGCGTGGATCGTACGGTTGTTGCTACGAATAAACAAATCCAGGAGATCAGTTGGGATCAAGTCTTCCCGCGTTTCATGGAGATCGGTTCGCAAGTGGATCTGGATGCAAAAGTATATATTCGTCATGGAGACTACAGAACGTATAGTTCAACACGTACGGCATTGTTGACGTACACATGTCCTCACAATAACGGTATTATCTCAGTGAGCGGTAACAAGATGACTATTTTGGCTTATGGACAGACCACGGTAACGGCTCATGTGGCAGGTGACGGGAACTATGAAGCAGCGGCTCCGATGACGGTAGTGGTGAATGTACGTCAGCCGTCGCAGGGTTGTCCGACTCCGTTTGTTTTAGATCATGAAGGAACCGTATCTGTCTTGACCAATTATAGTTTCTCGAGTTTTGAGTATTTGGAGAGTAACTCTGAGATTTTAGCACTGGACAAAACCAAGAATGGCAAGCCGGATAAGCTCTCTTTCCAATATGAAGGCGAGGAATATACGGTAGTAGGGTTGGTACCTGTTTTGGCCGGCTATGTGACCGCACAACAGCGTATTGATGGTGTTTGGTCGAATGTGAGTGGTTCTCGCGTTGAACCGGTAAAGAACAAATGGAATTCGATTGAGAATCTCCAATTGGATGAGCGTGCTGATGCAATTCGTTTCTATCGCGAGGCCGGTGGTAAGGGAACGCACAATTTCAATGACATCAAGATTACCCGTAAGCAGTATTTGACGGCGAGCGTTGCGTCTATCAACTTAGGCAATATTCAGATGGGACAAACCCGCGTAGTGAATGTAGAGTTCGATTATTCGGATGTGAAAGGTGACTTGGCTGCTCGTGCAGATAATACGACTAACGGATTGACGATAGCTAACAACGGCGCGATTGACGTAGTGTGTGGAAGCTTCGGTCATTATCAACTGCCTGTCACTATTGTTCCAACGCAAGTAGGTGACTGGGAGAATACGGTTTACGTAAAGGATCCTATCACGGAACTTGAAATCGCGGTTGAGTTGACGGCTAATGTGCTGGCAGTAGATGAGGTGGTGATTCCGATCGAGAACGGAGAATGGAATGCCAATACAGAAATTCCCGGAACGAACGCTTCTGCTATCATCGATACGGACGTAGAAATTAAAACGAATGTAACGTTAGAGAATCTGACTATTAGCGAGAACGTCAACGTGGTGGTAGTGAGTGGAAATGTGAACGTAGGTAGTTTGACGATAGAAGAAGGAGCTACGGTTGTAGTGAAGGACGGCAATACTTTGACGGTCGGTGATGGGAACTCCAAGGAATTGACGACTCAGTACGGAAACCTGTACGTAGAGAATGGCGGTAAGGTTGTTCTGCACGAAGGTGAGTTGCGCGTGGATGGCTTCTACTTGGATGCTTCCCTTGGTTCGATGACGTCTCATACTCAGGCTTCCTCGGGTCAAGTTAAAGACCAGCATAAGAGACTCCAAGCAAGTCATGCTTACTTCCAGATGAGCTTTGATCCGGAAGGTGCGATCACCTATGGTTGGTATGACTTTACGGTACCGTTCCCGGTAAATGTTTCGGGTGGTATCTCGCGTATCGGTTCTACAAATGACCGTGTGATGGTTAGCGGTAAAGACTTCATGATCATGGAGGCTGATGAGGCGGATCGTGCTGCAGGTGGCAGAGGATGGCATAACTTATCGGGCGGCGCACTGCAACCGGGTAAACTCTATACGATCACGTTCAATTACAATCCGTCGTTCGACCAGAACACCTTCCGCTTCGCATGGAACGGTGTAGGCTCGCTGCAGAATGGTAACAGCTATATAGCACAATATGCAACCGGCGGTGATGGAACCAAGAACGGTTTGAACGGTATCGGTAATGGTATGTTGTGCCACGGCTATCCGGCAGGTTCATTCGTGCATATCCAGGCATTTGACCATAGTTCGAATGCGTATGAAATGGTAACCGGTAATGTGTCATTTGCTGTGGGTTCCGCCTTCTTTGTTCAAGTAAATGCTTCCAGTACTATTAACTGGACAGTTGATGCTTCAGGAAGTCGTCCGGTATTTGCTCCGCAACGTGAGGTACGTACGGTCGATGAGTTCTTGTTGAGCTTGCGCCCTGCGGAGGACTCGTATGCCGTTGATCATCTCTATTTCTCGGCGAGCGATGAGGCTACGGAGGCGTATGTGATTGGTCATGACCTAGTTAAGATGGGTACGATGAAAGATTCGAAGGTAGCACGTATGTGGGCTACGAAGGGCGGTAAGGTGCTGTGCGATGTAGAGGCGCAGTTGGTAGGTACGAAAGCTTCTGCTCCGTTGAGTTTGTTTGCGCCGGAGGCAGGTGCGTTTGAACTGGAGGTAGAAGAGGCTCCGGAAGATGCATCGCTCTTCCTGACGTACAATGATCGTGCAATCTGGAATCTGTCGATGAGTCCGTATCTGTTCGACTTGTCGAAGGGTACGACGGAGGGTTACGGCCTGCGTATGGTGGCCGATCGTCAAACCACGACGGAAATCGAGAATGGTGAGGCTGCAGAAGGCGAGAGCGGTGTACGCAAAGTACTGATCGATAACGTGCTGTACCTGATCACTCCGGACGGTAAAATGTACGATGTAGTAGGAAAAGGTGTGAAATTTTAAGATAAATTTGCACAATTCAAAAAAAAGCAGTACCTTTGTACCCGATATGCAAAAAAGAACGTATCACATACCGACGGTTGAGGTTCTCAACGTGAATACCGTTTTGATGCAAAGCGGTATGGCACAGATTAGCGGGAAGGGCGGATATGGTGGTTTGCCCCCTCGTCGTGATCCGGCGTTCTAAGGTATGTGACAGGATAAGGGAAAAGGCTGCTGAGGCAGCCTTTTTTCGTGGGGGGATGTCGGGATGGTATCCCGACGAAATAAACCAGGACAGAGCCTGTGTAAAGGATCAGGACAGGGCCAGGAGTGTCCGAATACTATTCGGACGAAACAGACCAGGACAGAGCCTGTGTAAAGGATCAAGACAGGGCCAGGAGTGTCCGAATACTATTCGGACGAAACAGGCGTTGTTATTTTGATAATACTACGCAGAGGGATTCTGCCAGATTATTCATTGCTACGCATTCGGCTCTTGTTATATTCCGCTTTTGGGGATCATAGGCCCATGGACTCAAGATTAGTACCTTCCCAGTACCAACGGCATCAAATAAGCCATCTGCCGGTTTGTAATAATCTCCAAAGCCATTATCTGCTATACATATAAACGAAAGTCCTTCTTCCAAGAGTTTCGCTTGTACACGTCTCTCATCCGGACTTATGAAGGGCGAGACCATTACTGCTCCCTTACGCGCAGCCAACACGCACGCGTTCATATAATCTCTTAACGGTTTATCATCTCCATGCTCAGCTGCTTCTACCATTACTCGGCGCACATGAACAGGCATATACCGCTCTGCCATCAGTATCGCTGCATTGCCCACTATATCGTAGTTCTGACCGCTAATTTCGACACTTCGTTGGACACAGAAATATCCGGGTTTCAGTTTTTTCGTCGCCAAGCGCTGCGGGTTCATCTGGAGGTAGTGGATCATCGTTTGGAGTTGGCCTCGATGAGACATCGGGCGAATAAAAGGCATCTCTGTGAAGATAGGATACTCGGCATGAAATGCCGAAACAACGGACGAAGTGTAAGCGGCATCAAATGCCGGGACAATGGACGAAGTGTACGCTCTTCCTATTCGCTTTGTCCCTTGCCAGAATCCCTGCATCACTTTGCGAATACTCAGCGACATTGAGCGCGTTACATGAATAATAAAGTGCAGATGATCAGGCATCAAACAAAATTGAAGGATTCGTATCTCCGGATGAATCTTCCCTAAATGGTAGATTTCATTCACAAGACTCTCCCCTAATTGCGTACGTTCTACTCTTGCTTTCGCGGGATCATTATCCGGAATGATGAGAGTCCCTAATAATGGCTCGCGGCTTGTCACGACCAAAGTTACATGGTAGATTCCAATACCTTTCCATGTTCCCGGCTCTTGCCAATGCCATTTCTCGTTTTCCATGATGATCCGGTATTTATATATCGGGATAATATCCCGATGAAACAGACGTTGTTATTTGAGGTGTTTGGCCCAGCGGCGGAGATAGGTGAACCACTCCTCGGCAGATGTTGCTACGGGGTGGTTTTCTTTTGTGGCTCCGCAGACGGTTAAATAAAAATGTGCGCGGCACATTTTTGACCGCTGCGCTGTATGACCGCTATCTCTGTAAGACCGTTGCACTGAACGACCGGCACTTTCAGTGCCTGTAAGATTAAGCAGGCAGAGGTTGTTGGATTTGTCATGGACGAGGGCACCGGCATAGGGATGGGGAATGAAGACGGCGAGGCCGACGGTCTCTTTGGGGTATTTGACGGTATCGTTGACCGGCCAATCGGTGCCCCAGGAGGCTAACAAAACTCCGTTTTGTAATTTTATATTTGTGATTTGTGATTGGTGATTTGGGGCTTTGGCAGGGATGGTTTGGACGCCGGTACAGAGGCCGGAGAGGGTGTCGGAGATGAGAACGTCGCAGCGAAGGTCGCGGTGACCGGCACGCATGGTGTAGCGTGTGGTCATATTAACTAGGGGACTAGGAACACTAGGCGCCCCAGGATCAATAGGAATCTGCCAGCCGCGGACGGAGACTTCGATGATGGCGGAGGTGCGGGACTGCGAGACGATACGCTGGGTGCGTTCGGCAACGGGTTCGATGTGGACGTGCTTTTGCCCGTTCCAGTACTTGACGGAGCCGACACCGACCGTGCCGGAGACGCGGAGAATGTCATCGCCGTAACCGAGGGCGAGGAGGGAGTCGTTGGGGTACCAATGGCTTTGCGCGAGTTCGAGTTGGGGCGTGCGTTTGCAGTAGGGGTCTATCGTTTGCTTTTTATCGAAATAGATCCTGTAGGCCATGAGCTCGGACTCAACGGCTACGCCGTGGTGGTGGAGGGAATGGTAGGTGTCGCCTTTGCCGACATAGTTGGGCAAGGTATCGGTCCATTCGGTGATGGGATAGCAATGGCGGACTTTGGTGCCTTCGGTGAGGACGGCATAGCCCGGGCGGACAGAATCGGCGGGGGTGCCGATACGCCAGAAGGAAGTAGCTATGCGCGGCTGCGAGATGCAGCCGCACATGACCGCCGCTAAAGCGGCTATAAGACCGCTTCGCTGTAAGACCGTTACACTGCAAGACCGTTTCACTATAAGATCAATTGATCTTGACATTTTCTACCGTCGGGGCGAGTTGGAAGGCTTCGCCTTTCTCGGCGCGGATGTTGACGTTGTCGATAACGAGACCGTTGGTCTGGCGGAAGAGGGCACCTTCGGTAGCGCTCATCTCGATGTTGCGGAGCGTGACGTTCTGGATCTTCATCTCCGGCAGACCGTTGAAATAGATGGCGCGTTTGAGGTTGGCACCTTTGACGTTCTCGATGACGATGTTTTTGAAGGCCGGTGTCTCTTCAGAAACAGCCGGAGCCTCGGCGTTCATGCGTGCAGCGAGTTCTTCTTCGGTCTCTTCGCCGGCACCTTTACCGCCGTAGAAAAGGTCAAAGAGCAGTCCCTCGTTGGGGATATTGACCATGTTGACGCCGTTGATGTAGATGTTCTCTACCACGCCACCGCGGCCGCGGGTCGATTTGAAACGCAGGCCGACGTCGGTACCGATATAGAGGTTATTGCGCACTTCCACATTCTTGATGCCGCCGGACATCTCCGAGCCGCAGACGAAACCACCATGACCGTGGTACACGACGCAGTCGTCTACTACAACATTCTCTGTCGGGATGCCGCGGTCGCGACCGGGTTTGTCCTTACCGGATTTCATACAGATGGCATCGTCGCCGACGTCGAAGGAGCAATGTGCGATGACGACGTTCTTGCAGGACTCGACATCAACACCATCGCCGTTCTGGCTGTACCAGGGGTTGCGTACGGAGACGTTGTTCATGACGATGTTCTCGCAGCACATGGGGTGTAAGTTCCAAGCGGGCGAGTTCTCGAAGGTGACCCCTTCGAGGAGTATGTTCTTGCAGCCCACGAAATGGAGGAGGACAGGACGGAGGAAGGACTTAACGACCTGCCAGAGCGAGTCATCGGTGATGACGGGTACGTTCTGGTCGAGGCAGTAACTTTGGGCGAGCAGCGAGGCGCTGTCCGGATACCATATATCGTTGGCTACGATACCGCCTTTCTCTTTGAGATGTTTCTTCCATTGACCCGGCGCCATCTTGTTCTTCTTGATGGGTCTCCACCAATCGCCGTTGCCGTTGAAAGTGCCGTGTCCGGTGATGGCGATGTTCTCTGCGTTGAGTGCATTGAGCGGGCTGGTGCAACGTTTGGTCGGGATACCCTCGAACCACTCGTCATAGATGTCGTAGAGATCGAGGTCGTGGGAGAAGACGATGAAAGAGTTCTTCTCCGAGTAGAGCCGTACGTTGGACTTGAGAGAGATAGGACCGGTGATGTACAGTCCTTCGGGAATGATGACCGTTCCGCCTCCAGCGGCAGTGCAGGCATCGATGGCTGATTGGATCGCTTCGGTCGCGAGTGCTACACCGGTGTTGTCCGCCCCAAAATCGAGCACGTTGAAGGTGCGGTTGGGGAAGGACGGCAGGGCTACTTTCGGCATGTCGAACGATGCCGATTTGGTGAGTGCGTTGATGTCACTTTGCTTGGTCGTTTGGTACTTGGATGCAGAAGTACATGCGCCTAAAACGGCTGCGGCAAGCAGCAAGAATGTTAGTTTTCGCATAAGTATATGTTTTTAGGATAAATGATTTCTACTAAGGATAGCCCCTCTGCCGGTGCCGAATGGCCGGCCTGGCAGCGGTTGTGGGAGGCGATGACCTCGCCGAATTGATCGATGGTCATCTTGTGTTTGCCTACCTCAAAGAGGGTGCCGACGATGGCGCGCACCATGTTCCGCAGGAAGCGGTCGGCGGTGATGAGGAAGGTGTATTCCGTTTCGGACTCCTGGATCCATCGTGCTTCGCGGACGTCACAGATCGTGGTCTTGACATCGGTGTGCGTGCGGCAAAAAGAGGCGAAGTCCTGACGGCCGATCAGCCGTTGTGCGGCCTTGTTCATGGCCTCGAAGTCGAGTCCGGCCGCTACGCGGGTGTGGTTGATATAAAGGAAAGGATCCTTTCGGGTCGTTATTCGATAGCAGTAGGTGCGGGCGATGGCATCAAACCGTGCGTGCGCCACATCGATGACGCGGCAGAGGTCGATGATGGCAATCGAGGGAGGCAGGAGGTTGTTGAGTCGCGCGCCAAAATTGGCGGGCAGATGGGTAGGATAATCGAAATGCGCTACCATCTTCTCGGCATGGACTCCTGCGTCGGTACGACCGGCGAAGGTGAGGGCTACGGGCTGGCGGAGGATGGTGGCGAAAGCCGTTTCCATCTCAGACTGTACCGTGTTTCCATTCGGTTGCGTCTGCGAGCCGTGGAAGGTAGTGCCGTTATATGAGAAGGTTATAAAATAGCGCATATTTGTTGGTTAATTTCCGGGGAGAGTTTGGCTTTGTAGGCAATGAAGGCACCGCCGCCGATGATGACGAGGGAGCGGAGGATGCTATCGAGCCAGATGTTCATGGACGGCAGGAAGATCAACCAAGCTTGGTTGATGGCAAAGAGGGCAAGGAGCAGCAGGGCGATGTACCACCAGCGCTTATCGACCACGTGGAAATGCCCGAGGGGCACGACGGCAGCGATGATGAGGACGTAATAGAGTCCGTAGGAAAGGAGGTTGCTGAAGGCTGCGCCTTCCATGCCGTAGAGGGGGACGAGGTAGTTATTGAGCAGAATCGCGCTGACGGTCAGGGTGAGGGACATGAGAAGGCTGATGGCGTAATAGCGCGAGTAGTTGAGGGCGGTGAGGCAGATAGTGAATGTTCCCAAAATCAATTGGCTAACACCCAAGATAAGCACTACGTTCTTGGCCGTAGCGAAGGTAGCGCCGTTTGGTAGAATATGGAAGATGAGGTCTATATTGACCCACATGACGAGCAGGATGAACCCACCGATGAGGAGCATGTTACGTGTGACTTGGCGAATGAGGTGGGAGCACTCTTCGCGGTTGTTCTCCTTGATGGCTCGTGCGAGTTGGGGTGAGGCGATCGCCGAGACAGAGCGGTTGGGGACACTGACCATGACGGCCATGTAGGTGGCGATCGCAAAGATACCGGTCGTGTCAAGTCCCATCTTAGCGGTGACGAAGAAGGAGGAGAGGGTAGGAGCCAGCACGCCGGTGACCGCCGAGAGGATGAGGAATCCGGTGTAGGTCAGGTAACGACGTACCAGATGTGGGTTGGTGCGTAGGAAGTTCCAATCGGGCTTGAGGACGATTTTCTTGAGCGAGAAGAAGTAGCAGAGATTGATTGTTGCGCAGATGGCATAGTTGGCACAGAGACCGATCACGAAACCGTCCAAAGAGAGGATACGGAAGGCGTAAAGGAGATAGAGCACCAGCAGTCCGACGCGCACCACTAATTCGCGCACCGCACGGGGCAGCACGATATGCATGAGGACGTTACAGGTGGACTCGCAGATGGCCTGGTAGAGCATAAAGAACGCCAGCGGGAGGACGAAATAGTAGTAGTCCACAAAGAGCGGCGATTTCTCACCAAACCACGCTCCAAGCGGTGCGCTGCATGCCCAGTAAACGACGGCGAAGAGGATGAAACCGATGAACGGTACGACCAATGCCCAGAAGAAGAAACCGTGGTCCTCATCGCTCTCTTTTTCATGGAAATAAGGATAGAAACGGATGATGGAAGCGTTGGTGCCGAGTTGGGCGAGGCCGATGAAGAGAGTCGCTGCATCGATAAGCACTCGTGCCAACCCGATTTCCTCGGTAGTGAGGAAACGGGTTAACACGAAGAA
>CAMHSB010000025.1 GCA_946187695.1 uncultured Bacteroidales bacterium
TCTGGAATGACTACAGCTATTAGTAAGGTACATGCCGGAACGTATTCTTACAGATGAGTGTTCTGTGCTCGCGACCTTAGACAAATTTTTTTGCTAAAAATCTTGCAAATTTAAAAATTTTGTAGTACCTTTGCAGTCGCAAAGTGTAATGAGTACGATCTGTGCAATATCGACGCCCTACGGAACAGGCGGCATAGCCGTAATCCGTGTGTCCGGCAAAGAGAGTGTATCCCTTGTGGATACGCTCTTTAAAGGTCGGAAGACCCTGGCGGAAGCAAAACCGGGTACGGTACATTTCGGCCGTATCCAAAAATCGATAATCGATAATCGAGAATCGAAAATCGAGGTCCTCGACGAGGTGCTGTGTTCGGTCTTCCGGGCACCGCACTCGTTTACGGGCGAAGATGTCGTAGAGATCGCCTGTCACGGCAGTCTGTTCATCCAGCAGGAGTTGCTGCGCTGGCTCATCGATGCGGGCTGTAAGGCAGCCGAGCCGGGTGAGTTCACGCGCCGCGCCTTCCTCAACGGTAAGATGGACCTGCCCCAGGCGGAGGCGGTGGCCGATCTGATTGCCGCGCAGTCCAAGGCCGAGAAAGATCTGGCGCTCAGTCAGTTGCGGGGATCGGTATCCTCCGAGTTGGCTTCCCTGCGGGAGCGATTGTTGCATTTCACTTCGCTCATCGAGCTCGAACTGGACTTCGCCGACCACGAAGAGTTGGAGTTTGCCGATCGCACGGAACTCAAGGCCTTAGCGGCAGAGATAGCCACCAAACTGGCATCCCTGATAGCGTCCTTCCGCACCGGAAACGCCATCCGTCACGGTATCCCTGTGGCGATCGTAGGCGCACCGAATGTCGGCAAATCGACCCTGCTCAATGCGCTGCTCGGCGAGCAACGTGCGATCGTGAGTGATATACGAGGTACGACCCGCGACACAGTGGAAGACACGCTCATCCTCGACGGCATCCTGTTCCGACTCATCGACACCGCCGGCCTGCGCGAGACCAACGATACGATCGAGAACATGGGTGTTGAGCGCTCGCGCCAAGCGGCAGAAAAAGCGCAGATCGTTGTGCACGTCTCTGACGGCACAGCGGTTAGTGGTGAGCGGTTAGCGGTGAACGGAACGATCATCCACGTGCTCAATAAGGCGGATTTAGGGGTTACGGGTGAAGGGTTACGGATCTCCGCCAAGAACAACGCTATCGAGCCGCTCAAGCAGGAACTCGTTCGGATCGCGAAGGCATCGATGGAGACCTCGGCGGTGATGCTCAGTAACGCCCGGCATTATGAGGCAATCAAACGGGCACATGCCGCGATAGAGCGTGTGCAAGAAGGACTGACCCAAGGTCTGTCCGGTGAACTGCTTTCACTCGATCTACAGGACTGCCTGAACGCACTCGGTGAGGTGACGGGTCAGATTACGAACAGCGAAGTATTAGCAAATATTTTCAGTAAATTCTGTATAGGTAAATGATTTTATCGATGACCGGCTATGGAAAGGCCGAAACAACTTTCCGGGGACATAAACTGATCTGCGAGATCCGTTCGCTTAACTCCAAATCGATGGATTTAGGGGTACGTTTGGTGCCCCAACTGCGGGCGCATGAACTCGACATCCGCACCATCGTCACCCAGCGTCTGGAGCGGGGGAAGGTAGATCTGGCGATGATGAATGATGAGGGATTAGGGATTAGAGAAACGACCCCCGTTAACTGGGCGGCGGCGGAGGAGTATGCGCGTCAGTACAAGGAACGCTTTGGCGACGTGCCGGCAGAGGTGATGGCAGCGATCTTGCGTTTCCCGGACGTGCTCAAGCAGCAGGAAGATACCTCGGATCTCACGGAGGACGAATGGAAGGACGTACAAGCCCTGCTCAACAACGCGATCGATGCCTTCATCGCTTTCCGTACCCAGGAAGGTGCGGCACTGCAGGCGATGTTCACGGAGAAACTCGACGGTATCGCAGAACTGTTAGCACAGGTAGAACCGTTTGAGAAGGGTCGGGTAGCGAAGATCAAGGAACGTCTCGAAGCCAACCTCGCCCAACTGAGTGCAGAGACTCAGGCGCAGATAGACCGCAACCGCCTCGAGCAGGAGATGATTTACTACCTCGAGAAACTCGATATCACCGAAGAGAAAGTGCGCCTCACCAACCACATCAAGTATTTCCGTGAAACGATGGACGGCGAGGGTAGCGGTGTCGGTAAGAAACTCGGCTTCATCGCCCAGGAGATGGGTCGCGAGATCAATACGCTCGGCTCCAAATCCAACCAATCGGAGATGCAGATCATCGTGGTCAAAATGAAAGATATCCTGGAACAAATCAAAGAGCAAGTTTTGAACGTATTATGATATACATTTTTTGTGCGCCTTCGGGTAGCGGTAAATCGACGATGGTGAAGCATCTGCTGACCATGCATCCGGATCTGTTTGAACTGTCCGTATCCTGTACCACCCGTGCGCCGCGTGGCGAAGAGGTACACGGTCGCGAGTACTATTTCATCTCCGTGGAGGAGTTCCAGAAACGCATCGAGAACGATGATTTCATTGAGTTCGAGCAGGTGTACGACGGCCTTTATTACGGTACCCTCAAAGAGGAGATCGACCGTATCGAAACGGCCGGAAGACAGGTGCTGTTCGATGTGGACGTCAAAGGTGGACTGAACCTCAAACGTATCCTCGGCGATAAAGCTACTTCTATCTTCATCTGCCCGCCGTCACTCGAAGAGTTACGTCGTCGTCTGGAAGGACGTGGCGACACGAGCCCCGAGATGATCGAGAAACGGTTGGCCAAGGCCGAGTTCGAGTTGAGTTTTCAACCCCAGTTCGATCGCGTGGTGGTCAATGACGACCTGACCCATGCCTTCGAGCAGTTAGATGCTATTATTGAAGGGAAGTGACATATCAAGAAGCGATAGCATATTTGTATAACGCGCGCCCGCCTTTTCATCAGGTTGGTGCAAGTGCATATAAACCGGGCTTGGAGACCACGCTTCGTCTGATGGCGCATGTGGGTAATCCGCACCTTCAACTTCAAGCGATCCATGTGGCCGGTACGAACGGCAAAGGCTCGACCTCGCATCTGATCGCAGCGGCTTTGCAGGCTTCGGGACGTAAGGTGGGTCTCTTCACCAGTCCGCATCTGGTCTCCCTCACCGAACGGATCCGTATCAACGGTGTCCCCATCCCCGAAGAGGTGGTGGCGGCTTTTATCACGGAGCACAAGGATTTCCTCGATGCGCTGCAACCCTCTTTCTTCGAGACCATGACCGCACTCGGTTTCTGGTATTTCGTGCAGCAGAAGGTTGATGTCGCGGTGGTCGAAGTGGGACTCGGCGGACGACTGGACAGCACAAATGTGCTGACACCGATCTTATCCGTCATCACGAACATAGGACTTGACCACACGGAATTTCTCGGCAACACCCTCACGCAGATCGCACGCGAGAAAGCGGGCATCATCAAACCCGGGGTACCGGTCGTCATCGGTGAATCCCACCCGCAGACGATGAATGTGTTCCTCGCCAAAGCACAGGAGTGCGGTTCGGAAATCTATTTCGCCGACCAATGCGAGTACCTGCGTCGTACCCGCCTGCGCTTCGCACCCGAATGCGAGTTGCACGGCATCTATCAGGAACATAACCTGCAAACGGCTTTTGTCGCCCTGCGAGAATTAGGAATTAAGAATGAAGAAATAAGAAAGGGCTTTGCCCACGTTTGTACGATGACGGGCCTTCGGGGACGATGGGAGGTGCTGCAAGAACAGCCGCTCATCATCTGCGACACGGGACATAATTCGCACGGTATTCAGTACGTCGCGCGGCAACTGAAGGAGCTACCGAACAACCAAGTATGGCTGGTCTTCGGGATGGTGAACGACAAAGATACAGAGGTGGTGATGCGGCTCTTGCCTTCGGGCGAGCGCTATCATTATATCTTTACGCGCCCGAACACGTCACGTGCCCGCGACGCACAAGAGATGCTGCGTCTGTGGGGCAAAGAAGGAATAGCGATCGAAGATCCGCAGGAGGCCCTGACCTACGCATTCAACCATGCCGCACCCGAAGATGCGATCTTTATCGGCGGCAGCAATTACCTTGTTGGCGAAGCTCTGTCGAAGAGATATCAAAGTAAGGAGCGTCCTTCAGAAAAATAAGTTCCCTAAAATCTTCAATTTTAAATCTTAAATCATTAATTGTCAAACTTCCTTTTCGCGGATACACGAAAATTCGGAAGTTTGACATGATATACTCATACTCCCGCCATTTGTTGAAGATGGCGAGGTTGTCTTCGCCGATAACCAGACTGAACTCGTGCTGCGGGTACGCTTTCTGCAGTTCGCGGAGCGTGTTGGCGGTATAGGAAGGGCGGGGGAGAGAGAACTCAAAATCCGAAGCTACGAGTCCGGGGATATCCTTGATCGCTTCTTTTACTGCCGCTAACCGCTCCTCTTCGGGGGCTAAGATACCGGCGGGTTTGAGGGGATTATTGGGCGTGACGAGCAGCCACAGTTCATCGAGGTCAGTGTGCTCCACCACCCATCGTGCCAAGCCCACATGCCCGAAATGCACGGGGTTAAAACTGCCGCCGTAGATGCCTATTCTCATTGTTTGGTGATCGGGTTAAATTCCAGCACGCCGTCCATCCGTTCCTCGTTGAGCCATTTATAGAAGCGCGGAGTGACATGCACCGCATTGGACCGGCTGGTGAGCGCCACCTGGTGCCGGTTCATGGGGTTGAAGATCGACACATGCAACCGTCCATTGCCTCGGTTGGCCTTGATCTCATCCGCCAGTTCGTCGATCAACTCGTTATTCAGGGTCTCGAGGTTGAGCCGTATATTGAGTCCTTCGGTGCGCTGATCCTGTACCTCATTGAGCATCGTCACCTGTTGCACCACGAACTCAAACTCCGCCTCTTCGTCCTTGGCCTCGCGGAACCATTTCTGTCCCGCACCTTTCTGCTGCACGACACCCGTCACGAGCACGTACAGATCCTTGAGCATCATATGCGCGAACTGGCTGTACGCATTGCCGAAGAGCGCGAACTCGTACGTACCCGTATAATCGGTGAGCACGTAGCGCCCATAGGGATTGCCTTTTTGGCTGATGCGCTGCTCGGCGGAGGTGATGATACCGCCCAAGAGGCAGGCTTGGTTCTTATGTTGGGTGATGAACTGCGAGGGTAGTAGTTTTGTCTCGTCGGGTTCGGCAGCCAGCTCCTGTTTGATACGCACCTCCGCATCCTTGCGGACATCCGGTTTGCGCCAGAGCTCGAACTGCGTCAACTCATTGGCGGTGACGTTGCACAACTCGCGCACCTCGTATTCGTACTCATCCAGCGGGTGGGCGGAGAGGTAGATACCGATGAAGTCTTTCTCTTTGTTGAGTCGCTCGATCGTGTTCCATCGCGGCACTTGCGGCAACTCAGGGTGCTTGATCTCGATCGCGATATCGAAATCGGAGAAGAGCGAGTTAGTGTTGTTGGCTTGGTCGGCCTGCCATTTCTGACCGTAGTTCATCAGCAGATCGAGACCCGTCAGACCATCTTCGTTCAGACCGAAGAACTGCTCGCGGTACAGGTCCTCGAAGCACTCGAACGCACCTGCCTGCGCGAGGTTCTCGATGGTCTTACGGTTGCAGGACTGCAGGTTGACGCGCTCCAGGAAATCGTAGATATCTTTGTATTTGCCGTTCTTCTCGCGCTCGGTGATGATCGCTTCTGCTGCCCCCTCACCGACACCCTTGATACCACCCAAACCGAAACGGATCGCCCCTTCTTTATTGACCGTGAAGGTCAACTCGGACTCGTTCACATCGGGCTCCAGCACACTCAAACCGAGTGCTTTGCATTCGTCCATGAGTTTGGTCACCTCTTTGATATCGTCCTTATGGACGGTGAGGTTAGCCGCCATGAACTCCGCGGGGTAGTGGGCTTTGAGATAACCCGTTTGGTATGCCACCCACGAGTAGCATGCCGCATGCGATTTATTGAAGGCATAGGACGCGAACTTTTCCCAGTCTGCCCAGATCTTATTGAGGGTTTTCTCGTCATGTCCGTTGGCTTTACCGCCGTCCATGAACTTGTCTTTGAGGGATGCCAGCACCGCCATCTGTTTCTTACCCATCGCCTTACGGAGCTTGTCGCTCTCGCCGCGGGTGAAGTTAGCCAGCAGTCGGCTTAGCAGCATGACTTGCTCCTGATAGACGGTGACACCATAGGTGTCCTTGAGGTATTTCTCCATCACGGGGATGTCGTACGTCACCTCTTCGAGTCCCTGCTTACGTTTGATGAACTGCGGGATATAATCCATCGGACCTGGTCGGTAGAGGGCGTTCATGGCGATGAGGTCGCCGATGACGGTCGGTTTTAACTCCCGCAGGTATTTCTGCATTCCGGCGGACTCGAACTGGAACACCGCTACCGTTCTTCCTTCTTGGAAGAGCTTGTAGGTCAACTCGTCGTCGATGGGTATATGATCGATGTCGATATCGATACCGTGCGCTTTCTTGATGTTACGCAGACACTCTTTGATGATGGTCAGCGTGATGAGCCCGAGGAAGTCCATCTTGATCAGACCCACACTCTCCACCACGTGCCCGTCGTATTCCGTCACCAGCACCCGTTTCTTACTGTTCTTATCCTCCACCGAACTCAGCGGTGCGAAGTTCGTCAGGTCATCCGCACCGATGATCACGCCGCAGGCGTGGACACCCACTTGCCGGATCGTTCCCTCCAGCCGTGCTGCGTACTCCAGCATCGAGCGTGTGTTCGGATCGCCTGTCTCGTACTCGCGCTTGAGCTCGTCGATATACTTGTAGCAGTTCTTGAGGTTCACCTTCGGTTTCTTGGCATCCTTCGGCAGGTTTTTCAATACCGAATCCGGGAAATCGCGATCCGGCACGTAACTCTTGAGCTCGTTTACGAAGGCCAACGGCACTTGTTGCACACGACCTACATCCGCCAAGGCACTCTTCGTCGCCATCTTACCGTAGGTCACGATATGCGCCACATGCGTCTCGCCGTACTTACGGCTCACGTAATCGAGCACCTTGCCGCGTCCGCAATCCTCGAAGTCGGTATCGATATCGGGCAGCGATATACGGTCGGGGTTGAGGAAACGCTCGAACAGCAAGTCGTACTTAAGCGGGTCCAGATCCGTGATCTTCAGACAATACGCCACCACCGATCCCGCAGCACTACCACGACCCGGACCAACCGACACATCCAATTCCTCACGCGCCGCACGGATGAAGTCCATCACGATCAGGAAGTAACCCGGGAAACCCATCGAAATGATCGTGTTAAGCTCGAACTCGATACGCTCTTTCAGTTCTTCGTCCGTCGCCAGACGCTCCTCGCCGTAACGCTGCTTGGCACCTTCCATCGTCAGGTACCGCAGGTACGCACTCTCGAACGCCAGACGGTCGGGGTAGTCTTCCTCCTTGCCGAAACTCTCCGGGATGTCGAACTTCGGCATGATGGGTCCGTGGTCGATGTCGTAGATCTCCACTTTGTCCACGATCTCCTGCGTGTTCTCCAGCGCCTCGGGTATATCGGCGAAGATAGCTGCCATCTCGTCCGGCGTCTTGAGCCATTCCTGCTTGGTATAATGCATTCGGTTGACGTCGTTCACATAGTGGTTCGTGCTCAAGCAGATCAACCGGTCGTGCGCCTCCGCATCCTCTTCGTTCACGAAATGCGCATCGTTGGTCGCGATGATCTTGATGCCGTATTTGCGTGCCAACTCGATCAGTACGGGGTTCACCTGTTTCTGCCGTTCATACACCTCCACGTCCGCACCGGGCTTCTGCGTCTCGTGGCGCTGGATCTCGATATAGTAATCGTCTCCGAAGAGGTTCTTGAACCATTTCACCGTCTCTTCCGCTTCGCTGAAATCACCACCCTTGGCGAGGCCGTCCAGGATCTTCTGCGGCAACTCGCCACCCAGACAGGCCGAACAGCAGATGATGCCTTCGTGCCATTTCTCCAGCAGCTCCTTGTCAATACGCGGCGTGTGGTAGAACGCATCCGACATGTACCCGTGCGACACGAGCCGGCAGAGGTTATGATACCCCTCCATGTTCTTCGCTAACAAGATAAGGTGCCAACCCGAACGGTCGATCACGTACGTACGCCCCTCGCCGTTCACGGCTTTGTCGTCATTCATCGAATGGCGTCCGCGACGGGCACAGTAGGCCTCCGTGCCCACGATGGGCTTGAAGCCTTCTTTCTTCTTGCAGTAGTCCAGCAGGTCCTTGATGCCGTACATGTTTCCGTGGTCGGTCAAGGCCACCGCGTTCATGCCGGAGTCGATACATTTATCCACTATCTCCTCTACCTTACTTAATCCGTCCAGTAGCGAGTAGTGCGAGTGCACATGTAAATGCGTAAAGTTCATAAATCCCAAATTTCTTAGCCACAAGGGCACGATTAATGATAAAAATCATTTCTGGCTGCAAAGTTACACAAAAAAAATGACATACGCAAAAAATTTTTTGCATATATCGAAAAAATGTTGTACCTTTGCACCCAAATTGTGTTCATATGGTTAAAACAACAAAACCGTATTTGGATCAAGAGGGTAGAGCGTTACCGTACCCGTGGTTGATCAACCTCATGTTGATGATCGTGGGCGGTTCGCAGACCATTCGTCTTCGTTTCTGGAGCCGTAAACCGCGGCATATAGCCGAGAAGACGCTGCGTGATATCCTCACCATCTCGCGTGACACGGTCTATGGGCGCGAGCACCATTTCGATCGCATCCTGTCTGCCACCACGGCAGAGGACCTCTTCCGTCTCTACCGCCTCTATGTGCCGGTGAACAACAGTTTCGAGACCCTGCGTCCGTACGTGGAGCGGCATAAGCACGGCGAGGAGGATGTGCTCTTCCCCGGCAAGCCGGATATGTACGCCACGACCTCGGGCACGACCTCCGAGCCCAAATGGATCCCGATGACGCACAAGTACCTCAAGGATGTGTATGGCAAGATGAGTCATGTATGGACGTGGAACTTCGTCAAGCACCGCAGTCGTATCTTCGGCGGACATATCTTCACCACGGTCGGCAAGGAATGCGAGGGCTACGCGCCGGACGGCACCTTGTTCGGTGCGGTGAGCGGCGTGCTGGTGCGCGATATACCGCCTATCATCAAGAAACATTACACGGGTCCGGCAGAGGTCATGTCCATCCCGGACTACACGGCGCGTAACTATGTGCTGATGCGTCTGGCGATGCAGCATCGCGATGTGACCCTCTGGGCGACTGCCAACCCCTCCACGATATTGGAGTTGTTGCGCGTGATGAACGAGAACCTCGAGGAGATGATCAATGATATCGAGAAGGGAACGATATGCGAAGATTTTGAGATCCCGTTCGAGATACGTGCCGTGCTCGATGCCTACATCAGTCCCCGGCCCGAACGTGCAGCAGAGCTGCGTAAGATCCTCGCCGAGACGGGCCATATGTACCCGAAAGATTTCTGGCCGTGGTTGCAATATTTCAGCACCTGGAAATGCGGCAACACCAAGATATACATGGATAAGTTCATGGACCAGTTCGATTGGAACAAGACCTACTACCAGGAGTTGGGCTATATCGCGACCGAGTGCCGTTTCGGCTTCTCGCTGGACGAGACGAACGAGTCGGTGCTCTTCCCGCAATTCCATTACTACGAGTTCGTGGAAGAGAGTGAGTTGGACAGCCCGCACAAGCATTTCCGGCAGATCGACGAGCTGGAGCTCGGCAAGCGTTATTGCGCCTATGTGACGACCTATTCGGGCCTGTTCCGGTATAACATGAACGACCTCGTGGAGGTGGGCGGTAAGTACAAAGAGACCCCGACCGTGCATATGGTGAGCAAGGTGAACGGTATCGTGTCCATGACGGGCGAGAAACTGTACGAACCGCAGTTCATGGACGCTGTCCATCAGGCCGAGGACGAAACCGATATCAAGACCAAGTTCTTCGTCGGCTTTGCCGACGTGGAGGAGTCCAAGTACCATTTCTACTACGAGTTCGTGGATGAGAAGATACGGCAGGAGCAGGCGGAGGCGTTCACGAAGGTGGTGGACGAGAAACTGCAGCATATCAACCTCGAGTACGAATCCAAACGGCAGTCTTTCCGTTTGCACGAGCCCGAGACGCACATACTCCTTTCTAACGCGTACGCGCGCTTTAAGGCAGCGTGCCTGAAGGACGGTTTCCGCGACGGACAGTTCAAGTTCAACCTGCTGATGCAGGATGAGAAGCGCCGCACGAAATTCAATATGCTGCAACGCCTCGAGTCGCGCTTAGATAAGATTAGTGAAAACGTTATTAACCGAGCCAATAAGATCGATGACAGACAAAAAGAACGTGCCCAGCGACGCACTGAACGGCGTGCAAAACGTCGTGCTTGATCTGGACGGCACCCTGTATGACAAGACCGGCTTGGCCAGACGGATGATGCGCCGCCTGTGGTGGTGCCTGCCGCTCTTGGCCGCCGAGCGCCTGGCGCGCAAGAACATGCACTATGTCCAGTACGCCTCGGAGGAGGAGTTCTTCGGGGCTTTCTTCCGCTATATGTCCCGCGGACACTGGTGGGGCGTCGGTGTTGCCGCGACCTGGTACCACACGGTCTATATGCCGACGATGATCCGGCTCATCAGGCGATACCACCATCCGCGACCCGAAATGATGGCCTTGATCGAGGAAGCGAAGGCGAAAGGACTGACGCTTGCGATCTATTCCGATTACGGCTGTGTCGTCGAGAAACTCGAGGCTTTGGGCATCGATCCGTCGCAGTTCGAGTTGATGATCTCGGCACCGGAGTTGGGTGCTCTCAAGCCCTCCGAGCCCTGTGCGAGACACGTGCTGGAGTTGCTGCAGGCAAAGCCTGAGACAACACTCTTCGTCGGTGACCGCGACGATAAGGACGGCGCGAGCGCAAGAAGCGTGGGAGCGAAGTTCTTGCTTATTTGAGATTTGAGATTTTTGATTTGAGATTTCATGGAGAATAAACGATACCAGGATTTGAAAGTGACTGCGGGGACGTATGTACCGCCGGTGAACATAGCCTACCCGGAGGACGATCCGTACGTGGGGCTGTATCAGCCGGTCTATGACCGGGATTTTCCGGCCGTCGATGCGAGTTATCCGTATTTCGACGAATCGCCGAAGACACGCCGGCTCATCTTCCGGTGCTATGCATTTATTTTGCCGCTCTTGGGCTTTATCTTGCGGTTCAAATACGGTCTTCGGTGGCAGATAGAAGGGGAGAAGAGATGGCACCGCTGTGCGGGACCGGTACGTCGGTGGTTGAAGCAGTATGACCTGAGTCACGGTGCGATCACGATCGCTAACCACTGTTACCGTCATGACTGCGCGTCGGTGCTCACGGCTATCCATGCGCAGCGTCACACGCGTATCCCGATGTTCGCACCGAACTTCCGCACCAAGGATCAGATCTTCCTGCGCATGGTGGGCGGTATACCTATCCCGGCACCGGAAGCAGGTCTGAGTGCGATGAAAGCCTTCAATGCCGCTTTCGATCAGTACAACGCGGAAGGATACTGGTTTCATATTTTCCCCGAGGCCAAACGATGGGACTGGTACAAGCCGCTGAGGCCTTTCCAGAAGGGCGCTTTCACGATGTCATACAAGTATAACAAACCGATCCTTCCTTGTGCGGTGACTTACCGCGAGCGGACGGGTATATGGCGGCTCTTGGGACCCAAAGACGAACCCCTGACGCAGGTGGTTATCGGAGCACCGATCTACCCGGATACGACGCAACCCCGTGCCGCCGAGACGGAGCGCTTGTTGAACCTTACACACGAAACAATATGCCGTTTAGCGGGAATAGAACACAATACGTGGCCGTCGCAGCCCTGATTGCGTCGATGCTCATCTGGTCGGTGAGCGGGATCGCGATCAAACATGCGTTGCTGGTGCTGCCGCCGTTCACGATGATCGTGATGCGGTTTGTACCATCCGTGCTGCTGATGCTCATCATCGGTCTGGTGCGCCGCAAGCACTCGCTTTTCTGTTTGCAGAAAATGAACATCAAGGACCTGCCGCTCTTTCTGATAGCAGGTTTCTGTCAACCCTTCCTGTACTACATTTTGGAGACTTTTGCTTATGACGCGTTAAACAGTCCGACGATCGCCGAGACCTTACTTTCCACGAGCCCGTTGCTGAGTCCGGTTTTTGCCGCGGTGCTGCTGCATGAGCGAGTGACGAAATACAACATTATCGGTATTCTTATATCGACCGCCGGTGTCTTTGCGTTGACGCTCGCCGGAAGCACCCATTATGCGATCGGTAACTACTGGGGTATATTGTTGGCGTTTGCGGCCGTCTCGGCGGCAGTCATTGACTCTGTGATGATGCGCAAAGCGCCACTCCAATACAGCTCGCTGTCCTTTGTGTTCTATACCCAATTAATCAGCCTCTGCTTCTTCCTCCCGATCTGGTTTATCAAAGAAGGACCGCAGACGATTTTAGATTTGAGATTTCAGATTGCAGATTTGGAGGTACAGACGGCGCTTTGGTGCGTAGCGTACCTGACCGTTTTTGCTTCCGTGACGGCATTTATTCTCTTCTGTTTTGCGTTGCGCAAAGTGGGAGTGACGCAGGCGAATGCGTTCAACAATATCCGACCGGTTTTTACCGCTTTATGGATGATTCTTTTCTTCGGAGAACATCTGCCCGCAGCCAAATGGATAGGCATCGGTTTAATCATTTTCGGCCTTTTTGTGTGCCAAAAGCAAGAAAAAGTTTCCAAATCTTAATATTTATTTGCATATACGAATTATTATTCGTACCTTTGTACGCTTTTTTGAGCTAGAAAATATAACAAACAATTATGCCGATAGAAAATATCTACTCAATTGATTTCTTTTACGACTTGCTGTACATCATGTTTTTGGTGGGCTTTGTCGTGTTTGTATCCCTGTATTTTGTTGACGCCGGTTACGGCAAGATGCGTTCGGAGAAATGGGGCCCGTCGATGAATAACAAAGTAGGATGGCTGCTGATGGAGTGTCCGGTGTTCTTCGTGATGCTGTACCTCTATTTCAAGTCCTTCCCGCTCTACGGAGGTGTGACCAAGACTGCGCCGTACTGGTTGTTCTTCCTGTTCTTTGAGTTCCATTATTTCCAGCGTTCGTTCGTGTTCCCGTTCCTCTTGAAGGGCAACGGCAAGATGCCGGTAGTGATCATGATGCTGTCGGTGATCTGGAACATGATCAACGGTTATATCCAGGGTTACTGGCTCTTCCATCTGGCGCCGCAGTACTATCCGGATTTGTACACTTCGTCTTGGGTAACCAGTCCGCAGTTCATCATCGGAACGATCATTTTCTTCACCGGCTGGATCATCAACATGCATTCGGATCATGTGATCCGTCACTTGCGTAAACCTGGTGATACGAAGCATTACCTGCCCAAGAAAGGCTTGTACAAGTACGTGACAAGTGCGAACTATCTGGGTGAGATCACAGAGTGGCTCGGATTTGCTATCCTCACATGGTCGCTGGCAGGACTGCTGTTCTTCTGGTTCAGCTGCTGCAACCTTGTGCCTCGTGCGAACTCGATCTACCTCAAGTACGAGGAGGAGTTTCCCGATGAGTTCGATCGCAAGAAACTAAAACGAATCATTCCGTTTATTTACTAAATCATAAATCAAAAATTTGAAATCAAAAATGAACAATAACAAATTGTTCTCCCCTTATAAATTGGGTCCTATCACGCTGCGGAATCGTATTATCCGCAGCGCTGCTTTTGAGAATATGGCGCGTGCGAATGCACCGACGCAGCAATTACAGGATTATCATGTGTCTGTGGCGCACGGTGGAGTAGGTATGACGACCGTTGCTTACTGTGCAGTCGATCAGAGTGGTGTCTCTTTTGACGGTCAGCTCTATGTTCGTCCTCAGATCATCCCCGATATGAAGAAGATGACCGACGCCATCCATGCGGAAGGTGCGAAAGCCTCTATCCAGCTCGGTCACTGCGGAAATATGACGCATTATAAGACCTGTCATTGCATTCCTGTCAGTGCCGATACCTGGTTCAACCTTTACAGCCCGACGGTGCATCGTCGTCTGAAAGTGGAGGAGATAAAGACCATCGTGAAGCATTTCGGTGAGGCCGTGGATTTTGCCCGCGAGTGTGGTTTTGACTGCGTGGAGATCCATGCCGGTCATGCGTACCTGATCTCGCAATTTCTTGCCCCGCGTACCAACCACCGTCACGACCAATATGGCGGCTCGTTTGAGAACCGTGCACGCTTCATGAACGAGGTACTGGACGAGGTGATGCTGCACGCGAAGGACGATATCGCGGTGGTGGTCAAGACCAATATGTGGGACGACTGCTGGAAAGGTGTGAGCCTCGAAGAGGGTATTCAGGTAGCCCGTGAGATCGCCAAGCACAAGGTGCACGGAATCGTGCTGTCCGGTGGTACGGTGAGTCGCAGTCCGATGACGATCCTCGGTGGTGCGATGCCGATCAAGACCCTCGCGCATTACATGAACATGAAAGAGCTCTGGTGGCTCAAAGCCGCGCTGCATATCCCGTACGTAGGGGCGATTATGACCCCGACCGTACCGTTCAAAGAGCTCTATTTCATGGATAAGGCCAAGTATTTCCAGGAACAACTCAAGGACATCGACATCCCGCTGATCTATGTGGGTGGTGTACAGAGTGGTGACAACTGTCAGCAGATCATGGACGAGGGCTTCGAGCTCTTCCAGATCGCGCATGTGCTTATCAAAGATCCGGATTTTGTGAAGCATGTCCAGGAGAACCCGCATTATCATGCCGGTTGCAAGCGCTCCAACTACTGTGTGGGCCGTATGTACAGCAAGGATATGAAATGCCACGAGTGTGTAGAGCGCGACGGAGAGATGATACCGAATGGTATCCAACGTGAGATAGCCAAATTAGAGAAAGATGCTAGCATTAGTAACGGGCGCAAGTAGCGGTATCGGCTTGCAGTACGCCACACAGCTCGCGCGGGATTACCAGTGCGACCTGCTCTTGGTGTCGAACCAGCAAAAAGAGCTCGACGAGGTAGCCAAAGACCTCGCGGCGCAGTACGGCGTGAAGACCGTGCCGCATTTCGCGGACCTGAGTCTGAACGATGCCGCAGAGAACCTGTACGACTGGTGCAAGCAGGAAGGATATGAGGTGGACGTGCTGATCAACAACGCCGGCGTGTTCTTCTTCAATAAGTACTGCGAGACGGACATCAAACGTATCGAGTTGATGCTCCAGTTGCACGTGATGACCGTCGCCAAAATGACGCGGCTCTTCGCGGCAGATATGTGTGCCCGCCGCCGCGGTTATATCCTGAACATGAGCAGTATGTCGGCTTGGATGGCGATGCCGGGTATCCAGACCTACAACGCTTCCAAGGCCTTCATCTATAACTTCTCCAAGTCCCTTTGGTACGAGCTCAAGCCCTATAACGTGCATATCACCGTGATGGCACCGGGCGCGGTCGATACGGGGCTATTCGGTCTGGCACCGAACCTGCGTAAGTTAGCGGTGGCGCTGACCGTCTCCATCCCGCCGGAGAAACTCGTCAAACGGGCGCTCAAGAAACTGTTCAAAGGCAAGCGGGAAGATACGCCGGGTGTGATCAACTGGCTCTCTACGCCGCTGCTCAAACATACGCCGGACTGGATGCTCTTCCTGGCGCAGAAAAAATTAGCACCGTTTATGAAATAAGAAAAATTGTAGTGCTTTTGAGCGAAAATAAAGTGTATGATTATTAAGATTCTTAATAATTGTGCACTTTTTCTTATGTGCGGGTATCGCCTATCTCAAAAAAAAGCAGTACCTTTGCACCGTTTTTTGAGTAAGCTTATGAAGAAAATTTACGTATTAGTCTTTTTATGTGTAGTAGCCGCATCGGTGTATGCGCAGAAATTGTCGGGTGTGATCACGGATGCATTTACGCGTGAGCCCCTTATCGGCGTGTCTATTCTCAATACGGATAACGGTACCGGTACGGTAACCGATCTGGATGGTCACTATGAGTTGGTGATCACCACCTTGCCGGCTCACCTGCAGTTCTCGTATGTGGGCTATCAGACGGAGGATAAGGTGCTTAAGACCATTCCTGCCAAGTACGATCTGGTGCTGCAGGCGGATAATGAGGTGCTGGACGAAGTGGTGGTGACCGCCGGTCGTTTTGAGCAGCGCATGACGGATGTGACGGTGAGTATGGAGGTGGTCAAGCCGCAGTTGATTCGTTCGCAGGCGCCGACCGATCTGTCCGCTACCTTGCAGACCATCCCGGGTGTGGAGATCATCGACAAGCAGCCGAGTATCCGCGGTGGTGGCGGTTGGACCTATAGCGTCGGTTCGCGCTGCCAGGTGCTGATGGACGAGATGACGATCCTCAACCCCAAGACGGGTGAGATCAACTGGAATAACGTGCCGCTGGAGAACGTAGCACAGGTAGAGGTGGTGAAAGGTGCCTCTTCGGTGCTGTACGGTTCATCGGCGCTCAACGGTGTGATCAACGTGCGTACCCAGCGTCCGGGCTTGACGCCGCAGACGAAAGTGTCGGGGTACGTGGGTATCTATGACAACTATAAGAACTATGCTTATACCGGTGCTCGTCTGCCCTTGTACTACGGTGCGGAGGCATCACATGCCCGTCGGGTAGGGAATTTCGATGTGTCGGGCTCGATCAGCGGTTTCAAGGATGAAGGCTTCCGCGAGCAGAGTTTCAACGACCGCGTGCGTCTGGGTGGTAACATGACGTATCATGCGCCCATGCCGGAGAACAAGTATATGAACGCGGGAATGAACGTCAACTATGTGGCGAACCGGTACGGCGATTTCTTTATCTGGCGCAGTCCCAAAGACCCGATTCATCCATCGCCTCTGACGAATATGGGACGTAAGGAGCATAACTTCAATATCGATCCGTTCTTCAATTACGACGATACGGAGCGCGGTATCTCGCATAAGCTGCGTACGCGTTTCTACATGACGTCCGATAACCTGACCACCCCTTCGCCGACCATCAGTACGGAGGAGTTGATCAAGTGGGGGGTCACGAGTTTTGATTTGGAGAAGCTCAAGGGTTATTACGACAAGATCACCGGCTTTACGAACGCCGGTGTATCGCTGCAGGATGCGTTGTTGGTGACCTTCAAAGATGTGGCGGTGCCGATTAAGAACGAGCAGTGGTTGGATGCAATCGTGAACGGTATCGACCTCGTTCAGAACGGCTTGGGTTATACCGGTACGGTAGCCGAGCTGCAGGATGCGGTGGCATACGCGATGAACCTGGTGACGGACCATACACCGACCCGTCCGGAGTTGACCTATAACGGCTATATCGATTACCAATTCGCCAAGTCGTGGCATAACGGGGTGCGTCTGACGACCGGTGTCAACTGGAGCCATATCACTAATACGGCAAACATCACCGGCACGCATCATACCGATAACGTAGCGGCTTATTTGCAGTACGACCATCGTATCGCGAACCGCCTCTCTCTCAGTGCCGGCGTACGTTTTGAGTACTACCGTATGGACGATCAGTACAAGGAAGCGAACATACAAATCGGCAACTGGCTCTGTCCGGTGCGTCCAGTGCTCCGTGCCGGTTTGAACTGGGAGATCTACAAGGCCGGCTTCCTGCGTGCCAGCTTCGGTCAGGGCTATCGTAATCCCTCCATTACGGAGAAGTTCGCCCGCAAGGATATCGGTGGGGTAGGTGTCTATCCGAACCACAACATCCTGCCGGAGTCCGGTTATAACGCCGAGATCGGTTACAAGCAGCTCTATAAGTTCGGTCCGGTGAGCGGTTCGCTGGACGTAGCTGCTTTCTACACCGAGTACCGCAACATGATCGAGTACCAATTCGGTTTGTTCCGTAACTCGGATTTCACGATGATCAACTCGATCTATGACGCGATCGACGAGTTGCAGAACATGATCGACGGTATCAAGCAGACCAAGTCCCTGAGCGGTGCCGGCATCGGTATCGGTGCGCAGTTCGTCAACGTCAGCCATGCCCGTATCTACGGTGCGGAGGTGAGCACGGTCGGAAAAGTGGATATCAAGAAAGATATGGAGCTGCGCTATATGCTCGGTTATACCTTCACCGAACCCGAAGACATGGATAACGCAGCGCGTATCGAGCAGGAGAAGAACTATACCGATCCGCTGCAGATGAAGAACAAGTCCAATGACTCCAAGTACCTCAAGTACCGCAATAAACATACGTTCAAGGCTACGATCGATTATACCTACAAGTGGTTCTCGATCGGAACGAACCTCTCGTACCGCAGTAAGATGCTGGCAGTCGATTACCTGATGGTCGATGAGCGCGACAAAGCGCAACAGGACCTCATGGATTATGCCCGTAAGTTCATCTTCGGGTACGAAGACGGTCTGTCGTTGCACGATTACTGGATGACGCATAACACGGGTGTCTTCACGATGGATCTGCGTGCGTCCATACGCTTCAAGGAGCATGTGGAGATGCAGTTCTTGGTCAATAATCTCCTGAATGCGGAGTATAGTTACCGTCCGATGTCTTTGGCGGCTCCCCGTACGTTTGTTTGCCGGTTAAATCTCAATTTCTGATGCGCATGAAGAAGCTACTTACCATCTTTTGTTTGGTCTGCGCGATGCAGGCAATGAGTGTGGAGTTGGGCGTATATAGCGGTTCGCTGACCGTCAACGGTACGTCCTACAGCGCGGAGCGGATCTATGTCTTGCCCGGTGCGGATGCGAACAGTTTGACCTGTGTAGTAGGAGAGCAGGTGCTGGTCAATATACCGGCCTCCTCGATTAGTCTCTCGGCGCAAGCGGTCAATGCCAACTACGCCATCACCAACGGCGGGTTTGAAGGCAGCTGGTCGAACGGCGAACCGAGCGGTTGGCACTCGTTCAATACCGCCGCCGGTGACTACGTTTCTTTTGTGCAGAACACCGACCAGTTCACCCGCTCTACGGACAAGCGTCCCGGCTCCACCGGTACGCAGAGCGCCTTGATCCAGACGAAGATAGTGATGGGTGCCAACGCAAACGGTAACTGCACTAACGGACGTATCAATGCCGGTTCGCTGACCGCTACCGATGCCTCTGGCAACTATAATTTCTCTGACCCCTCCGGCAGCGGATACAACACGCCCTTCGTGGGCAATCCGGACTCGCTCGTGTTCTGGGCGAAGTACATCCCGGCGGATAAGAACCCCTCTAATCCTATTAATAAAGCGCGCGCGCACGCGGTGATTACCACCAACGCCCGCTACCAGGACCCGGAGGCTACCTCTTATGCCTCGGTCAAGATAGCCGACGCCGCAGTCAACTATGCGGCTACCACCTCGATGGGTTGGCAGCGCATCTCTGTGCCGTTCACCTACTACAGCGTCGATCCGTCTTTGGCGGCGTATATGCTCATTACCTTTACCTCTAACTACGAACCCGGAGGCGGCTCGTCCTACTCCGAAGGAGGCTTCTTTGACAAGACCTATCACCTGGATAATGTCTATCTGGACGATGTGGAGATGATCTATAACCACGGCTTAAAGTCCCTGACGATGAACGGACAGAAAGTGAGCTTCACCAACCGCCGTGCGGAGGTGAACCACGAATACAGCGAGAGCGCCTATGCGTTCGTTGCCACCACGGACGGCAAGGCTGCAAAGGCTTTTATCGGATACGATACGCCCAACAGTCGTGTCTATGTCTATGTGGTGCCGGATAACTATGCGCAAGCAAAGTCCTGCTCGGTCTATACGATCCAGATGACCGCGCCGCAGATCATCATCCCCACGACCACCTATGCCTATGAGGCATCTACCTGCGAGAACGAACCTTATTCGGACGACCTCTTCAGTAACCTGACGAAGGAAGGTACTTACACGGATACGATTCCGAATGCACAGGGCGGTGATTCGATCGTCACCCTCACCTTGCTTCTGCTGCCGACCTACCGCATGGAGGAAACGATGTACTTCAAGACGGTCGATATGGTTTGGCACGGAAAGACCATTCAGAACCTGCCCAAACGCGAAGCGCCGTATCTCTTCTACGACAGCCTGCATACGGCCGCCGGATGCGACTCGGTCTATGTGCTCAAGCTCTATGTGTCCGATCTGCCTGTGACCTACGGTGAGTATGTAGCAAAGATGTGCGAAGGCGAATTGGTGTCGTTCGAGGGTGTGACCTACAGCGAGGCTTTCGAAGGCGATGTGCATGTGAGCCAACCCAATATCTACGGTGGTGACTCGATCGTGCATCTGACGGTACGTGTGGCACCCAATTATACGGTCGATACCTATATGACCATCACTCAGGGCGAACAGGCTACATGGGAGGGCTGGAACTTAAGCACCATGCCGGTCGGACAAGCCGAACTGAATGCGTGGTATTACTCGATCGACGACTGCGACTCGATCGTGGTGCTGCATCTCACGGTGAGCCCTCAACCGGTTACTACCGGACTTAATCCACTGCCGACCCACGTAGAGCACGCGGTGTACAAGACCCTTTTCAATGGACGAATATACATCATCCGCAAAGAGGATGAAACAATATATGATATCTTAGGAAATAAAATTCAATAACACAACAATGAAAAAAATCTTTTTTACTCTTTTGGCCGGCCTCATGGTGTCGGCACAAGTGATGGCCGTTTCGGTGGCAGAAGTATGCGGACAGTATAACGGCAATCTGAACATCGGTGGTCAGCAGTATCCGAACAAGACCATCTGCCTTTTGCCGGGAACGGTACAAAACACGGTGACCTTCGTGCTGCCGGATTTTACGTACAATGCCGGTAAACTAGGCGATATCGTATTGACCAATATCCCGATGGATGCGAACGGTAAGCTGACCTTGGAGGGCGCGACGCTCTATCTGGATGCGATCGATGAGCGTGCTACAATCAACGTGGTGAACGGTCTGGAGGAAGGTGGGGTCGTGTATAACTCCATCGTCACCGCTACCCAAGCCCAGGTGCTGCTCTCTATCGCGGCACCGTCCCTGCCGGAGCCGATCTTCGTGCTCTTCAACGGCAATACGGCGGCCGGTAAGAACTATGCCTTGACCAACGGTGGTTTCGAGGGTTCCTGGACCAACTACGAGCCCAAAGGTTGGCATTCGTTCTGGACGGCAACCGGTGTGATGGTGGATTTCATCCAGGCCAACGACCAGTTCATGCAATCGACCAACAAACGTCCGGGCTCCAAAGGTTCGTACAGCGCTTTTCTGTCGTCTAAGTTTGCGTTGAGCGCCAAGGCGAACGGTAACTGCACCAACGGACAGATCAATGCCGGTTCTTCCACCGCGGACGATCCGGCCAATAACTTCAATTTCTCCGATCCGACCAACACCGGTTACAACACCGCCTTCCAGGGTCATCCGGACTCGATCGTTTTCTGGGCACAGTATATCCCGGCGGACAAGAACCCCGGTAATGCGGTCAACAAAGCGCGTATGCATACAGTCATCACGACCAATGCCCGCTATCAGGATCCGGAGGCAGACGGCGATTATTCGCAAGTGAAGATCGCGGAGGCTACCATCAACTATGCCGCAAACGCTTCGATGGGTTGGCAGCGCTTTTCTGTACCTTTTGAGTACAATGCCCAAGCACAAAGCAAGGATCCGGCGTATATCCTCGTGACCTTCACGACCAACATGACCCCGGGTGGCGGTTCGTCCTACAGCACCGGTCAAGTCAATAAGGTCTATGTCCTCGACACCCTCTATCTGGATGATGTACAACTGATCTACAGCCGTGCGATGAGCAAGTTCACGGTCAATGATCAGGCCATCCGTTTTACTCAGGGCGTTGCCACCATCGGATCGAACTACTGCGATAGCTGTGCGGCCTATGCGGCACAGGGATACGGTAAGACAGCGCAGACCTTTATCGGCTGCGATGCCACCCATAAATGTATCTATGTCTATGTCATCGCGGAGGATTATTCGCAGAGCAAGCAATACAGCCTCTACCGTATTGATTTTGCGGACAGCCAGACGGATGACCTCACTCCTTTCTTCCCCGAAGAGGGCGTAGAGAAAGTGCAAGGTCGTACCGAGCGTTTCGAGAAAGTGCTGCTGAACGGACAGATTTACATCCGTCGCGGCGATGTATGGTATAACATCAATGGAACACGTATTCGTTAATATGAAAAAGAGTTTGTTTATTATTGTCGCGTTGCTCTGTGTGTGTGGGCTCTCCGCCCAGACCTACCGCAACGGCGTGTGGTATGCGCTGTACGACGATACCGAGTACTCCCTCAATACGCAGGGTGATCAGGAGGAGAACGTCTTTGCTCCTACTGCCGGTACGCTCAACGTCAGCTGGCGGTACGAGTGGTTGGACTGGTTGGGCGCGTTCCGCAAGATCGACACACAGGTGCTGGAGTCGGCTAACGGCGGCAGCAGCACCAATCAGGTAGGTACGTTCCAAGAGAACACGGACAAGAACTCGCAAACGACCGAGTCCTTCACCGTCAGTCGCGACATCAACTGGATCAAGTACAACCGCGAAGGCTATCCGACGCATAAGGTCATCCTGACACACCAGGACATCCGCCTGGCGCAGCATATTCTCTTGGCTTCGGGTGAGTACGGCACAACCACCGGTCTGCACGACTTCGAGGTGGTGAATATCATCGATACCGCTTCGTATAAGGTCAACCTGCGTTCGTTCCTCTCTGCGGGAGACATCACGATCTCGAGTTCCGAACCGTCTATCTTCCACGTCGGCGCGGCGAACAGCAATGCGCCGCTGGTCTATGCAGTAGGTGCGAATGCTTGTGCTTCCAAGAACGGCAATGCCGCGGCTGCAGGTGGTACGCTCGGTAAGATCGACAATTATGCCTTCACCGTCTATTTCACCCCCAAGGAGCCGAAGGTCTATGCGGCGGTTATCACCCTGACGGATGGTGTCTCCACGGCGAAGATCACCGTCTCCGGTACCGGTTACAAAGCCCCGCAGACGGATTATTCCTACGAGGCTGCTATCTGTGAAGGCGAGACCTATCCCGATGCTTATTTCGGTGACCTCACCGAGGCAGGCATCTATCGCGATACGATCATGAACGTGGCAGGCGGTGACTCGGTCATCACCTTCACGCTCGCCGTGAACCCCGTCTATGCCTTCGAAGACAGCCTCACCATGCGTATCGGCGATGCGCATACTTGGCAGAACCAGGATCTGAGCCTCTTGCCGGAGGCGGATACCACCCTCGTAGCGGCTTATCAGACCGTCTTCGGCTGCGACTCCGTCTATACGCTACATCTGACCATCCTGCCGCGGCCTACGACCTACGGCAATGATACGATCTACCTCTGTTCCGGTGAGACGGCCGTCTATGACGGCACGACCTATAAACGCCCGACCGTGGACTCCGTGCTCTTGAGCACCAAGAACCAGTTTGGTGGTGACTCGATCGTCGAGCTCGTGGTTTATGTCTTCCCGAAGATGAAGATGACCGCCTCGCTGTCTATCTATGAGGGCGATCCGGAGAGCTGGCAGCAGATCGACCTCAGCACCTTCCCCGTCGGCGATACGACGCTCACCGTCACCTACACCTCCATCCACGGTTGCGACTCCGTCTATGTCCTCTCGCTCTCCGTCCTGGAGAAACCGGTTGAGCCGGATCCTGTTGACCCCGATCCCGTTGACCCCGATCCCGTTGATCCTGATCCTATCGATCCGGACCCCGTTGATCCCGATCCTATTAACCCTGATCCGGTGGATCCTGTAGATCCGGTGGATCCTGTAGATCCTATTGATCCTGTGGACCCGATTGACCCGATCATTGACCCGGTAGATCCGAATGAACCGATTGGACCGATTGAGCCCATCCAACCGCAGTTGCAAGGTCTGGACAACACCAAGGCTGTACCTACCGCCACGCAAAAAATAATCCGCAGCGGACAAGTGTTCATCCGTCGCGGAGAAGAGTACTACGATGTGCTCGGGCGCAAGATTTAATGGATCTCCTTTAATGCGCGCTTGATCTCATCGTCATAGCGAATCGAATACGCTGCTTGGCCTCGTTGGTAGTAATAACGTAACACTATCTCGGCGCCAAGCAGTTTTTTTACTTCCTCTTTATTACGCGCAATCGCTTCCCGGAAATCGGGTTGAAGGATGGGCTTGAGTGCCTCTAACTGCGCAATTGTCGCCGAGTCGATATCTTCGTGCTTGGCCATCTTGATCATGTCCGCGAAATACTTGCTTGTCTCCGTCTCATAGGTGAACTGTTTCTCCTCCAACCAGTCGCAGAACGCGGTTATCATCGTATCCGTCACCTCGAAGACCTCCGGCGCGGCAATGCTGTCGTTCAGACGATGGAAACGGGTCGCGAAATCAAAGAAATAGTGCTTCATATAGAGCGAGTAGCAGATATCGACCTTCGCGCTGTCGTCCATCACGATGTCAGGCATAATACCAACGCCTTGGATACAACTGTCCGAAGGCAGGTAGTACTTGCTGGTCGTCACCTTGACATGTCCGCCGTGCGCGATTGGCCGTACGTTCTGCACGAGTCCCTTACCAAAGGTCTTCTGACCCACTAACTTGGCGCGGTTCAGGTCCTTGAGTGCGCCCGACACGATCTCGCTCGCCGAGGCCGAGTGCTTATCCACCAGCACCACCATCGGCAGGTCTTTGTAACGGGGTTTGTTACGGGTCTTATACACATGATTGCTGCGTTGGCTCTTGCCTCGGGTCTCGACGATTTTCGTGTCCTCATCTACGAACAGACTCATGATCTGCAGCGCTTCTTCGACGATACCGCCGCCGTTGCCGCGCAGGTCCAGCACGAGTGCCCGCGCACCCTTGGTGTAGTACAACTCATCCAGCGTGTTGGTGAACGCCTGCGCCGAACCTTCGGTGAACTCCGAGAAAGCGATATATCCAATCGGGTAGGGAAGGGTGTCCGCCGTCAGCACCGTCGCATAACTCACCGGCTCCAGGTGGATATCCTCGCGTACGATCGACACCTTGAACGGCTTCTCTACGCCCTCTCGTTCGATCTCCAGCACCACCGTCGTACCCGGTTCGCCGCGCAGGTTATTGCTCACTTCGCTCACCGTCAGACCCTTGGTCGATTTCCCGTCGATGGTCAGTATCTTATCGCCGGCCTCGATGCCCGCACGCTGTGCCGGCTTGCCCTCATACGGGTTCACCGCATACGTCGCGCTGTCGCGCTGCTGGATGATACTACCGATACCGCCGTACTTACCCTGCGTGAGCATACGCAGGTCCTTGTCCTGTTTCTTGGAATAATAGACCGTATAGGGGTCGATCTTGCGTAGCATCGCACGGATCGCCTCCTCGGTCAGCATCTCATAATTGAGCGTATCGACATAGTTGACATCTACCTGACGGAAGACATCATTGAAGATATCCAAACTCTCTGCTACCCGCGTCGTCGCTTGCTGCGCCGAGATCGGCAGACTAACGCAGAGTATTAGGAACAAACTCGCTAACGTTCTTGCCATATGCATACAAATCGCGTACTAAGGTCGAAGATATATGGGCGTATTCGGGACGCGTATAGAGGATGATCGTCTCCACGCCGCCTAACTGCTTGTTGGCCTCTGCCATATTGCGTTCGTACTCGAAATCCTCCACACAGCGGATGCCCCGCAGGATGAATTTCGCTTCCTTCTCGTTGGCGAAATCGACCGTCAGGCAGTCGTAGATAGCTACCTTCACCCGCGGCTCGTCCGCGAAGATCTTCTTAATCGCCTCCTCGCGCTCACGGATGGGGAAAGTCTCGCGTTTGGTACTGTTACGACCGATACCGATCACGATCTCATCAAACAACTCCAGACCACGCTTCACAATGTCGTAATGGCCTACCGTAAAGGGATCAAACGATCCCGGAAATATTGCTCTTTTCATTTCTCTAAACTTTCAACATTAAACATTAAACTTTTCCGGTGATTTATCTCCGGAAATCTGTACATTTCATATAGTTTTTCCCGCAGGAATTTCTCATCCTTGTTCGGGATGTCTATCATCGCCAAGCGGCTCTCGATATACGCATCAAATTCCGTGCCACGCTCGAAGATCTCATACCCGCGATGAATATGCCGATCGATGATGTCGCATACCGCTTGTAACTGGTCATGCGTCGGTTGCTGACGGTATTCCGGATGCGCAGCCAACATCGCATCTATCTCGGGATTGATACTCGGTGTCATGCGATAGACCACGCGACCTTTATACCCCTTGATACCCGTTTTCATGGAGATTACATCATCGCGTTTGGTCTTGCGCCATTTGGGATTATCGCGTTTCAACTGCATCTCGGCGGCCTTCAGATAATCGCAGGGATCGAACTCGTACGTGATGCTCACCGGACAGATATTGAGCGCTTTGACGTTCTCAAAGAAATCCCCATCTCCCAGCGTCAGCATGTGTAGCACGCTGGCTTGCGTCAGGTCATTGCTGTCTTTCGCACGCCCCTCACGTTGGGCCAGCCAAATAGATTTACCCCGTTGACGCAAAGCACGGATATACGCCGATAACTGCTTGGCATTCTCCAAGGCAGCATGTGCACCCGCACCGCGCTTGACTGCAAAACAACGGTTATAACGCATCAGATGTTCAATCCAGGGCTTGGCAAACAAGTTATTGCCAACACCCATATACGGACGGATGAAATAATGGGTGCGGAGCAGAAAGGACAACCATGCCGCATCCATCACGATATCGCGGTGGTTGGTCATGAAGAACGCACCGTGCTTAAAATCCGCTTCGATCTGCTTGCGGTCACCCAGAAAATCCAATTTCAAACTCTTCGTGCGCTTCCATACTGAGAAACGCAATAAAGGAAAGATAATCAGCGAGTCGGTTAACCACAGTATCCATCCCACCCGATATGCCCGTATGTCTCTAAATTCGTCTTTCATTCTTTCACTCTTTCAACTTTCACCTTTCACTTTTCACCTTTCACCTTTCACTTTTCACCTTTCACTTTTCAACTAAACTTTCAAGCGCTGCTTTGCTTGCTTCGCGATAGGCCACCATCAGGCCTCCGGTGCCTAATAAGGTCCCACCGAAATACCGTACGACCACCACCAATATATTGTCCAGATTTCGTGCATCGATGGAGCGCAGTATCGGTGCCCCGGCGGTACCATGCGGCTCCCCGTCATCTTTCGTTCGCCAGAGGTTCGGTCCCAGCCGATAGGCGTAGCACACATGCCGTGCATCGTGGTATTTCTTCTTATACCACGCAATCCGCGCCTTCGCTTCCTCTTCGTCCTTGATCGGCTCTGCGAATCCCAAGAACTTCGATCCTCGGTCCTTATATATTCCTGTTGCGGTCAATTCTTAATTTTTAATTTTTAATTTTTAATTCGGAATTCTTAATTCTTAATTCTTAATTCGGAATTCTTAATTTTTAATTTTTAATTTTTAATTCGGAATTCTTAATTCTTAATTCT
>CAMHSB010000026.1 GCA_946187695.1 uncultured Bacteroidales bacterium
TGGCAGACGATAAGAAGATTATTTTCTCGATGGTGGGTCTGAACAAGAGTTTCGGCCCCCAGAAACAGGTGTTAAAAAATATCTACCTGAGTTTTTTCTATGGTGCCAAGATCGGTATCATCGGTCTGAACGGTGCGGGTAAGAGTACGCTCTTGAAGATCATCGCCGGTATTGAGAAGGAATACCAAGGCGAGGTGGTATGGTCGCCCGGTTACAGCGTGGGTTACCTGGAGCAGGACCCGAAGCTCGATCCGAACAAGACCGTGCGCGAGGTGGTTCAGGAAGGCGTGCAGCCGATCATGGACATGCTCAAAGAGTACGATGATATCAACATGGCTTTTGCGGAGCCCGATGCCGATTTCGATAAGTTGTTGGCACGGCAGGCAGAGTTGCAGGATAAGTTAGATGCCGCCGACGCATGGAACATCGACCAGAAGCTCGATCGGGCTATGGACGCGCTCCGTTGTCCGCCGGACGATGCGAGTGTCACTACCCTCTCGGGAGGTGAGCGTCGTCGTGTAGCGCTGTGCCGACTGCTGTTACAACAACCGGATGTGTTGCTGCTCGACGAACCGACGAACCATTTGGACGCAGAGAGTATCGATTGGTTGGAGCAGCACTTGCAGCAATATGCGGGCACGGTGATCTGTATCACGCACGACCGATATTTCCTGGATAACGTGGCCGGTTGGATTCTGGAGTTGGATCGCGGTGAGGGTATTCCCTGGAAAGGCAATTACTCGTCTTGGTTGGAGCAGAAGACCAATCGCATGGCGCAGGAAGAGAAACAGGCCAGCAAACGCCGCAAGACGCTGGAGCGTGAGTTGGAATGGATTCGGATGGCACCGAAAGCCCGTCACGCCAAGCAAAAAGCGCGTCTGGAGTCGTACGACCGTATGTTGAACGAGGAACAGAAGGAGCGCGAGGAGAAACTCGAGATCTTTATTCCGAACGGTCCGAGACTTGGTAATAAGGTCATTAACGCCGAAGGCGTAGCCAAATCGTTTGGCGACCGACTGCTGTTCGAGGACCTCAACTTTATGTTACCGCCCAACGGTATCGTGGGGGTGATCGGTCCAAACGGAGCGGGTAAAACGACCCTCTTCCGAATGATCATCGGCACGGAGAAAGCCGATAAGGGTACGTTCTCTGTCGGCGAGACGGTGAAGATCGGCTACGTCGATCAGCAGCACACGGACATCGATCCGAATAAGTCGGTGTTCGAGCAGATCAGCGGCGGTACGGAGTTCATCCGTGTGGCAGGTCGTGAGATCAATGCGCGTGCGTATCTGAGCCGGTTCAATTTTACCGGTGCAGACCAAGAGAAGAAATGCGGTGTTCTGTCCGGTGGTGAACGAAACCGATTGCATCTGGCGTTGACGCTGAAGAGCGAGGCGAACGTGCTGTTGCTCGACGAGCCGACGAACGATATCGATGTGAACACGCTTCGTGCGCTGGAGGAAGGTCTGGAGAACTTCGCCGGTTGTGCGGTGGTGATTAGTCACGATCGCTGGTTCCTGGATCGTATCTGTACGCATATTCTGGCGTACGAAGGCGACGGAAAAGTGTTCTGGTTTGAGGGCAGTTACTCGGAGTACGAGGAGAATAAGAAGATGCGGCTCGGCGAGGAGGCTTGCGAGCCGAAACGAGTTCGCTACAGAGGTTTAGGTGCTTAGGCGGGTTTCTACATATATTCGGCAGCGGGGATTGTTGGAAAAGGACAAACCGGTGTTGGTGGCGATAAGCGGCGGTGCGGATAGCGTGGCGCTATTGGATGTGTTGTTACGAGCCGGTTATACGTGCGTAGCAGCGCATTGCAACTTCCATCTGCGGGGAGCGGAGAGTGATCGGGATGAAGCTTTTGTGCGGGATCTGTGTGCTCAACGGGACGTGGTACTGGAGGTAAAGGATTTTGACACGAAGGCCTACGCGCAGGACAAAGGCATCAGCATCGAGATGGCGGCGAGAGAATTACGATACGCCTGGTTTGATCAGATGGCTGTCCAACATGCGTGTCAGGCGATTGCGGTGGCGCACCATCAGAACGATCAAGCAGAGACCTTGCTGCTGAACCTCAAACGCGGTGCAGGTCTACGAGGACTCGCCGGTATGCGGCCCAAGAGTGCTAATCCAATGGTGCCGGAAGGCGTGCCGATTGTACGTCCGCTCTTATGCACCACGCGCGACTATATTGAACATTACCTGCGGGACAAACGCCAGTTAAGTTGGATGACCGACAGCACGAACAAGGACCTTACCATCAGCCGCAATGCGGTGCGGGAACAGCTGCGCTCGTACTCCAAATCGGAGATCGAGCACATGGCACAAACGGCAGAGTTTATGCAAGGTTATGCCGATATATTAGACGGCAAAGACACCCGCGAAGCAGGCCTAGCGAAACTATACGAAGAACTTCGCAAATACGATTTCGCGGAAATAGATAAAATTTACGATGCGTTGCAAAAGGGTGAAGGTGGTAAGGTTTTCACGTCAAAGACCCATCAGGCAACGATAAAGAAAGGACAATTATGCGTCACTACGGTATTATAGGATTTCCCCTGTTGCATTCGTTCTCGGCGAAATACTTCAATGAGAAATTTGCAACAGAAAAGATCGATGCGGAATATTCGTTGTACCCAACGAAGGTTGATAGTTTAAAGTTGAAAGTTGAAAGTTTATTGGACACGCTCGACGGGTTCAATGTAACGTTGCCGTACAAGCAGGCGGTTATTCCGTTCCTGGATCGGCTGGACGAAACGGCGCAAGCGATCGGTGCGGTGAATGTGGTGTATAAGCGCGTGGGTTACAACACGGATTGTCTGGGCTTCATTGAGTCCATTCGTCCGCTGCTGCGTGCATACGACCAAAAGGCCTTGGTACTCGGTACCGGCGGTGCTTCCAAAGCGGCTTGTTACGGTCTGCGTAAGTTAGGGATCACCCCTACCCTCGTGAGCCGCAATCCGAAAGAGGGCCAGTTGGGCTACAACGATCTGACGCCGGAAGTGATGGCTGCCCATACGATCATCGTCAACTGTACGCCCTTGGGAATGCTGCCGGACGTGGACAGTTGTCCGGCGATCCCGTACGAGCACATCACGGCACGCCATTTGTTGTTTGACTGCGTGTATAACCCGGATCAGACGCTCTTCCTGCAAAAAGGCAAGGCACAGGGCGCGACCATTCAAAACGGCATCGGGATGCTGTACGGTCAGGCTAAAGAAGCATGGAAAATTTGGAATAAAGAATGAAAGGAAATACAGATATGAAACGTTTATTTATTTTGTTGATCGGTTTTCTGCTGGTCGGTTTGACGCAGGCACAGGTACTGCAAGACAACGAATCGGCATTGGTGTACTACAGCCCCAAGACCTCGGTACGTCTGGATTTTACCTACACGGTCGAGCATTTCGAGCGCGGTCAGTATGCCGAGTTTGCGGAATCCCTGTTGGGCGCATCGGACGCCGTGAAGGAAACAGGTAGTGTGTGTACGTTGCAAGAGGTGAAGATCGGTACGACGACAACCACGGATTTCGAGCGTCCGCATAAAGTGAGCACCGATGCCGGCTTTCCGGTTCTGCTCACTATCAACGACAAAGGCCTGTTGACGGGTTATAACGTACGCTCCTTCGGTAGCAAGCCGGCTCCGAAGCACGATAAAGAGTGCGAGAAAGAGAACAAGCCGAAGAAACCGCGTACCTTGGTAGCACCTTATCCGGAGAGTGTGCTGAATGCCGCTAATCCCAGCGCACAGGCACACGAGATTGCCAAGCAGATTTTCCATCTGCGCGAGACGCGTATGTACCTGCTAAACGGCGAGGTAGAGAACGCGCCGGCAGACGGCGAGGCGATGCGATTGGTGCTGGAGGAGCTGGACAAGCAGGAACGCGAGTTGACGCATCTGTTCGTCGGCAAACGCTTCAAACGCGTGGAGCACAAGAGCGTGCTGGTGGAGCCGAACGATGCCGGTGAGTTGCTGTTTTTCAGTGAGGAGAACGGCTTTACGCAGAGCGATAATATCGATGCGGATACGATCGAGGTGCGTATGATCTGCGAGCCGACGATCCGATCCATGGTAGTGGACCCGAAAGCCAAGAAGAAAAATGCGGAACTGTCGCAGATAGTGTATAACGTGCCCGGACATTGTACGGTGGAGGTGCTGTACAAAGGACAAAAAATGGCGAGCCGTGCCGTGCCGGTTGCTCAGTTAGGCGTCGATGTAGCGCTGCCCAAGAGTATGTTCACCGGCAAAGAGTTACCGAAAATCGTGTTTAGCGAAAAAACCGGAAATATCGAATCCATCAACCAATGAGAAAGTTATTTTACATAGCATGCATGCTATGTGGCTTAAGCATAGCGAGCGCGCAGGAGATCAACTGTACGGTGACCATCAACTCGGATCAGATCGAGGGCTCGAACAAGCAGGTGTATGAGACGCTGAAGACTTCTATTCAGGAATACATGAACAGCAACCGCTGGACGAATATGTCGTACGCGGAGCAGGAGAAGATCGAGTGCAGCATGCTGATCGTGGTGAAGGAAGCAGCGGATAACATGTACAAATGCGAGATGACGCTGCAGAGCCGTCGTCCGGTTTGGGGTACGACTTACACCACCCCGCTCCTCAATTTTGTGGACCGCAATTTCAATTTCACCTATCAGGAGTTCGACCGTATTGAATGGCAGCAGAACACTTTCACCACCAACCTCACGGCGATGCTGGCGTATTATTGCTACCTGATCATCGGTCATGACCAGGACAGTTTTCAGCGTCTGGGCGGCACGCCGTTCTTCCAAGCCTGTGAAGAGATCGTCAACACCTGCCAGAGTGCCAGCATGGAGAGCTCCGAGCAGAAAGGCTGGCTGGCTTTTGACAGCAACCGCAACCGCTATGCGCTGATCAACAACCTGCTGGACGAGGCGTTTAAGAAATACCGCAATTTCTACTACGAGTACCACCGCCTGGGCCTCGATGAGATGAGCGGCAATGTCACCAACGGCCGTGCCCGTATCGCGCAGGGTCTGCCTGTACTCAAAGAAGCCTACCGTTCCCGCCCCGCGACCTATGTCATCGGCACTTTCCTCGATGCCAAGGCCGACGAACTGGTGGATATCTTCCATAATGGAACGGACAAAGAGAAAAAAGAAGTGTATGACCTGCTGATGGATATCGATGCCACGCGGCAGACCACCTATGATCGCATCAACAACTAATGCTTAAACACTTACACATACAAAACTACGCGCTGATCAGCCATCTGGATATCGATTTTGAGGATGGTTTCTCGGTGATGACAGGTGAAACGGGTGCCGGTAAGAGTATTATCTTGGGTGCCTTGGCACTGGTGTTAGGCGCTCGTGCGGATAGCAAGGCCATCACCGACGGCGAGGACAAATGCATCATTGAGGCGGAGTTTGACGAAGGCATCATCCGCCGTGAGCTGTACAGCAACGGCAAGAGCCGTTCATTTGTGGACGACAGCGTGGTGACCTTGCAGGAACTCAAAGCCCTGGCCAACCGCCTCATTGACATCCACTCGCAACACGCCAACCTGCTGATCGAAAACGCCGATTTTCAGTTGGAGGTCGTGGACGCGATCGCGCAGAACGAGGCCCTGCTGCAGACCTACAGTGCACAATACGAACGTTATACGGCGGCGCTGGAGGCATTGCACAAGTTACAGGACCTGGCCAAGAAGAGCCGGGCGGATGCCGATTATATCCAGTACCGCTACCAGCTGCTGAATGAGGCGAACATAGAGGCCGGTGAGTTGGAAGCGCTGGAACAGGAGCAATACACCCTCAGCCATGCCGATGAGATCCAATCGGCGCTGCAGACGGCCGTAGAGGCCTTGAGCGGTGAACAAGGCAGTGCGATCGAAGCACTTCGTGCTTGTCGTTTAGAAGATGCAGCAGCGGACCTGCAGGAACGCATCGACAGTGCCCGTATTGAGTTGCAGGATATTGCCGAAGAAGCCGAGCGCAAGCTCCATCATATCGAGATGGATCCGCAGCGGCTGGCCTTCGTGGAGGAACGGATAGGACAGTTGGAAGAGTTGAAGCGTAAGTTCAGTGCCGAGACCGTCGAGGAGCTGATTGCTATGCGCGACGAGTTGGCGCAGCAAGTGAACCGTCTGGACTCGTTTGATTTCGATATCGAGCAGGCCAAGAAAGTACTGGAGACCGAGCAAACGGCGCTTACTAAAGCGGCCGATGCACTCACCAAGAGCCGTAAGGCCGTTTGTCCGCATATATGCGAGCGGCTGATTGCAGATCTCAAGCGTCTGGGTGTGGCACACGCGAACGTGCAGATAGCCTTCAACCCCACCTTGGACTTTACGCCAAGCGGCTGCGACGAGGTGCAGATACGTTTTGCAGCCAACCTCAACCAGAGTCTTAGGAACGTGAGCGAGGTGGCTTCGGGCGGTGAGATAAGCCGGTTGATGCTGTGCGTCAAAGCGCTGATTGCCAACACCAAAGGCCTGCCGACGATCATCTTCGATGAGATAGACACGGGTGTGAGCGGCGACATCGCCACGCAGATGGCGGCTATCATGCAGGAGATGGCGACCCATCGTCAGATCATTGCTATCACCCACCTGCCGCAGATTGCCGCGAAAGGTACGCACCATTACAAGGTCTATAAGGCCGATACGGACAAGCGCACAGAGACCCACATTGCGCGTCTCAAAGACGAAGAACGAATACAGGAAATAGCCAGTATGCTCAGTGGTAAGAACACCACCGAAGCGGCACTCAATACAGCCAAAGAACTACTATGTTGCCATTAGCGGAACGATTGCGTCCGAAGAACTTGGACGAATACATAGGCCAGAAACATCTGGTGGGACAAGGAGCGATCCTGAGGCAGATGATCGAGAGCGGTAACATCGCCAGTTTCATCCTATGGGGTCCTCCGGGCGTCGGTAAGACTACCATTGCCCGCATCATCGCGCACCAACTGCAGCGGCCCTTCTATACGCTGAGCGCCGTGACAAGCGGTGTGAAAGAGGTAAGGGACGTGATCGACAAAGCCAAACGCAATGCCTCGCTCAACAGCGGACTCTTTGCGCCGGCAGACAGCCGCAGTCCGATCCTCTTCATCGACGAGATCCATCGGTTCAGCAAAAGCCAGCAAGACAGCCTGTTAGGGGCGGTGGAAGAAGGAACGATCACCCTCATAGGTGCGACCACCGAGAACCCCTCATTTGAGGTCATCACGCCGCTGCTGAGCCGATGCCAAGTGTATGTACTCAAGTCGCTGGACAAAGAGGATCTGCTCGAGTTATTGAACCGGGCGCTGACCAAAGACGAGTACATCCGCTCGCTCGGGCTGCAGGTCAAGGACACCGAAGCCATCCTCCGTTACAGCGGCGGCGATGCCCGCAAACTGCTTAATATCATTGAGTTGGTAAGCAACAGCGGTGCCAAGATCATCGACAACGAGACCGTCACCAAGCAGTTGCAGCAGAACCCTGTGGCGTACGACAAGGACGGCGAGATGCATTACGATATCATCTCGGCCTTCATCAAGTCCATCCGGGGCAGCGACCCGCAGGCAGCCATCTACTGGCTCGCCCGGATGATCGAAGGCGGAGAAGACCCGAAGTTCATTGCGCGGCGGTTGGTCATCAGCGCCAGTGAGGATATCGGCCTCGCCAACCCGAATGCGATGCTGCTCGCCAACACCTGTTTTGAGGTGGTGAACAAGATCGGCTGGCCCGAAGGACGGATACCCTTGGCGGAGACGACCATCTATCTGGCAACCTGCAAGAAAGATAACTCCGCTTATCTGGCAATCGATGCGGCACTCGCCAAGGTGCGTGAGACGGGCAACCTACCCGTTCCGCTGCACTTGCGCAACGCCCCGACCAGCCTGATGAAAGACCTCGGTTACAGCGACGGTTACAAGTACCCGCACGACTATCCGGGACATTGGATCGAACAACAATATCTGCCGGACGAGCTGGTAGGAACGACGTTTTGGCATAAAGATTGATGGCTGGTATATATGTACATATCCCGTTTTGCAAGAAGCGGTGCCTGTATTGCGATTTCTTCTCCTCCACCCTTTTGGAGCGAAGAAAAGCTTATGTGGACGCCCTGTTGCGCGAGATCGCGGCACGCAAAGAGGAAGCGGGAGCGATACGTACGATATACCTCGGCGGAGGAACGCCCAGCACATTAGATGCCGAAGACATACAACAGATCCTGCGGGCGATCGGTACGGAACAGGCAACGGAAATCACGATGGAGCTCAATCCCGGCGATGCGACAGAGACCTATCTGAAGCAAATCCGAGCCGCATGCATCAACCGCCTGTCTATCGGGATACAGAGTTTTCAGGACGAGCTGCTGACCCTTATCGGGCGCAGACACACGGCCGCACAGGCCCTCTCAGCGGTGAGCATGGCGCAGCAAGCCGGTTTTGACAACTTGTCCATCGACCTGATGTACGCATTGCCAACGCAGACGATGGAGCAGTGGAAAGCCGATATCGAAACGGCACTCCGCCTGAACGTACAACATATCTCGTCCTACGGGCTGATGTACGAAGAGGGCACGGCGCTGACCCGCCAAATGGAAAGCGGTCAACTGCAGGCTATCGACGAGGACACAGAGAACGCGATGTATGACTACTTATGCGAGCGCTTGCAAGAGGCGGGATTCGTGCATTACGAGGTGAGCAATTTTGCCCTCCCGGGCTACGAGGCGCAGCATAACAGCAACTACTGGAACGGCACGCCGTATGTGGGCATAGGCGCGGGCGCGCATACTTATATAGGAGTGGAACGCAGTTGGAATCCCGACGATCTGGAGACCTATATCCGAGGTGATTTCCAACGCGCAAGCGAGACATTAACCGAGCGCGATTGCTATAACGAACGCATTATGCTGGGTCTTCGCACCGCTAAAGGCGTAGCAAAACAAGATATCCGCGCGGACATCAGTAAGTACATAGAAGCCGGGCTGTTGCACGAAAAAGAGGGCCGTATTGTGGCGACACAGAAAGGCATACATATACTAAACTGGATAATAGAAGATTTGATGATATGAAGACAAAGACTTGGTACAAACCGTTTTTATTGTGGTTCTGGGGGCTGTTTTTCGGCGGCATCCTGGTGTTTTGGTTCGTCATGTGGCTCATCATTCAAGGTGCGTTAGGTTATCTGCCGCCTTTGGAGGAGCTGCAGAACCCGAATAACACCTTCGCCAGTGAGGTCATCTCGGCCGACATGCAATCGTTGGGCCGTTACTATCGCTACGAGAACCGTATCGGCGTGCAGTACACCGACCTGTCCCCCACCCTCATCAATGCGCTCGTCGCTACCGAAGATGTGCGTTTCTATGAGCACACGGGGGTGGACTTCAAGTCGATGTTCCGTGCGATCATCAAGCTCGGTCGTGCCGGCGGTGGCAGTACACTGACCCAGCAGTTGGCCAAGCAGTTATGGTCGCCGCGCGCCAACAACAAGCTGGAGCGTGCCATGCAGAAACCTATCGAGTGGATCATTGCTACCAAGCTCGAACGGCTCTACTCCAAAGATGAGATCCTGCTGATGTATCTCAACCAGTTCGATTTTCTCTACAACGCCGTCGGTATCCAATCTGCAGCGCAGGTCTATTTCTCGACGACCCCTGCCGACCTGAAGACCGAAGAGGCAGCCATGCTGGTGGGGATGTGTAAGAACCCTTCGCTCTATAACCCCGTACGCCATCCGGAGCGCGCCACCAATCGGCGTAATACCGTTCTCGGTCAGATGGAGAAATACGGTTTCCTGGACGAAGCCGCCAAGGACTCTCTGGCTGCCCTGCCCATCGAACTGCACTATAGTTCCGTGGACCACAAACAAGGTCCTGCGCCCTATTTGCGCGAGTACCTGCGTACGGTCCTCACTGCCAAAGAGCCCAAAGAGAGCGATTACTCCGAGTGGAACCAGCAGCAGTACAAACTCGATCTGTGGCAGTGGAACAACAACCCGCTCTACGGATTCTGCGAGAAGAACAAGAAAGCAGACGGCAGCTCATACGATATCTACCAGGATGGTCTGAAGATCTACACCACCATCGACTCGCGTATGCAACGCTATGCCGAAGAGGCGGTCAGTGAGCACATGCAGGCGCAGCAGAAAGCGTTCTTCCGCGAACTCAAACGCAAGAAGAACGCCCCCTTCTCCAGGCAACTGACGCAGGAAGAGGTGGACGGCATCATGAACCGCTCCATGCGCCAAACGGATCGGTACCGCACCATGAAACGGGCCGGTTACAGTCAAGACTCGATCCGAACCGCTTTCATGACCCCGCGCGAGATGCAGGTCTTTGACTATGAGAAAGGTATGATCGACACCGTGCTGAGCCCCTACGACTCCATCAAATGGCTCAAGAGTTTCCTGCGTTGCGGTTTCATGTCTATGGACCCGCATACCGGACACGTCAAAGCCTATGTGGGCGGACCTAATTTCGCGCATTTCCAATACGACATGACGACCAAAGGTCGTCGGCAAGTCGGATCGACCGTCAAGCCTTTCCTCTATACACTCGCTATGGATGAGGGGATGTGGCCCTGCGAGACCTGGGTATATGACTCCGTGGTCTTTGTGCTGCCGGACGGTACACGCTGGGTACCACGCGACACGCACGATAAGTACCAGGGCGACACCGTGAGCCTGACCTGGGGACTGAAGGAATCCTCGAACTGGATGGCTGCCTACCTCATGTCGCTCTTCACACCCGAACAGCTCGTCAAGATGATGCAGTCCTTCGGTATCCAGGGCCAACTCGACCCTGTGGTATCGCTCTGTCTGGGTCCCTGCGAGGTGAGCGTGGAAGAGATGGTGGATGCCTACACAACCTTTGCCAACAAGGGTATCCGTACCGAGCCGCTGTACGTCACCCGCATCGAGGATAATAACGGCAATGTCATCGGCAGTTTCACGCCCAAGACCCATGAGATCATCAGCGAGACAACCGCCTATAAGATGATCTACATGCTGCGTCAGGTACTGGACCACGGTACCGGTGTACGCACGCGCTTCAAGTACGGCATCACTGCCCCGATGGGTGGTAAGACCGGTACGACGAACAATAACTCCGACGGTTGGTTCATGTGCTTCACGCCCTCGCTGGTCAGCGGTACATGGGTCGGCGGTGAGGACCGCGGTATCCATTTCGATAATATGGCGGAAGGTCAGGGAGCCTCGATGGCACTGCCTATCTGTGCGCTCTACATGCAGAAGATACTCGCCGATCCGGACTTGGGCTACAGCCCCGAGGAACAGTTTGATATCCCCAAATGGTTTGATCCGGATGAAGGATGCAAATAAAGTTGAAAGTTGAAAGTTTATAGATACATAGCAATATTCGTCTGTACGCTGTATTCTGTACTCTGTACTCCTGTATGGGCGCAGCTGAACACCGACCGCATCACCGCGATCGGACGGAATGCCTTGTATTTTGAGGACTATGTGCTTTCCATTCAGTACTTCAATCAGGTCATCAGCCTCAAGCCCTATCTGGCAGAGCCGTATTTCTACCGTGCGATCGCCAAGATCCAGCTGGAGGACTATCAGGGGGCGCTCCGCGATTGTAATGCCGCGATCGAGCGCAATCCGTTCTCGCCGGGTATCTACTATGCCCGCGGCTATATCTACCGCCAACTGAACCAACCCGAACGTGCAGAAGAGGACTATACGCAGGCCCTGCATTTCTCGCCGGAGAACCGCACCTACATGCTTCTCCGTGCCGACACACGCGCCTCGATGGGACAGTATGACACCGCCCTCGAGGACATCGAAGACATGCTTCGCCGTGAACCGCAATCGGCATCTGTATGGTCGGAGAAAGGACGTATCTGTATCCTTAAAAAGGATACCCTCACGGCATTGGACGCTTTTGAACAGGCCGTCAAATACGATAAAAACAACGCGGCAGCATGGTCGGCGCTGGGTGTAACGAACCTCATGCTGGAGCGGGAAGAGGAAGCCTATGTGCAACTCACGCAGGCCATCAACCTCGGCTCGAAATGGGCAGGCGATTACATCAACCGAGGTATCATTCATTACCATCGTCATAACTTCCGCGGTGCCCTATCCGACTATGACCAGGCGGTGAAAATCGCCCCGCGTGAGGCCGATTGTTACTACAACCGCGGTATCATGCGCCAGGAGGTGGGTGATTACAACCATGCCTTGGAGGACTTTAACACCGCCATCCAGCTCGATCCCGAACGCACGGAGATGCGCTACCAGCGCGGGTTGGTGGAGATGCAACTCAAACAATGGAAAGCCGTCATCAACGACATGGACGCCCTCATTGCACGTTATCCCTATTTCCTGCCCGCCTACTATCTGGCTGCGCAGGCCAAGACCAAACAGGGTGACACCCGAGGAGCGTACGCCTACCGTCAGAAAGCCTATGACCTAGAGCAACGCAAAGAGGACATTCAGGCGCAGCAGGCTAACCAACCCCACACCGATCTGGCGATCGCAGATGCCCAACCGCAGGGCAAAGACTACCGCAAAGAGTTCTCTTCGTCCACGGCGCAGAACCAAACCGATCTGCCGGAAGAGGAGCAGAAATACGACTCCAAGACACGCGGAACGGTTCAGAAAAAGCATCAGGATGTCGTGAACGAACCGAATGTCGTGCTCTCCTATTACAGCCAGGACCTGAGTCTACGACGCACCAATTACTACCATCCTTTGGTGGATCTGCTCAACAAGCAACAAGTCCTGCCGGCTGCCCTCAAATTCACGTCCCAGGAATTGACGCTCACCGCCGAGATGGTGGACTATCATTTTGCCAACATCAACCGTCTGACGAGGATGGTGGAGGAAGCGCCTTCGGCCGTGCTCTACCTCGCCCGAGCGATGGAGTTTGCCATCATCCGCGACTATGCGAGTGCGGTCGATGACTGCACGAAAGCGATTGTTCTCGCTGATCGCCAACTCGAACCCATCATCGTCTTCTGTCGCGCTACGTGGCGCTATCGCATGATGGACGGCGACTATGAGCTCATCCTGCGCGACTATGACCACGTGCTGGCGCTGCAACCCGATTTCAGTTTTGCACTCTACAACAAAGCCAACGTCCTCTGCGCCAAAAAGGAGTACCAAACGGCCCTTACCTACTACACGCAGGCCATCTCTAAAGATGCGGACTTTGCGGAAGCCTATTTCAATCGCGGACTCACCTATATCTATACCGGCGAGAACGAGAAAGGACTCGCGGACCTGAGCAAAGCCGGCGAACTCGGTATCTACCAGGCATACAACTTAATTACTCGATTTAAATGACCCGTTTACGCTACATATTAATCGTTCTTTTGTCTTTGTTCTTGGTTCCGGCAAAGGCCCAAGTCCTCTACGAAATCTCCGGAAACGGAGCGAAAGCCAAGTCCTATCTCCTGGCCACCAACCGCTATACGGAAATGACGTTTTTGGACACTATCCCCAACGTCTTTAAGTGCTTTGGACGGTGCCGAAAAGTGGTGACGGAATTTGCTATGCAGGACTATGAAGCGATCGCCGCTTTACGCCAAGCCGCCATCCTTCCGGACTCCATCAGACTCGCGAATTTCTACAGCGAAAGCGAGTATAAACTCATTGATAACAATCTTCGCATTCGTTTGGGCATGGGTCTGGAGCAGTTGTGTCGGATGAAACCGTCCTACCTCACGGAGCTATTTCGAGCGGAATTGATGCGGCAGTGGTTGGGTTACGACGATGCCAAATCGATGGATAGTTTCTTCGAATCGGTAGCCGTAGAACGCAACATTCCGGTAGTGGGGCTGGATGACATCGGAGAGACGATGTTCATGCTCTTTGACCGCGAGCCGTTTCACTGGCAATGCAAGGAGTTACTCAAGGTCATCGAGTACCCCGAGAACGAGGTCAAACAGGAACGCATGATCCGACAACTGTACAAGAACGGACTGCTGACCGACATCGCTTATCAGGTGGAGGGACCAAACAACAACACCTCCATCTCCTATTCGGACTATAAGGTCTATGCACAGCGCAATGTTCAATGGACCAAACGCATGCAACCTTATCTCGCAGAAGGCGGAGCGTTCATCACGCTCGATGCGGTCTATCTGGGCGGCGAGAAAGGACTGCTCCAGCAAATACGCAAAGCCGGTTACCGCGTGCGACCGGTTAATAGAGGAATAAATCAAAAATCATAAATTAAAAATAAGTATGAAAAAGGTATTTTCTGTTATCGTAGCGCTTGTCATGGCGCTCAGTATCAATGCCGCAGAGCGCGGTAAGTTTATTCATGTAGATGCTTCGGTGAACAAAAACCTCAAGCCCCAGATCGCTTTTTGCCAGAACCACAAGGACGGTCAGGACATTACTACCCTGCTCGTGCAGACGGTGAACGTGAACGGGTACAATGAGTTCACCGACGAGTCGCGTGTGCTCATCCGCTTTGCGGATGATAAAGCCATCCGTCTCAATCGTGTACCGGGTTCGAACGTAGCTACCCGTAAGTACAGCAAGAAGAACGGTAATGCCACCATCTCCTATTACGAGACAGTGACCGAGTACGAAACGACGCCCGAAGTGATTGAGAAACTGCAAGCCGGCATCGCCATCATCAAGGTGCGTATCGTCTTCAAATCGAACGATGCCAAGGACTATGACATCGCCGAGGGTTACCAAGCCAAGATGGCTGCCGATCTGCTCAAATCCTACCAGGAAGCAGCGCTGAACAACAAAAAAGCCAACGGTGATCTGAGTGATGAAGATTTTTGATTCATCAAAAATAATCGTACCCTTTAGGGTTAAGATGACTTCCAAGTACATAGTACTTGCGCTTCTTTTGTCCTTCAGCGCAGCGGTCTGTACGCCCCTTTATGCCCAAACGGACATGAAGATCTTGGGTGACTCGCTCTTTGCCTACACGGGCTTCTCGCGCTTGTGGTCGCCCAACGTGCGGGTCAAGCAGATGCGCATCAACGGCAATAACGTCACCATCCACACCAATGCGACCCTCCACGACTACCGCTGGACACCGGACAACATCGCCGACATCAAGCGCAAAGTGAGTCGATGGACCCTCGGGCATGAGAACGGCAAGGTCACGATTTACAGTTCCAACGTCGATATCGAGACCCTCATCACGTCCTGTGCTAAAATCAAGAATCAAAAATCACCAATCACCAATAGCGCAGGCGAAGCCGATCTAGCAGATCGGCAGATCGTCCTCTACCCTTCCCACGGCCTCTATTTCAACAAAGACCGCGAGGAATGGATCTGGCAGCGGGCAGCCCTGTGGACCACCGTCGAGGACCTCTATAGTCAGGAGTACGTGCGGCTCATTCGGGAGATGCTGGTGAACGCGGGAGCCACGGTGCTCTCGCCGCGTGCCGGCTTGGACCAGCAGCAGCTCGGTGCATCCGGTATGCCGCAGTGGACCGAAGGGGCACGGTACTGGTTGCAGAGCCAGAAAGCCGACTCGAGTATCTGGAACCTCTACGACGGCAATGAGTATAAGGACGACATGAAATGTCGAGCCATGTGGGTCAATAGTCAGGAGTGCTTACCGGATCTCTGTCTGGCTTTCCACACAGACGGTCTCGACAGTGAGAACGACTCCACCATCATCGGTTCGCTCGCCATCTACACCGCCAAGGATGATGACGGTTACACCGTCCTGCGCGACGGAAGGGATCGCGAGAAGACCAACCGTAACCTCGCCGATTGGATCCTGACTTCCGTCACCGAGGACCTGCGTCAGATCGCACCCGAATGGACCCGACGCCAACTCAAAGAAGCTAATTACTGCGAGTCGCGTGTGCCCGTTGTTCCGAGTATCATCCTCGAACTGCTCAGCCATAAAAATATGGCAGACATGCGTTACGGACTGAATCCTGCTTTCCGTTTTGCGGCGGCACGGGCGGTGTACAAAGGTATCTTGCGCTATTTCAACGGTCCGCAGGCGGTGGTGCAACCCCTCCCTGTACAAGAACTGGCGATCGGTACGGACGGAGTCCTTCGTTGGCTCCCTGCCACCGACAGTTTGGAGAGCACAGCCATCCCGACATATTACATGGTCTATGTTCAGGCAGATAACGGTGAATGGAACGTGCAGCAGGTAGAGAAAGCCACACAACTGCAGATGGACATCACTCCGGGCGTACAGTACAACTACTATGTAGTTGCCGGAAACGAAGGCGGTCTGGCCCTCCCCTCGCCAGTCATCAGTTCGTACCGCTCTTCGGAGGCTGATAGTGAAACGGTCTTAATTATCGATGCCTTCAACGATGTCTATGGCCCGGAGTGGTTCGCCGACAGCACCTATGCCGGTATCATACCGGGCTCCTACGCCTGCGAGGATCACTTCTCCTGCGCGTACATAGGTCAACAATGGAACTACACGCGCAAGGATATGTGGGTCAATGACGATAACTGCGGTTGGGGTGCTTGTTACCGGGATCATGCGGGTCAACTCACCATCGGAAACACCCGCGATTATGCCGTGCAGCACGGACAGGTCCTCAAGTCCCTCCAACGTTCGTATGTCTCCTGCACCGCCGGGATGCTAAATTACAAATCAAAAATCACCACGGCTTTGCCGATCGACACAAATCACAAATTAATTGATTTCATCTGCGGACGGCAACGCCGGCCGATCGACGGTGCTACATACGATGCCCTCGCAGCCTATCTGGATGCAGGCGGTCGTTTGCTGCTCTCCACCGACCATTACGATGCGATCGATGCCAACTGGGCAAAGCGCTACCTGCATGCGACCTATTATGCGCCGAAAGCCACACGTAGCGGTAAAGTAACCACCCACCGTTCGCCTTTCACCATCCGCCTCATGATGGAGCCGAACGACGTCCAACTCTTCACGCCGGCACCGCAATCCATCATGCCGACCAAAGAGGCGAAACGCCTGGCTTCCTACGAGGACATGCGCTGTCCCGCTGCCGTCGGATACGAACACAAGACCCTGGTTTTCGGTTTCCCGCTGGAGGCTACCCAGAACTTCGATGCCAACTACCGAACAGCCCTCAAATGGTTGCTTGAAGAATAAAGAAAGGCAAAAAAATCGTAAAAAGAATGGCATACCCTTGCGTATGTCATTTTTTTTTAGTACCTTTGCAGCCGCAAAGGTTTGGAAACAAAAATAGAACATTATATGGAATTAAGTGAACAAGAAATCGTCCGTCGGCAGAGTCTGCAGACCATGCGTGATATGGGTATCGATCCCTACCCTGCGGCGGAGTATGAAGTAACCGGTTTTTCTACGGACATCAAATCCCACTTCGTGGATAATGATGAAATGAGCGCTTCGCTCAATGATGCAAATGATGAACATATCTGGCACACGGGTGACAAGGTACGTATTGCCGGTCGTCTGATGTCGAAGCGCATCATGGGTAAGGCTTCCTTCATCGAGCTCCAGGACTCCAAAGGCCGTATTCAGGTCTATGTCAGCCGCGATGATATCCAGGCGCCGGTCGCCGAAGGCGAGCAACCCACCACGGTGGAGCAGCAGATGTACAACGTCGTATTCAAGAAACTGCTGGATATCGGTGATTTCATTGGCATCGAGGGATTCGTTTTCCGCACCCAGATGGGTGAGATATCCGTCCATGCGCAGAAACTGACAGTGCTTGCCAAGAGTCTGCGTCCGCTGCCGATCGTGAAGTACAAAGACGGTGTGGCATACGACGGCTTCAATGATCCGGAACAGCGCTATCGTCAGCGTTACGTTGATCTCGTGGTGAATGAAGGAGTCAAAGATACCTTCCTCAAACGTGCGACCATCCTGCGCACCATGCGTCAGGTCTTCGACGAGGCAGGTTATACCGAGGTGGAGACCCCTATCCTGCAGCAGATTGCCGGTGGTGCATCGGCACGTCCGTTCATCACGCATCATAACTCGCTCGACGTGGATATGTACCTGCGTATCGCGACGGAGCTTTACCTCAAGCGCCTGATCGTAGGCGGTTTTGAGGGCGTGTATGAGATCGGTCGTAACTTCCGTAACGAAGGAATGGATCGCTCGCACAACCCCGAGTTCACCTGCATGGAGCTCTACGTGCAATACAAGGACTATAACTGGATGATGTCGTTCACGGAGCAATTATTGGAGAAGATAGCGATTGCCGTCAACGGTACGACCAAGGTGCAGATCGGTGACCACGAAGTGGATTTCAAAGCCCCGTATCGTCGCCTGCCCATCCTCGATGCCATCAAGGAGAAGACCGGGCTCGATCTGGCTTCCATGTCCGAGGACGAGATCCGCGTAGAGGCGAAGAAACTCGGTGTAGAAGACACCGAGCATATGGGTAAGGGTAAACTGATTGACGAGATCTTCGGCGAGACCTGCGAGGGTACGTTCATTCAACCTACCTTCATCACCGACTACCCCGTCGAGATGTCGCCGCTCACGAAGATGCACCGCAGCAAACCGGGTCTGACCGAACGTTTCGAGCTCATGGTGAACGGTAAGGAGTTGGCGAACGCATATAGCGAGTTGAACGACCCAATTGACCAGTACAACCGTTTCGTAGAGCAGATGAAGCTCGCCGACAAGGGTGACGACGAGGCCATGGTCATTGACCATGATTTCATGCGTGCCCTCGAGTACGGTATGCCGCCGACATCCGGTATCGGCATCGGTATCGATCGTCTGGCGATCCTCATGACCGGTCAACCGACCATTCAGGAAGTGCTTTTATTCCCCACCATGAAACCGGAGGCATAATATGTATCGCAAAGTAGCTATTTTGGGTTCGGGTTCCTGGGCAACGGCTTTGGCGAAGATCGTCATGTCTAACCAAGGTGAGATCAACTGGTTCATCCGTCGCCAGGAGGTGATTGATGAGTTTATCTCCACCGGTAAGAACCCCTCCTATCTCGGTGCGGCTGAGTTCGACGTGAGCCGTATCCATTTCTCTTCGGACATCAACCAGACGGTAGCGCAGTCCGATGTGCTCATCCTCGCTATCCCCTCGCCGTACGTCAAGCAGACCCTCACCAAGATCCGTCGCGACATGACCCACAAAGTCGTTATCTCGGCTGTCAAAGGTATGATCCCTGATGAGAACGTCATCATCACCGATTATCTGCACGAGCGTTTCCGTATCCCGTTTGACCAACTCGGTGTCATTGCCGGTCCGTGTCACGCGGAGGAGATCGCGCTCGAGCGACTCAGCTATCTCACCATCGGTTGCGAGAACCGCCAGAACGCGGAGATTTGGTCCAAACTGTTCCAGACTTCGTACGTACACACTACCCTCTCCAGCGATGTGATCGGACTCGAATACAGTTCGGTCATGAAGAACATCTACGCGATCGCAGCAGGTATGTGTCAGGCACTCCATTACGGCGATAACTTTCAAGCCGTGCTGCTGTCCAACGCCATCCAGGAGATCCAGCGTTTTGCCACCGCCATGAGTAACGTGCCGCGCGACATCACCGCTTCAGGCTATCTGGGTGACGTGCTCGTCACGGGTTACTCCCAGTTCAGCCGTAACCGTCAGTTTGGTCAGATGCTCGGACTCGGTTACTCCGTCAAAGCCGCACAGATGGAGATGGAGATGGTTGCCGAGGGCTACTATGGTACCAAAGCTATCTACGAGGCGAACAGCCGGATGAAAGTGGCACTGCCGATCGTGGATGCCATGTACGAGATATTGTACAACAAGCAAAAAGCTAAAACCATTATAAAGTCATTAACATCAAAACTTCATTAATATGCAATTATGTCTTAAGAATGCCGCCTCGTTCGTGGACGCGGCTGCTCTCAAACAACTCGAGTCGCAAACCGAAGCAGCTAACCTGCTGCTTGAGAATGGCCAAGGTGCCGGAAACGACTACATCGGTTGGGTGCATCTCCCCTCCTCTATCACCGACGCTTTCCTTGCTGATGTACAGGCTTGTGCCGACGAGCTCCGTCGCCGTTGTGAGGTCGTTATCGTAGCCGGTATCGGTGGTTCGTACCTGGGCGCACGCGCTGTGAATGAGGCTCTGAGCTCGGCTTTTGATGCCTTCGTAGCCAAAGACCGCAAAAACCCGTATGTAGTCTATGCAGGTAACAACATCGGTGAGGACTACCTCGCTGAACTCATGGAGTTCCTGGCGGACAAACAGTTCGGTATCATCAATATCTCCAAATCCGGTACAACGACCGAGACCGCACTCGCGTTCCGTCTCCTGAAGACCATGCTCGAGAAGCAAGTCGGCAAAGAGGAAGCAAAGCATCGTATCGTGGCTGTAACGGACAAAGCCAAGGGTGCACTCCGTTCGCTCTCGACCAAGGAAGGTTACAAGACCTTCGTCATCCCCGATAACGTAGGTGGTCGTTTCTCGGTACTCACGCCGGTGGGTCTGCTGCCGATCGCAGTAGCAGGTGGGGACATCAAGGCTCTTGTTAAAGGTGCGCAGGATATGGAGAAAGCAACGGACGTCAAAGTGCCGTACGCTGAGAACCCGGCTTGTCAGTATGCCGCTATGCGGAACGCCCTCTATCGCAGCGGAAAGAAGATCGAGATCCTCGTCAACTTCAACCCCAAACTGCACTATTTCAGCGAGTGGTGGAAACAACTCTACGGCGAGTCCGAGGGTAAGGACCATAAGGGTATTTTCCCGGCTTCGGTTGATTTCACGACCGATCTGCACTCCATGGGTCAGTGGATCCAGGACGGTGAGCGTACCATCTTCGAGACCGTTATCTCGATCGAGCAGGCTAACAAGAAAGTGCTCGTTCCGATGGACGAAGAGAACCTCGACGGACTCAATTTCCTCGCCGGTAAGCGTGTGGATGAGGTGAACAAGATGGCGGAACTCGGTACCCAACTCGCCCATGTGGACGGCGGTGTACCTAATATCCATATCTCCTTCGAGAAGATCGACGAGTACAACATCGGCCAGTTCATCTATTTCTTCGAGCGCGGATGCGGTATCTCCGGCTATGTACTCGATGTCAATCCGTTCAACCAACCGGGTGTTGAGGCATACAAGAAGAATATGTTTGCCTTGTTAGACAAACCGGGCTATGAGGCAGAAAGTAAGGCTATTAAAGCGCGTTTGAGCGAATAATCTTCACGCCGACGAGGCGATCGTAACGGGCTCCGAAAGGACGCCACCAGACATAGATCGCATACTCGTTCTCCGTTTGCCAATAACTACCATCCACTCGCTGGGTGGTAGTTTTTTGTCCCTTCGGCACGAACCAATACTGGTAGTCGTACCCACCCTGTTTCACGAGCGCCGTCAGCCAGTAGCATTGCGCCTTGTTATCGTACTGCATGCGGTTCTTCAGACTCAGTTCATTGCCGAACAGGTCTCCGCCTACGTACAGCGCACCGTCGAAGAAAGGCTGCTCCATGGGCAAGGTCCAGTGCACCCACATGTACTCCGCTTCCGTATCCACATCCGTCGTACGCTCGGCGTTCACCACATACCGGCCGTTGCTATCGAACTCATGGATATACTGCCCTTTCGTGATCTCGTCGGCAAAGAGCGGCGCATGGTAATCCCCGATCTCGTGATACACGCGGTCGATACCGTGCCCGGCGTAGAAACAACTGAACGCATCGAAATGGTGGTACTCGTTCCCGCCCTCGAAAATCAACTCTTTGTTGTTCATATAGCGTAACCGCGTCGGCTCCACAAACGTCGGCTTGGTCTGCGTCACCGCATTGTCCGTCCGGTTATTCTGTGTCACCACCACTTTCCACTCTTCACTATTCACCCGTTCCTCTCCACTCATCTCGACATTTATGTCGAGTTGTTGATACCGTCCGTTATACTCGATGTCCGTGTTGTACCGCACTTGCGCGTCGATCTTCACCATCGGCTCCACCACGCAGAAATCCACTTCCGCCACTTTCTTCTCCGTATCGCCGTCCTCGTAGATCGTGATGCGGTACAGTCCGCTCTTGGTCAGTGTCATCTCCTCGTTCGGGAACTCAAACCAGTAATGCGTGTACTCACGGCTCGTGTTCATCGAGTGCTCATAGTCCGTGATGTCCCTTGTCGTAAATCCCTTCAGATACTCCCCGCTCAAAAGATCGCTGTTCAGCATCTGAACGGTATAGGAATAGAAATGCACATCGTGCGACATTTCGTCAAACGATATCTGCAGCGGCTCCTGCTCCTCTAAGGTCAGCACCTCACGCGCCACGCGTAGCGTACGTATCTGTTCATTGAACACACGCGTGTGCGTCTGCGCCATAAGGCTTGCAAACACCAATAGGAAGGCTCCTATGAATGTAAATCGTTTCATTTCCGACTGCAAAAGTACAAAAAATATACCATTCTACCAAATTTTTTGTAAAAATATTTGCGTATATCAAAAAAAAGCAGTACCTTTGTCGTCGATTTCGCTGATTAATGACTTCGTTGCTCTGCAACTCGTGTAATTATCAGGAAATCTCCTCTCCGATTAAAACGACGGTTTTAATCGGTAAGCGCTGCCACTTTGGCTCAGTTGGTAGAGCAACGCATTCGTAATGCGTAGGTCCCCGGTTCGAGTCCGGGAAGTGGCTCACAAAGAAAAAATCACCCTCGTGGTGATTTTTTCTTTGTGCCCTTACCGGACGAGCAGAGTCCGGGAGAATTGCCGCAGGCAATAATCGTGCACAGCCATCATGCTCACCCACCGGCTGAATGAGCAGCACTTGCGGTTGCTCGTCTGCGTAAATGACACATTTCTTGCCTGCTATATTTGAAAGGGTCTTTGTCATTTATGTGCTCTTACTAACTCGATTGCCTCTTTGCCGCTCAGGTGGTCAATCTCCATGCAGAGGACTGCCACACGCGTATGACTGCTGCCGCCGGGTATAGCAACAGACTTATCAATCTCATGCTGCAAACCCGCATGGTCGCCGGGGTTGTATTTCTCGCCCAAGAGACGCAAGCCTTGGATCAGTTCTTCCATGCTCTCCAGCCGGTGAATACGCCCGAAAGCAATCACGCTGCGGAAATAAGAGGTGTACTCATCGGGATGTATCTCGTCCTGATCGATGATCGTGAACGAGCACTTGTCTTCCTTGGCGATGGCATCCAACTTATGCCCCTCAACCGCCGAATGGAAATACAGTTTTCCCTCTGCATAGACAAAACTCATCGGCACACCATACGGATAGCCGCCATCACCCAGGACGGACAGCACTCCGGCTGTGGCATTTCTCAAAATCTTCTCACACTCCTCTTTCGGGAGTTCCTGCCGAATACGGCGCATTGGTCTAAATTCCATAGCTATAATTTATCTTATATCAAATCACTTACTTCTAATGGTACATAGTTTATCAGGTCTTGCGGCGCGAGGCGGAGTTGCATACCACGCTGTCCGGCAGAGACATATATCTTCTCATGCAGCAGACAGGTCTCGTCGATGTACGACGGAAATGGTTTCTTCATGCCTATCGGACAACAGCCGCCACGGATGTAACCGGTAAGCGGTAGCAGTTCCTTCTGCAGAATCGGTTTGCAGGACTTATTGCCGCTGGTACGAGCCGCTTTCTTCAAGTCCACCTCACATGCTCCGGGCACTACACATACAAATGCTTAACCTTGTCGCCCTCCAGTACGATGGTCTTGAACACGGCATCCGCATCTTCGCCTAACTGCTGAGCCACATGCGTAGCACTCAAATCGGAATCATCCACCTCGTACTCAATCAACTCGTACGCTATCCCTGCCGCATCGAGCAACCGGCACACATTCGTTTTCTGGATCTTCTGAGCCATATCAATGCCCTCTCACAATATTTGTTTAGCGATGACCGCGCATGCCTCGGCATCGGCGAGGGCATGGTGGTGGTTCGTCATTTCGTAGCCGCAATAACCGGCGATGATATCCAAATTATGATGTCCTTCCGGCCAGACCTTGCGCGAGCGGAGCAAGGTACATTCAAACTCATAGTCCGGATAAGCAATCTCATACGCACGGAAGACCGCCTTTAGGCAATTCTCGTCAAACGCCTTATTGTGCGCCACGAACGGCACTTCTCCGTCCTCGATATATGGGAAATACTCATGCACCTTACGCACCACATCAGACCATACATCCGGGAACTCGGGCGCATCGTTGGTGTCGTCAAAATGCAGTCCGTTCACTTCGCTGCAGCGGGCATTGTAGTAGTTCGGTATCGGTCGGATGAGCGAGTAATAGTTATCCACTATCTCCCCGTCTTTGACGATAACAAGCCCCACCGAACAAACGCTTGACTGCGCGAAGTTCGCCGTCTCAAAATCTATGGCTACGAAATTATCCATTGATCTTCAAAAATCGATACTTTTGACTTTTACCTTTCTTGATTATTTCTGCCTGTCAATCCCTCGTAGGCAGGCGGGGAGTTTGGCTATTGCATTAGGCTAAAGTTGGCATCTCCAACTTCGGCAAGATGATCTGTTCCGCTTTTGATTTTTGCAGGAACATGATATAGTATATCGGCATATACCAAATCCCTTTGTCTTGCCAAACACGAGGTTCGTTGGAGAATACGATAGCCTGATGGATATTATATTCCTTTTCGTCCAGGAATTTTGATAGCGCGCTATGCTCCTTGTAATCCTTACCGGACTTGATCTCTAACGGTAATACTTGAGTTGTGGAATAGTCATTAATCAGAAAATCCTCTTCGCCCTTTTTCTTGTTATCATAGTAATATAACTTGAATCCATGCGCACGCAGTTCCTGCGCTACGACGGACTCATAGACGGTTCCTAAATTGATACTGCGCTCGTCCTGCAGCACAGCGTTGATATTCAGCCCGTATAGCAGATAGGTAAGTAAACCGACATCGTTCAGATAGAGCTTCAGCAGATTCTTTGATGACGACTCGGCTAATGGGTATTTAGGTTGGCTGACAGCCTTGACTTCCAATGTAATACCGGACTCAATCAGATATTCAAACTCGTCCTGATAGTCTGCGAAATGCTTACCTTTTTTGTCTTCGATATTCTGATATACAATCCGTTTTTTTCTGTTCTCCAACTGGCTTGGCACCATGTCGTAGATGCGACGTATCATCAGTTTGCGTTCCGCATCGTATTGTGACGCGTCTGTGCGATACAACTCATGAATATCACGATGGATGTCACGCACCTCACGCATGTTATGGGATTCCACGAAATGGTTGACCGCATCAGGCAGACCTCCTACCAGCAGATAATACTGGAATTGCTGCAAGATATACCGATGCAATCCTTCCGGCAGCGGTTGTCGTTTTTCAAACAGGTCTCGCATTCCCTCTATCGCCTCTTGTCCTGCACCGTTAGCCCACAAAAACTCCTCAAAATCCAGTTGGTACATCGTCTCTATCACCACGCTGCCCATCGGAACAGAAGTAGTCTCGGCCAAAGCAATACCTAATTGTGAGCCGGAAGCGATAAAATGGTAACGGCCATCCTCGCGCAGGAACTTGAGCATAGTCAACAAGTGGGGATAAACTTGTATCTCGTCCAGGAATATCAGCGTATCCGACTTGTTTCCCAGTATCTCGTTTGCAATAGTGCTGACCTGCATATACAGCTCTTGCGTGGTATGCACATGGGAGAAAATAGCCGGTCCTTCCTTGTCCTTCTGCAAATTAATCTCCACAAAGTGAGGATAGAGTTTCTTTCCCACATAGCGGATTAAATAGGACTTGCCTATCTGACGAGCGCCATTCACCAATAGTATTTTATTGGTATTTTCCGTCAAATACTGCTCCAGAACAGACGTAAACTTTCGCTTTAACATAGTAGTATATCGATTTAGGCTGCAAAATTACAAAAAAAAATTGATATACGCAAGCATTTTACCACTTATTCCGTGTTTTTCGCGCAAAATTTCTCCACTTATTCCCATTTCGCAGGGCAAAAACACACCACTTATTCCGCTTTTTTGTCTATACCAGGGTTTGCACGCTTTTCTTATTTCTGCCATTCAATCCCTCTCAAGCAGGCGTGGAGTTTGGTTCCGTGTGCTCATCTAATTTCATTCGGGGTCCCCAAACAATTTTAATTTTTGGGGAAAGCGCGGAGCGTCTTCCCATCGGATTGGGAAGAGCGGCCTCCGCCTAGAAAGGTAACGCAGTCACACAAGTCTTAGCTTAAGCGCGGGCAATCTATGTCATTATGTGGACAGGGCATATAATTAAAATTTATACAAGCTTATATTATATTTGGTTGAATTTATACAAGCTATTCTGTTAGCCATCAAAGGAAGTTCGAGCTTTGTACTGCTCCAAACCTTTAGCGGTTAGTTTGTAGGCTTGTTCGGGTTTGTTGGGTGAGTTGGGATACGCAAACTCTATATAACCCTGATTATATGCAGGTTTGAGGTAGTTGTCGATGAGCGATTTACGGCTCTGTTGCCGCAATCCCAAGTCTGCCATGATCTGACGACGAGGCAAGGCCTGTTTGCCGATGACTAACAGCAATTTCTGCACTCGTGCGTCTATCTTGTTGGCTTTTCTATTGGGGTCCCCATTAATCTTTGATTCTTGGGGAGAGCGGAAGCACATGTCGCCTTCACCAATTAGCGGAGCGGTTTGGTCCTTGCGATCTTGTTGCTGAACGCGACTCGGATGTTGGATGGTTATTTCTGCTCCGGGAGAGGAGAAGTAGAACATATTGAGAATGACGGGCTTGGAACCCCTGTTCTCGCCTCGATGGATTGTGCCGATCACTTCAACCAGCGCTTCGCCTTCATGGAAGGTTTTTTCTGTTCCATCTTGGCAAACGATAGTCAAGTCACCCTGTTGAACGATGCCGTAATTGACTACTGTATGATGATGCCAACCTGTTTTGGCGCCTATGGGAAAGTCCAGTCGGATCACCCGCAGTTCGGGTTGTCCTTGTGGAAAATCCGGCAACATAGCCCCATCCCAACTCTGTGAAGTACGAATCAATTCCGTTGTCTTAATGTCCTTTGTCATGGTCATTTTCATTTGCGAGTGCAAAGATACTGAAAAATTTTGACATGTGCAAGTTTTAGTGCAAGTTTTTATGCTAAATTTATACAAGCTAAGTAATATTTAGCGTTAGAATTTATACAAGCCTGCAGAGGATGAAGGCTTGTATAAAATTTTAAAGAATGATATGGAAGGATAGATGTTTATTTATACAAGCTACTGCTCTATATGGCTTGTATAAAAAATACGGAATGCGGAATGCGGAATGTTAAAGGGAAGAAAATTTATACAAGCCAAATAAGGGCTATAGAGATTTATACAAGGTTGGTGTGTGGATGGGGCGAAATTTATACAAGCCAGTACAAATACAAGGGTTGTATAAAAAGAAAGAACTATATGGAAGGGTTGTATAAAAAAGGAATTGTGGGAAAGGATTGTATAAAAAACTGATGATAATTGTGATAGGGATATTTCCTTGCTTTATTTCTGCCGATCTATTCCTCTATGTTATTATGCAGACAGGAGATTATTTGATTATCTCCCAATGACCATTTTTGTTTGCTCCGACGCGG
>CAMHSB010000027.1 GCA_946187695.1 uncultured Bacteroidales bacterium
CGGGTATTGACTCCGTACGGGGTATCCTGATTGGTACCGATCCGTTTTACATCCGCCGCTATCCGGGACGCGGTGGCGAGATCATGCATATTGTGCAGGCCCGTCCTGACCGCTCCGACCATACGGCGACACCTGCCGAAGCCGCCAACCGCGTTGCCTTCGGTGTCGTGTTCGGTAAGGAACGCCATCGGGAGTTTATCGCCCGTACGATGAAAGGACAACTGCAAATCGAGTTTTTAGACAATGAAACAAACCAACAAGATTGAACTAACCCTTCTCCGTGACCGTCTGCAGGCGATTGAGCACTACGACGATCCGGATTATGCGTTCGGTGAACTGCTCGGTGCATGGCGCGAGTATGCACATAAATCCTGGTACACAGGAGCCAAGGGATGGCTGTCCATAGACGACGCCAAAGCCTTCTCTGACTACGTGGGATACGACCTGCTACAGGATCATTAAGAATTTTGAATCCCCCAGCGGCAGAAATTTGCGCATCTGATAAAAAAGCAGTACCTTTGCATCGTCTTTCGGTCAGATAGGATAATGACTCATCGGGGCGTCTATCGCCTATCCTCAGTCTCGGTGCGTTATAAAGGGATAAACCGAAAGACAGCCGGCTTAAATCACAGTATAAACCATTAAACCAACCTTAACCAAATGGCAAAAATCACATTACACGGCATGTTTGCCCGCGTGAAGGGCAAGTTCAACAAGTCCGAGATCCTGTATTTCAAGCGTTGCCAATGCGGCAAAGAGCAATTGGGTGTCGATCTGCTGAACCCGAGTAAGGCGAATGGCAGCAAGAATGTCGCTTGCCAGAACGCCCTCAAGACGGCAGCACAGGCAGCGAAAACGGCACTCGCCGATCCGTCGGAGCGCGCCACGCTGGAAGCGGCATTCCAAGCGCAGAGCAAGTACACGAGTCTGTTTGCGTACACGGTGGCGCAGAAGTATGTCAAACCTACGTTCAACTAAGCGCTATGACCAGGCAACAGATTATCAAGATCATTATTAGCGTGCTGATCGCTGCGCTGACGGCATTAGGAACGGCTTTCGGACTGACGAGCTGCAATGTGACGCGGACGATCACGACGCAGAGTCAGTACTTCCAACACGGCGACACGAGTGTCGTCATCCAAACGCGCACCGTAGAATCCTACGATGCATCGCGCAAGCTCTAACTCGTGCGAATCGCGACCCCGTCGCTCAAAGGGCACTACGTTAGGCTCTCGCTCTCCCCAAAAATCAGCAGATTTCCGGGGACCCCAATTAATTATTATTAACCAAAAACCTAAATTTTAACGATTATGGCAAAAGTAGAATGGAGTGCCGGTATCGACCATGTGTCGGGCGCACTCGCGAAACCGAGTAAGAGCGGTCAACACTCTTGTACCAAGATGCTGCTGGGTACGCACCGCGTGAAACCCACCGAGAGCAGCGATTGTAACCGTATTTACCTCCGCAAGAAAGTCGTTCGTTCGACGGCTCCGGGCGAAGACGAGCTCTGGGCACGTAACCGCTTCACCGCGGTAGCAGCAGCGGTCAAGACCCGTCGTAAGGACCTGAGCCACATCGCTACCGACATGCAGGCGTTCGAGGCACAGAAGAACCTTGCCAGCGGCAAAAAGACCATGAAGGCCTACCTCTGGCTGGTTTGCGGTCAGGAGTACGATCAGGCGCACCCGCGGGCGTAAGGGGCGCAGAAAAAAAAAGAGAAGGGTCACCTCACAATCTGAGGTGGCTCTTTTTTTTGTTTTTGTAGTAACTTCGGCACGCCCGATTTAATACCATCCTAGGCGGAAGCCGCTCCTTCCGAAAGCGGAAGGACGCTCCGCCCGCCGAAATTACGTTCGCACTATCGTGCAAATAACAAGGCTTAGTAGCACAAAACATAAATAAATTTATATTTGCTTGCTAAAATCCTTGTGTGTTTCAAATATTTGTAGTAATTTTGCACCCGATTTTGAAATAAGATAATGAAAAATGAACTGAATGCCTTGATCATGGAGGCAATGAAAAACCATGACACCGTGCGCACAGAGAGTCTGCGCGCCATCAAGAGTGCGTTCCTCAACTGGCAAACCAGCAAGGAGAATGCAGGTAAAGAACTGACCGAAGCGGACGAGATCCAGATCATCAAGAAGATGGTCAAGCAACGTCAGGAGTCCGTGGAGCAGTATATCGCGGCCAAACGTCAGGAGTTAGCCGATGCGGAGCAGGCACAGATCAACGTGCTGGAGACTTTCCTGCCCAAAGCAGCGTCCGAAGAGGATATCGTTCGTGCTTTCAATCAAGCCAAAGAAGCGAACGGCTGGGAGGCAGAGAAGAAGAACATGGGACTGTTCGTGAAGGCCATCAAAACGGCGCTGCCGAATGCGGACGGTAAGATGGTGGCGCAGGTCGTTCAAAGCCAATTGGCATAACTGGAAGCGATCGCCGGAGGTATGAAACGAATTATCAACCCTTGGACGAAGATGCCCGGATACAACTGTTTCGGTTGCAGTCCGGACAACCCGATAGGCACGCAGATGCGCTTTTTTGAGGACGGCGATGCGATCGTCTCCATTTGGCGCCCGACGCAGAACCATCAGTCCTGGCTCAACACGCTGCATGGCGGTATCCAGGCCGTGCTGCTGGACGAAGTATGCGGCTGGGTGGTGTTCCATCTGCTGAAGACAGCGGGTGTGACGGCGAAGATGGAGATGCGGTACCACAAGCCCGTATCAACCTTGCAGGAATACATCAAGCTGCGGGCCTATCTGAAGGAGATGCGGCGGAACATAGCGATCGTGCATGGTGAGTTGTACGGCGCAGACGGGGAGTTGCTCTGCGAGTGTACGTGTACCTATTTCACTTTCCCGCAAGCGCAAGCGAAAGAGACGATGGGTTATATCCCTTCCGAGACCGAAGAAAAGGATTATACCGATGAAGATATCCTTAGTTACTGAATTGCCGCGTGAAGGCTTTGTGCGCCTGGCCGGTCATACGCTGTACGCCCCGCTCGAAGAAGCGGAGGTGCTGGTCAGTACGTTCGACAAAAAAGTGACGCGCGAGATGATTGCCGCGATGCCGCACCTGCGCCTGATTGCCAATTTCGGTGCGGGGTACAACAATATCGACATTGAGGCCTGCCGCGAGCGCGGGATACTGGTGACGAACACCCCGCAACCGGTGATCGAACCGACGGCGGAGTTGGCGTTTGCGCTGATGATGGATGTGGCTCGGCGGGTAAGTGAGTTCGATCGCGCCCTCCGTCAAGGTACCTGTCAGCCGATGGCCGTGATGAACAACCTCAGCCATTCGCTGTACGGCAAGACGCTCGGTATCTTAGGCATGGGGCGTATCGGTCAGGCCCTCGCACGCCGGGCAAAAGCATCCGGGATGCGGATTATTTACCATAACAGGAACCGGTTAGCGCTTGGCGTTGAGCAGTTGACGGATGCGCACTATGTGGATTTTCAGATCTTGTTGCAGGACAGTGATTTCCTGAGTCTGAACCTGCCGTACACGCCTCAGGTGCATCATATCATCGGCAAACCGGAGTTGGGGATGATGAAACGAACGGCCTACCTCATCAATACAGCACGTGGTGCGCATGTGGATGAAGCAGCCTTGGTAGAAGCCCTCCGGAGCGGTATCATCGCCGGTGCTGCCTTGGATGTGTATGAGTTTGAACCGAAGATCAGCGAAGCTTTGTTAAGCCTTCCGAACGTGGTGCTCTCCCCGCATACAGGTACCGGCACGATGGAAGGGCGCATCGCGATGTGCGAGAACGTGTGCGATAATATTCTCGCTTTCCTGGATAACCGCACGGATGCGATGAATCTCGTATAAAAACACCGAATGATGGATTTTTTAGAGCAACTCAATACGGTTCAACGGGAGGCGGTGACGTGCACGGAAGGAGCGTCGCTCATTGTGGCCGGTGCAGGCTCGGGTAAGACCCGTGTGCTGACCTACCGTATCGCCTACCTGCTGCAGCAAGGTGTGCCGGCGAGTCGTATCATGGCGCTGACCTTCACTAACAAAGCCGCACGGGAGATGAAAGAGCGTATCCAGAAGTTGGTGGGCGAGGATGCCCGCTACCTGATGATGGGTACCTTCCATCATGTATGCACGAAGCTGCTGCGGCCCGAGGCGGATAAGTTGGGCTACACCCGCGACTTCACCATCTACGATACCACCGACAGCAAATCGGTGCTCAAGGCCATCTGCAAGGAGCGGGGCTTGGACGAGAAGATATACAAACCCGGTGCCGTGCAGGCACGTATCTCCATGCTTAAGAACAGCGGTATCAGTCCTTCGGCTTATGGTGCCAACCAGCAGTTGCTGCGCGAAGACCGCGAGGTGCGGTTATACGAGATGGCGACGGTCTATGAGCAGTACCAGGTGCGGCTAAGGGCAGCCAATGCGATGGACTTCGATGATCTGCTGATCAATACCCTCGTGCTGATGCGTACCTTCCCCGAGGTGCGGGCACGGATACAGACACAGTTCCAATACGTGTTAGTGGACGAGTACCAGGACACGAACTATATCCAGTTCCTGCTTGTGAAGACCCTCGCCGAGCCGCAAAACAATATCTGCGTGGTAGGCGATGACGCGCAATCGATATACTCCTTCCGCGGTGCGGATATACGCAATATCCTCAATTTCCGGCAGCAGTACCCCGATGCCAAACTGTTTAAACTTGAGCGTAACTACCGCTCTACACAGACCATCGTCAATGCCGCCAATTCGCTCATTCATAAAAACGTGCACCAGATCGAGAAGACCGTCTATTCGGAGAAAGAGCAGGGACAACCGCTGCGCTTGCAGCCGTATATGGATGACCGCACCGAAGCGCTCGGAGTGGCAACCGCCATCCAGCGGCAAAAGCACAAAGGCTACGACTCTTTTGCCGTCCTCTACCGCACGAATGCACAGAGCCGCGTGATCGAGAACGAGTTGCGCAAGCTCAATATCCCGTACCGTATCTACGGCGGCACCTCTTTCTACCAACGCAAGGAGATCAAGGATGCGCTCGGTTACTTGCGTCTGGCGGTCAATCCGCGCGATAACGAAGCGCTGCTGCGTATCGTCGGTTTTCCGGGACGCGGTATCGGTGAGACGACAATGAAGAAAGTCTCGCTCAACGCCATCGAGCACCATAAACCCTACCTCGACGTGATGCGTCGGCCGGACGATACGGGACTCGATGTGAATGCCGCAACCGCCAAGAAACTGCAGGCTTTTGCGGCGTACATGGACGGACTGAATGAACAGAGCGAGACGATGGATGCCTATGCGTTCACGGAGATGGTGCTCCGTACATCGGGCGTGATGACCGCCTTGGCGCTGGATCGCTCGCAAGAGGGTATCGACCGTGCGCAGAACGTGCAGGAGTTGCTCAACGCCATCCGCGAGTTCGTGGAGCAGCGCGTTAACGAGGGCGTCGACTATACGCCGATCACGGATTTCCTGAGTGAGGTCAGTCTGCAGACCGATCAGGACGAGAACCTGACGGACACGTCGGAGCGCGTAACACTGATGACCGTCCATGCCGCCAAGGGGCTGGAGTTCCCTGTGGTGTTCATCGTGGGACTTGAAGAGAACCTCTTCCCTTCGCAGTTCGCTATCAAGCCCTCCGAGGTCGAAGAAGAAAGGCGACTGCTCTATGTCGCCATCACCCGCGCGATGGAGCAATGTCATCTGTCGTTTGCGCGCCAGCGCTTCCGCAACGGCACCTTCAATTTCGCTTCGCCGAGCCGTTTCCTCAATGATATCGACCGGCAATATTTCGAGATTCAGAGACCTCGAAATGTCGAGACTTCGACTCCTCGTTTTACCGGTATCCCGGTATCCCGGGAACCCGAAAAACCGAAAACACCGGTCTCCAATGCGCAGACGCCGATTGCGTCCTCATGGAAAGAGGGCGATCGGGTGAGTCACCGTGTGTTCGGCATCGGCACCGTGCTGCGCGTGTACCGCGACGAGGTGACGGAGAACGACAAGATAGAGATCCGCTTCGATACCCAGGGCACGAAGACCTTGCTGCTCACGCACGCAAAGTTAGAAAGGTTTTAGTGGATTAGTGGGTTAGTGGTAGATGCAATACCCGGCGATGCCGGCGAGCACAATGAGTAGGATAGGGTGACTGATGATCTCGGTCACTTTTTTTGTGTAAGGTGTAAGGTGTACAGTGGAAAGCGCCGTGGGCAGGATGGTCAGCGCTGCTACGACGGCGAAGATGATCCAGGAGACGGGGTCAATGAAAGTGGTGGGTTTGATAAGCAGCAAGGCCGCAGAGGCTACCAGTCCGATCACCGTAAAGCGCAGCATCCGGAGCGTCTGTTCGTAGTATGGATTGCCTTGGAACTTATTGCTCAACCAGAAATACGCCTTGCAGATAGAGAGCATGATGATGAGGCTCGGTAGGACAATCGCCGATGTGGCCAGCACACTTCCCCAGAACCCCGCCGTTGTATAACCGACATAGGTGGCGCAGTTGATGCCGATCGGACCCGGGGTCACCTGACTCACCGCCACGATATCTACGAACTCCTGCTGGGTCATCCAGCCATGACGCTCCACTTCCATCTCGATCAGAGACAGAATCGCCAGGCCGCCGCCAAAACCGAACAGGCCTATTTTGAAGAACGATAGGAAGAGAGCCAGGTAAAGCATAGTGTCAGCACAATAGTTGCTAAAATAACCCAAACGGGATTGACATGACCGAGCCAGATAAGGAGTGCTGCGGCGATGGGGATAAGCGCTGTGCCCCAACCGATCTTGGCGGATTTGGCCATCTTAAAGAGCGGTGCGGCGATGAGTGCGACTACCGCCGGACGGATACCTTTGAAAGCCGCTTCCACGGCCGGCAGTTCTTTCCACTCACGGAAGACCATTGCGATAGCGAGGATGATGAGGAACGATGGCAGTACAGCACCTAAGACGGCACCGCAGACACCCTTCCATCCGCCTACACGCCAACCGATGAAGATCGCCGAATTGACGGCGATCAAACCCGGTGCAGCTTGCGCGAGGGCGATCATGTTGAGGAATTCTTCCTCGTCAATCCAGCCCTTGCGATCCACCACTTCGCGTTGGATAAGGGGTAACATGGCATAACCTCCACCGAGGGTGAAAGTGCCAATTTTAAGATATGTGAGGAATAATGGCAGGAACACTAATCTTTGTTCTCCCGTAGCTGTTGTTTTACGAACTTGGAGAGCATGTTGATGGCTGCGTTGTTATGGCCGCCTTGGGGCACGATCACATCCGCAAAACGTTTACAGGGCTCGATGAACTGCTCGTGCATCGGTTTGAGCACACGTTTGTAGCGCTCGATAACCTGCTCGGCGGTACGACCACGCTCCACGACATCACGTTTCATCACGCGGATAAGGCGCTCGTCTGCATCAGCATCCACGAAGATCTTTAGGTCCATCTGGTCGCGCATCTTCGGCTCACGAAGCGCCATGATACCCTCCACTACAATCACCTCGCGGGGCTCGATATGCACGGTCTCTTTCGCACGTGTACAAGTGATGTACGAATAGATCGGTTGCTCGATCGGTTTACCCTCTTTGAGCAGGGCGATATGCTTGGTCAACAGGTCCCAATCGAAGGCATCAGGATGGTCGAAGTTAATATTCTGACGCTCTTCCATGGGGACATGACTGCTGTCCTTGTAATAAGAGTCTTGGGGGATAACTACTACCTCTCCTTTCGGAAGGCGTTCGATGAGTTTTCTGACTACCGTTGTTTTACCCGAGCCGGTACCACCCGCAATGCCGATGATAAACATAAAATGGAGTTGTTTGTCTTTTCGGGCTGCAAAATTAATAAAAAATTTGCATATGTGCAAGAAATTTTGTAATTTTGCACGCAATTTATGAATTTTATGAGAAAGACAGGAATTATTATAGCGCTCTTGGCATCGTTTTTGCTCGTCGGATGTACGGCATTCGAGAAGAAACAGCAAGCCGGTGCGGCGGTGGAACTGAACGGTCAGTACCTCTACCGCTCGACCCTGGATTCGTTGACGCTCGGTCTGGATCCGGAGGATAGTACGCGCGTGGTACAGCAGTATGTGAGCCAGTGGGCGAAAGATATCTTGGTGTACGACAATGCCAAAGCCCGTCCGAACGAGGCCATCGAGCGTTTGGTGGAGGACTATCGCCGTGCGCTCTATGTGCATGCGTACGAGGAGTACCTGGTGGAGCGCCGTATGCCGAAGACGGTAGCGGACTCGACGGTGGCGCAGTTATACGCCCAGATGCCCGATCGGTTCACTTTGGACGAGAGTATTGTCAAAGGCATGCTGGTGGTTATCCCGAACGATGCGCCGAAGATCGACAAACTGCGCGGCTGGATGACCAAACCCGATATGGACGCGATCGAGAAATACGTCTATCAGAACGCGAGCGGTTACGAGTTGTTTACCGATAAATGGCTCACGACCACGGAGCTCTTGGCGAAGATGCCCGTAGAGCGTGCCGAGCTGGAGACAAGACTCAAGGCGAAGAACCAGATCGAGGTGGCGGATACGCTCAAGACCTATCTACTGCAAGTGGAAGACAAGCACTTGCGCGGGGAGCAGATGCCGATGGAGTATGCTCGTCCGCAGATAGAGAAAATGGTGCTCAGCGCCCGTCAGGTGGAGTTCCTGACCAAAGAGCGCGAGCGCTTGTACAACGAAGCGATACAAAATCAGAAAATACATTTCTATGAATAAGATAAAGGCGATAGGTTTGTTCTTGTTGTTGGCAGGAACGATGCATGCGCAAGGCATCATCGATGAGGTGATCTGGGTGGTTGGAGATGAAGCGATCCTGCGTAGTGAGGTGGAGGAAGAACGCCTGAGGGCGCAATACGAAGGACAGACGATTAACGGCGATCCGTACTGTGTAATCCCAGAGCAGCTGGCGGTGCAGAAACTGTTCTTGCATCAGGCCATCATCGACTCCGTGGAGGCCAATGAGTCGAGCGTGAGCCATCAGGTCGATATGCGTATGAACTACTACATCAACCAGATCGGCTCCAAGGAGAAGATGGAGGAGTATTTTCGCAAGACCAGCTCGGAGATCCGCGAAGAGATGATGACTACCGTCCGCAATCAGATGATCATCCAGCAGATGCAGCAAAAGCTGACGGCGGATATCAAACCGACGCCGGCGGACATACGCCGATACTACAACTCGCTTCCGCTGGACTCGCTGCCGATGATGCCGGCGCAGGTGGAGGTGCAGATTCTGAGTTTTGAGCCGCCGGTACCGGCAGAAGAGACGGAGCGCGTGAAGCAACGTCTGCGGGAGTTCACGGAGCGTGTACAAAACGGCACTGCGGATTTCGGCATGCTCGCACGACTCTATTCGGAGGATACGGAAAGTGCCAAGCGCGGCGGTGAATTGGGTTTTGTAGGCAAGGGCCAGTTGGTGAGTGAGTTCGCCGAGGTGGCGTTTAACCTCAATGACCCCAAGCGCGTGAGCCGTATCGTGCAGACCGAGTACGGTTATCATATCATCCAGCTCATCGAGAAGAAAGGCGAGCGTATCAACTGCCGGCATATCTTGCTGCGGCCGCGTATCAGCGCTACGGACAAGGTACGTGCGATCGAGCAGTTGGACAGCATCCGTCGGTTGATCGTAGCAGACAGTATGCTCTTCGAGCAAGCGGTCATCCGCTATTCGCAGGATAAGAACACGGTGATGAACGCCGGTCTAATGATCAACCCCAACACGGGAAGCAGTCGGTTCGAGTACCAGGATTTGGCACCGGAGATCGCCAAGCAGATATACAACCTCAATGAGGGCGATGTGTCGCAACCGTTCGTGATGATGGACCAGACCAAGAACCGCGAGGTATGTGCGATCGTGCGCGTGGCGAAGAAGACCGATGTGCATCGCGCGAACCTGAAGGACGATTTTCAGGCCATCAAGTCGATGCTGGAGCAGAAACTGAGTGCGGAGTTTATTCACGATTGGATTCTGAAGAAACAAAAATCAACCTACGTACAGATCGATCCGGCTTGGCAGGGTTGCGATTTTGAATATCCGGGATGGGTACATTAATCCTCATATTACTGCAGACGATGGTCTATCTGGAGAAGGCGCAGAACCTCCTCTTTGACCAGGAACGTATAGCGGATGCACAGATCCTGAAAGGCGATGTGATCTTCCGTCATGAGGATGCCCTTATGTACTGCGACTCGGCCTATTTCTACGAGGGCTCCAACTCCTTGGACGCTTTCGGTCGCGTGCGTTTTGTGCAGGGAGATACTTTGAAAGGTTTTTGCGACAAACTCTTCTACGACGGAAACGTCAAACTCGCGCGTATGCGCAAGCATGTGCGACTCGTGCACGGACGCACCGACGAGAACCCGACCATCCTGACGACCGACAGCCTCAACTACGACCGTGCGGCTGGCGTCGCATATTACTTCGCCGGCGGAGAGGTGCGGGACTCGCTCAATACGCTGGTCTCTGTGCGCGGAAACTACCGACCAAACACCAAACAGGCGGTGTTCAGCAAAGAGGTGGTACTGACGAACCCGAATTTTATTCTCACATCCGACACCTTGCTCTATAACACGGACACGAAGATAGCCGATATCATCAGTCCGACGGAGATCATCTACGACGAGGAGACGGATATCCATTCGTCCCGCGGATGGTACAACACAAGCACGGAGCGCTCGATGCTGCTCGACCGCTCGGTGGTGCACCATATCGAGGGAAAGATGATGACCGGCGATACGATTTACTACGACAAAATGATCGGTTTCGGCGAGGTGCTGGGACAGATGATGATGAGCGACTCGGTGCAGAAGATCACACTCACGGGCGAGTACGGTCAGATGTGGGAAGAGGACAGCCGCGGTTATGCGACGGATAGTGCCCTGATGATCGATTGGTCGGACACCGACCATATGGCGTATATCCATGCGGACACCCTCTTTACGGAGGAGATCCATTACCCGGACAGTCTGCTGATGGCCGATAGCACGATCACCGACAGTACCTACCGTCGTGCGCGGGCGTATTACGGCGTGCGCGTCTTCCGGGACGACATGCAGATGATATGCGACTCGATGGTCTATCTGGGCTCCGACTCGACCATGCACCTCTATACGAACCCGATCTGTTGGTCCGAGAACCAGCAGATAGCGGCGGACAGTATAACCGTCTATATCGTCGATGGCGCAGTGGAACATGCCGTGGGAATAGGCAATGCACTATGCGTGATGCATGACTCGCTGGCGTTCTTCAACCAGATGAGCGGTAAGCAGGTGATTGTCTATCTGGTGGACGGCGAAGTGAAGATCGTGGACACGGACGGTAATGCACTCACGATCTATTATGCCAAAGAGGATGACGGGGACTACATCGGTATGAACACTACCGAGAGCAGTTTCATCCGGATGTACGTGCAGAACCAGAAACTGCACCATATGCGGTTCACCAAAGAGACGACCGGAGTCATGTACCCCATGGACCAGATACCCGAAGGCGGGGAGCATCTGTCGCTCTTCTTCTGGGAAGAAGCCGCACGACCGACCGACCCGAACGATGTGTTCCGTAAAACAGAAAGTGTTAGCAGACCATGATACCCAAAGAAGTAATCGACCGTATCCACGCCGCTGCGAAGATTGAAGAGGTAGTGGCTGACTACGTGACGCTCCGCAAACGCGGTGCGAACCTCATCGGACTCTGTCCTTTCCATAACGAGAAGACCGGTTCGTTCACCGTCAGCCCCTCCAAAGGTATATACAAATGTTTCGGTTGCGGCGTGAGCGGGAACGCCATCGGTTTCATCAAAGAGATCGAACAATGCTCGTATATCGATGCGGTAAAGCAGCTCGGCAAGAAATACCATATCGAGGTGCCGGAACGGGAGATGACCGCCGAAGAGCAACAGCGTCAGGATAACCGCGAGTCGATGTTCGTGGTCAATGACTTTGCCAATAAATGGTTCCAGAAACAGTTGTGGGAGACGCAGGAAGGTCAGGCGATCGGTCTGGGTTATTTCCGCGAACGCGGTCTGAGGGACGATATCATCCGCAAGTACCAACTCGGCTACTCGCCGGAGAAAGGCAGTCCGCTCGCCAAAGAGTTGCAGAAACAGGGCTTCAAGGAAGAGTTCATCACCAATAATGTGGATACCAAGATCGGTGTCGGTGTAGTCGGCAAATCCGAAGACGGACGGCTTTATGACCGCTTCCGGGACCGGGTGATCTTCCCTATCTTCACCGTGAGCGGTAAGCCCGTTGCTTTCGCCGGACGTATCCTCAAAAAAAAAGACAACGTCGGGAAATACGTCAACTCGCCGGACTCGATCATCTACTCCAAGACGAACGAACTCTATGGTCTTTTTCAGGCCAAGCAGTCTATTGCACGACTGGATATGTGTTACCTGGTGGAAGGCCAGATGGATGTCATCTCCATGCACCAATCGGGTATCGAGAACGTGGTGGCCAGCGGTGGTACGGCATTGACCAAACCACAGATATGGCTCATCAAACGTTTTACCTCCAATATCACTGTGCTCTATGACGGCGATGCGGCGGGTATTCATGCCGCCCTACGAGGTATCGATATGTTCCTGGAGGCCGGCTTTAACGTGAAGGTCGTGCTGCTGCCGGACGGCGAAGATCCGGATAGTTATGCGCAGAGTCATGACTCGTCAGAGTTCATTCAGTACATCGCCGATCACCAGACGGACTTCATCCGTTTCAAGTCAGCGCTGCTGAGCAAACAAGCCGGAGACGATCCCTTCAAGCATGCCGAGTTGATCAAAGATATCACGGCTTCTATTGCCGTCATCCCGGATATCATCACCCGTCAGGTCTATATCAAAGATACGGCGGAGCGGTTTAAGATGTCCGAGAAAGTGCTAACCTTGGAGGTGCAGAAACTGCGCAGGGAACAGGTGACGGAAACGAAAGAGAAAGCGCCCGAAACGAAGGAACCGGTGGTGGTAGCCCCCAAGACCCCCCTGGAGCAGAACTACTATAACCTGATGCAACTGATCGTGCGGTACGGCGAACGTCCCATCGAGGTGGACGGCACGATGTACTCGGTCGGGGAGATCATCATCTACACCCTCGAGAACGACGGGGTAGCCGCTCCGCAGCCGATCTACCAAACGCTCATCGATGAGTTCAAAGCGCACGGCAAGGACGAAGGCTTCAAGGCGCAGTCGTTCTTTACCTTCCATTCGAATCCGCAGCTCAGCGCGTTGGCGGTAGAGATGATCGCCGAGCGCTATCAGTTCGTCAAGCCCGAGCAGGAGGCACGCCTGGGTGAGTTGGTGGCACAACTGCTGTACGAGATCAAACTGACGGTGGTGAACATGCAGATCGACAGTCTGGAGGACCGTATCAAACAGGCACAGGCGGCAGGCGATGTCAACACGCAACTGCAACTGCTCGGTCAGCAACCGCAACTGATCGCCATGCGAAATGAGTTATGCAAGGTATTGGGTAACCGCGTAATCAACGTCTAATGTTATTCGGAGAAATCGCATATGGTCCTATTCACAGCCGACGTCTGGGCACGAGCCTCGGGGTCGAACTGATGCCGCTGGCGCATAAGCTCTGCACGTTTAATTGCGTGTATTGCGAGTGCGGTTGGAACGTGCCCGTGAGCCATCCGCAACTACCTACCCGCGAAGAGGTGAAAGCGGCTTTGGAGGCGAAGCTCCAAGAAGGTTTGGACCTGGACGTCATTACCTTCTCCGGAAACGGCGAGCCGACGCTTCATCCCGAGTTCTTGGGCATCATCGAAGATACGATCGCGCTGCGCGACCGGTACTGCCCGAAAGCCAAAGTGAGTGTCTTGAGTAACTCGACCCAACTCGGTCGTCCGGAGGTGGTGCAAGCGCTGCGGCTGTGCGATAACCGTATCCTCAAACTCGATGCCGGTACGGATACGATGATGCGGAGTATTGACCTGCCGGTGAATAAGGACCTGACGGTGGCGCAGATCATAACTTGGTTGCAACTTTTCGATGGGGATTTCACGCTGCAGACCTGTTTCTTGCGTGGCGAGCATAATAGGGAGATCATCGATAACACCACGCCCGAAGAACTGGAGGCCTGGTATCAAGCGGTGGATGCTTTGCATCCGAAGCAGATCATGATCTACGTCATTGACCGCAAGACCCCGGAGGAACACCTGATGAAGATCGCCCGCGAAGAGATGGAGGCTATCGCCGCGCCGCTGATCGCGAAAGGATATAATGTCTCTATTTCCGCATGAAGATTCTGGTCGCACCATTGAACTGGGGACTCGGTCATGCGAGTCGTTGTGTGCCGCTCGTGCAGCGTTTGCTGGATGAGGGACACGAGGTGGTGTTAGGCGGTGACGGTGACAGTCTGACCTTGCTGCGCAAACATTTCCCCAAACTGCGATACACGTACCTGGCACCGCTCAACCTGCGCTACAGTGCCGGTCATCGGCAGGTGGGTGCGATGCTGAAGGCTATCCCTAAGATCGTTCTCTGGTCGATGAAGGACCATGCCATGCTCCAAGCCATTCTGCGCGAGGAATCTTTCGGCCAAGTAATCTCCGACAATCGGTTCGGGCTGCATAATAAACAAGTAGCATGCATCTATATCACGCACCAACTACATATCATGCTGCCTAAAGGCTGGCGCTGGGCGGAAGGCATCGCGTCGCGTATACACGCACGCATCTATACGCGGTTTAATAGGGTATGGGTGCCTGACTATGAGGAGAAAGAGAAGAGCCTGAGCGGGGAGTTGGGTCATACCGGTGCGGCGGTGGAGTATATCGGACCCTTGAGCCGTTTTCCGAGTAATCCGAAGATGCCGGATAATCCGAGCTATTCGGTGGTCGCTGTCTTGAGCGGTCTGGAGCCGCATCGGACGATGCTGGAGAAGGAAATCATCGCCCGCTATACGGGTCAAGAAGAGAGGGTACTGATCGTGCAGGGGCTGATGTCCCGTCCGAACACCCGTATCAAACGGGGTAATCTCACGATAGTGCCCTATCTGGGGGATGCAGAACTGATATCCGCGCTCATGGGCGCCAAGCATATTATTGTGCGGTCTGGGTACTCGACAATCATGGACTTGGAGGCCTTGGGCGTGATGGCTAAAGCAGAACTTATTCCGACGCCAGGACAGCCTGAACAGGAGTACTTGGCGCACTTTATTGCGGAAAAATACACTAAAAAATAAAGAAAATTGCAAAAATATTTGCGTATGTCAAAAAAAAGCAGTACTTTTGCACCCGCTTTTGACGTGAGGCATAGTGTTGCCCCTTCCGGCGGAAGCCGGTTTCCCCGATTAACGGGGACATCTCCGGGTGCCATCGTATAACGGTTAGTACTCAAGATTTTCATTCTTGCAATAGGGGTTCGATTCCCCTTGGCACTACGAAAGACCTTCCTAAAGTCAATTCCTGAGGCGGATCCTCTCAAAGCCGAAGGACATTAACAAAACCCGTCCGCGAGTCGGACAAAAAACAAACACAAAGATGGCAAATCACAAAAGCTCTTTGAAGCGTATCCGCCAAACGGCAGCGCGCAAAGCACACAATCATTATTATGCAAAAACCGCACGTAATGCTGTGCGTGACTTGCGCAAGACTACAGACAAGGCAGCAGCAGCTGCTGCGCTTCCGAAAGTTAGCTCTATGCTCGACAAACTGGCTAAGCGTCATATCATTCACGTGAACAAAGCTTCCAACCTCAAATCGAAGCTCGCACGTATGATCAACAAGCTCGCTTAAGATACGCAGTTTAGGTCAAAAAGAAGGACACCGGTCGGTGTCTTTCTTCGTTAAATCGATACAGCGATGAAAGCATTCCAATGTATTTTTCTGTTGCTCTGCTTCGCGGGTTTTTCTTCGGCGACGAACCATGTGACCTACACGGCAGATGACGTAACGATCTTCCGCAATCCGGAACGCGGTTTCACGGAAGAGTTAGGTGGTGAAACGATGCTGTCCAACAGCAGTAACCATGTGGTGCTGGCGGAGGCGGATTGGTTCTTTGATGAGGAGGACGAGACCTACGAGGACCGGCAATACCAGACCCTTGTGATGCTGATGTACTACCTGGGCAATTACCGGACGAAGGACCTGAGTAATGCCATCTTGCAGGGTTTTGACGAGGACATGCAGAAACTGCGTGATGAAGGATTCAAATGTGTGCTGCGTTTTGCGTACGATTGGAATAGTAATAATGACGCGGATCTGACCCACGTGCAGCGCCATATCCAGCAACTCAAGCCGCATCTGGCAGCCAACAAGGATGTTATCTATGTACTGGAGACGGGTTTTGTCGGCGAGTGGGGCGAGTGGTACTACAGCACCCATTTCGGGAATGAATCCCAGCATCTGAATACCAACCGCAGGGCGGTGCTGACGGCGATGTTAGACGCATGTCCGGCGGATCGTTTTCTGTTGGTTCGCTATCCGCTTATCAAGACCGAGTATTTAGGAGACGAGAATGCGCTGGCGTCTGCACAGGCGTTCACGGGCACCGATCGCGCACGGATAGGTCACCATAACGATGCCTTCCTTAACGAATACGGAAACCATGGTACGTATGGCAGGGACGGAGACGGTCCGGGTGATGACCCGGTGTTGCGAGCATATATCGCGAACGAGTCCCTTTTCGTGCCCAATGGTGGTGAGACGAATGTGGAGAATACGAACCTCGCCAAAACGGTGGCGAAATACGACACCACGATGGCGGAGCTAAAGCGCTACCAATGGACGTTCTGCGGTTCGACGTACTCGGAGAAAGTGACCGACAGATGGCGTACGAACGGTGCATTTGACGAGATGAACCGTAAGTTAGGCTATCGCTACCAGTTAGTGCACGCCGATATGCCGGAAACGGCGCAAGCCGGAGGGCAGATGACCTTCCAATGTACGATCCGCAACGTCGGTTTTGCTCCGATATACAATGAACGCAAGGTATATCTGGTGCTGCGAAATCAGGGTGCGGTATTTCCTATTCAGCTTGTCTCGGATCCGAGGAGATGGTTGCCGAACGGGGTAGAGACGTTGATCAATGAGACCTTGACCTTGCCGTCAGATATCCCTGCAGGCACGTATCAGTTGTACCTCCATATGCCCGATATGGCATCGTCTCTTTCGGATGACCCGCGTTATGCGGTTCGTTTCGCGAATGTAGGGGTGTGGGAGGCAGCCACCGGTATGAACAGTCTGAGCGCATCGGTGACGGTAACGAACGGTGCGTCCGGTGTATGCACACAAAGGACGATGAACCGACCGACGAAGTCGCTGCTGAACGGGCAGTTGGTCATCGAACGCAACGGGGAACGTTATACGGCGCAAGGCACGCGATTATAAGCCGAGGTGAATGCGGAATCGCATGCCCCACTGAATCGTGGGCGATAGACTCCAAACAGAATAGAGGTCGCAGACCCGGAGAAGATTACCGAGTCCGACACCGATCTCGGAATACAGTTGGTGACCATTCGTCACCAATTGTTGATTATAGCCATAGGCAATCTTGGCTTCCACCAGTTCGCGCAGATGCAGCCAACGGATACCAGGGATCAGATTAAAGAGAATACCTTGTCCGTTCCATTCGGCTTGGAGGGCCATGTATTTGTCGGCGAGCAGTTGGTTGCCGTGCAGGAGCGTGAAACGGTAGGGATCATAGGCGTAGCCTTGGTTCGCTGATGCCTGCCATAAGAAAGCGTCAGGCACCTGTCCGAAGATCGCACCGGCCTGGAAAGCGTAGGTGAGGGTGCCTCCAAAACCGAGGTTCGCATGTTGGGTGAGCATGATGCGTAAATGCGCGTATAGTTCGTCGGTGCAATGACCCGCTTCGAGTCCCAAATAGAGCACCGGATAGACATTCGAATAGGCGTAGCGACGGAGGAAATAACCATCGTATTTTTTCTCGCCCCAACTGAGTCGTGCGATCGCGGAGAGCGATTGGTAGGCGTAGCCTTGTTGCCACCCTGCGCGGGCATAAAGATGGGTCTCTACGCGCTCTCCCCAATCGGCCCACCAGTGGTACTGGATCTGGCGTTGACGCATGGCGGTATTGACGCAGAGCGAGTCGCGATGCAGGGCCTCGAAGGCATAGGCCGTAAAATCGAAGTTACCCCAACCCATCGAGTTCTCGCGCAAGAGGCGGTCGAAATCATCCACCTCGGACCAAACATACCGGTCGTTGTACTCCAGTTGCATAATATGCCGCCGCGGTGTAGGCAGATTGACGGAGATACGTCCCATACCTTTGGGCGAACGATCCTTGAAACCGTAACCGACAGAGGCCTCGAGAGATACTACTTTAGATAGTTTCTCGTTGGTTCGAAAAGGCAGTCCGACATGCACGCCTTCGTGGTGGTTGATCTGCAAGATCTCCTCCACATGCCCGATGTCGAGGAACGTGCCGGTAGGGATATAACCGGTGGTAGCAATCGTGGCGAACCATTTGGCGGTGCGAATGATCGGGAGCGAGTCCAAGGTGTTAAAGGCGGAATCGGTGGTTGCGGCCGGTGGATTATCGAGATGACGAGATGACGAGACCTCGAGATCTTGTGAAGCCGCGATATCGTTATTGCGAAGGGCGGTCGTCAGCAATAGGGACGGAAAGACCGTTCCGGCTTGTTCGGATTTGACTGCAAAATCCAGGAGCACCGACAGCGACTCGTCGAGGATCGTGCCGTCCGGTGCCAGGGTCTGGGAGACATGCAGGTCATTGATGTAGTTGACCGCTACCTCCGGGGGCACAAACGCATGGATCGAACGCAAGGCATAGGTGGCGGTGTCGATAACCATCTCGCCGTTGAAAGTGGCATAAAACGCATTGCGAGTGCGGAAACGGATCGTATCTTCTCCCACCAGGTAATAGCGGTAGTATAGGTTACCGCCCTGCGCCAGCGGGGAAAGGAAAGCATGTCCCATGAGCGAGACAGAGTTCGCGTAGAAATTAAGATTGCCTTCGCTGCCCAGCAAGGTAGAGTAGTCCGTCTGGCTGAGGATAAGGGTCTGCGAACGCTGGTCATTAGCCGGAGTGAACTCGTTCCCGGCGGCACGGAAAGACTGCGTCTCGCGGTAAAGGGGTAGGATATAGGTCGAGTCTTCTTGGGCGATCATGCCGGCTTGCAGACTGCGCCACAGCGCCCGACGCAGATGCCTCTTGTTGATCTGCGAGACGTAGAGCGTCTGCTCGCGTTGGAGGACGGAAGATAGATCGGGATGGAGGGTACGGTCGTTCTCGGAACGGTGGGCACGGACCTGACGCAGCAGTTCCAAAGCAGGGTTCTCGTTCGGGGCGACCACCACTTCGGTGAGCATCGCTGTACGTTCGCGCATCGCCACCTGCAGTCCCGCCATCGCTCCGGGCTCGATCTCAAAACGCTGGGTGTAGTAGCCGACAGCCGAGAAGACCAACTGCGCTTTGGCTTGCATATCGACCCGCAGCACGTACGAACCGTTCTCGTCGGAGGTGGTACCGATCTTCGTGCCCCGGAAATGGATATTGACATTCGGAATGGCCTCGCCGGTGGTCTCGTTCACGATCTCCCCCACAATAATCGTCTCCACTGCCGAAAGCGGAGCAAAGAGCAAAGAGCAAAGAGCAAGGACGATTATTTTAAGTTTGCGGGATGACATTGGAGAATCGCTTTGCGGAGGTCTTGTACATCGAGGTGGGTATAGATTTCGGTGGTTGCCAGATCTTCGTGGCCCAACAGTTGTTGGATCACGCGCAGGTCAGCGCCGTTCTGCAGCAGGTGGGTGGCAAAAGAGTGACGTAGTGTATGGGGACTGACGGTCTTGGTGATACCGGCTTTCTCGCACAGCTGACGCACGATGGTAAAGACCATTGCGCGGGTCAGCGGACGACCGTAGCGGTTGATGAAAGCGTAGTCTTTGAATTCGGGTTTGTACGGCCAAGTAGCACGCTCCTGCAACCAGTAACCGAACCATTCTTCCGCCACGGGTGAGATAGGCACGAGACGTTGTTTGGACCCCTTACCTTCGATGAGCATATAGTGCTCGTGGAGGTAGATCTTACTCAGCGGCAGGTTCACCAGTTCACTCACACGCAGCCCGCTGCCGTACAGCATCTCCATCATGGCGCGATTGCGGTGCCCTTCGTTGGAACTCAGATCGATAGCTGCCATCATCCGGTTCACCTCATCCAGCGTGAGCACCGTAGGCAGATGTTTGGGTTTCTTAGGTCCTTCGAGCAATTCAGACGGGTCTTGCTCGATGTAGTTCTTATAGAGCAGAAAGCGAAACCACGCATGGATCCCGGCGAGTATGCGGGCTTGCGTGCCTTCGGAACGAACGTCTTTGAAGAGCACGTAGATGCACTCTTGCAGCGCATCAAAATCCATATGTACGAGATCCACGCCGTGCTCCTCGCAGTACGCACGGAGTTTGTCCAGGTCTTGTTCGTACCCCTCGACGGTATTGGGAGAGTACCCGCGTTCCAGGCGCAGGTAAGTGTGATATTCTTTGCTCAGATCACTCATGGTTCTGTAGGATGAGCGGACCGCCGAAAGAGGTCTCGTAGCGTTTGCCTTGGTTATAGTACAACGTGAAAAGCAAGCTGTCGTGGCGGTAAACGAACGAACCGGAATCGAGAATCTGGATCTGCTGTATCTTGCCTTCTTCCACCTCCAAGAGGTACGCACCGTTCGGTACGCCTTCGTAGTCTTTGCCGGGCAGAAAAGTATATACTTTCGCCACGGAGTCGGACGTATATGTTCCTTCCGCCAAGAGCGAATCGGCTACGAAGATATCCGACAAACAGAGGTTATAACCGCTGCCTTTCAGATGGCGGGTAGAGTCCATGTCAAGTCCGCCTGCGTAGAGATCGAGACACACCACATCGAGCGGGATGGAGTCGTAGTACTGTCCGTAGAGGATGCAGTAGGCGGTGGTGTAAGTCGTGGGCAAGGTCTTCTGCGGTGCGGGTTCGGTCTTCTTACAGGAAGAGAGTCCGAATAGACCGATAATAGCCAGCATGCCTACAGCCTTGACGCTCATTTTGTGTGAAGGGTACCATGCTACGATGAAACCCAGCGCCAGCACGATGACGGCCACGAGAACGATATCGGTCCATTGGACGAGTACCGGGTAGGTGGAGATGACGTACTCCGCACCGCTACCTAACTTGAGCCAACCGAAATGCTGCTGTCCCAGGCAGATCAGCACTCCAAGCACGAGTCCGGTCAAAGTACCTAAAGCCGAGATCAGCCAGCCTTCCAAGAGGAAGATCCGGCGAATGGTCGTTTCGTCGGCTCCGAGGTGGGTGAGGATCTGACTGTCTTCGCGCTTGTCGATGATGAGCATGGAGAGCGAACTAATAATATTAAATCCGGCAATGAGCAGAATAAAGACAAGCAGCAGGAAGGTCAGCAGTTTCTCGATGCCCAAGATACGGAAGAAATCCGACTGTTGCTCGTAGCGATCCAATACTTTGTATCCTGGGCCCAAGGCTTCGGATATTTCAGATTTCAGATTTTTGATTTTTGATAGATCCTTTAGCGCTATACGCAAAGCACTCGCCGTATACTCGTCGTAGTCGAAGAGTCGTTGCGCCAAGGGCAGGGAGACGAGCATGAGCTGATCGTCGTACTCGATCTGGTTGACGGCGAACGTACCGGCAATGAACGTGTGCTCGTGATTGAGTGACAGATCCGGTCGGAGTAGGTTGATGCGTTCGGTGCGTTTGGGCGCATACAGATGCAGCGCCCCCGTGAAATGGGCATTAATACCGATCTGGGCTGCCAGCCCGCGACCGAGTACCGCGCGATCAAAAGCACCGTCCCAGACGGAGTAGTACCCGTCCGTGATGATCGAGTCGATATGCGCCGTGCAGCTGAAAAGCGAGTCCACACCCAGGATGCGCGCCGGCTGTTGGTGATCTTTGTACCGCACGAGTGCGGTCTGCTCCAGTTGCATGGAGACGGCCTCGATGTCCTCGCGCGCGTATAACGAAGCGATCGGCAGCGTGTCGGTGCGCAGCGTCTGTCCTTCGGCAGGAACGACCATCAAGACAGGGTCAAACTCCGAGAACATCTTCTCCACCAGCGCCCCGAAGCCGTTCATCACGGACAGCACACAGACCATTGCTGCCGTGACAACCGCCACAGCAACCGCACTAATACCGGAAACGATATTAATGGAGTTGTGCCCTTTCTTTGAGAAAAGGTACCTCCAAGCGATATGTGATTCGAGATTAGGCATGGAGCAGTTCATCAATGCGTTCCATCCGTTCGATGGTCTCGTCCAAATGGAAGACTATTTCCGGAATAATACGCAGTTGATGGCGCTCCAACGTGCCGAGTTCACCGCGAAAACGGTGCTTGTTTTCGTCTATGAGCGCCATCGTCTCGGCTACCTTGTCTTGCGGGAAGATAGAGAGGTAGATATGCGCGATAGACAAATCGACCGTTACGCGCACTTCGCTGACGGAAATCAACGTTCCGTGAAGCGTGCGCGCGTAACGCAATAGGATGTCGCTCATGTCTTTTTGAATGAGACGAGCAATCTTGTGTTGTCTAGTTGACTCCATTAAAATTTGTGGCGACCCTCGTCAGCTACGGTCAGTTTCTTACGACCTTTAGCACGGCGTGCAGCCAATACACGGCGACCGTTTGCGGAAGCCATTCTCTCCAAGAAGCCGTGTTTGTTACGACGCTTACGTTGGGAAGGTTGGAATGTACGTTTCATTGTCTTATTTGTTATTTAGGTTCTCTCACGAGAACGGGTTTATACGTCAAAAAAGCGTGCAAAATTACAACAATTTTCTGACATAGCCAAATTTTTTTGCAATTTTTTTGCTTTTGAGGGCTTTTTTTAGTCAAAAACCTCCATTAAGATGTCCAAGGATTTTGGATTTTGCCATGTTTCGACATGTTTTTCGAAATAGGCACAGAGGCTTTTCAAGGTCTCCTGTCTTTCTTTGCGTGTGTGCGGCAGCGCGGGCGTTTCTTCCATAGCGAAACCTAATCGTGCCGCAAGACCGATGAGGAACTCGAGATGAAAATTCTGCGGGTCTTGGCTTTGGTCCAGATCCTGTATCGCCTGGGCAAGATAATCGTACATCGGTTCATCCACCATCGGATGACGCAGTACATGGAATAGCACCTCGCTCAAGAATAGCGCGATGGTACGTTTGTAGGGATCGGTCGTGAGGCTGGTCGGTACATAGCTCAACTGCGCTGTGCGTACGGAGCGATCGTCTATGGTCAGTTGGACAATGGAAAGAGGGCTGTACTTACCGGCGGCGTTCTTGCGCCCCAGACCGTACACCATATAATTAACGCGTCCGCCCGCGCGGGTATACGCGTGAAGCACGTGCGCTTTGTCCGAGTGCGGCTGCAGCGACATCACTATCGCGTCAGTCGTGCTTAACATAAATCGAGTCAATCAAAGTGTGGTCGTTGAGACGATACACGTTGAATCGAAGTTGGGAAGACGGAGATGAGAGCTTAGACACTTCCAGCGTGCCGTAAACAGGCGCGGAGTCGGTCACCTCCGGGTGGTATTTGTATTGCTGCGGTTTGTTCTTTCCCGCCGTGTTGAGTACCACGAACGGCGTGCGGCGCATGTAACTGTGGTCATGCCCGGCTATTACCAGATCGGCTTCGCCTAAGGCCCTGCGGAAAGCGCTGTAAACCAGCACGTTCGCCCGGCCTTTTGCCACGGACAGTACCGGATGGTGCATCACGACCACGATATACCTTCCGCCGGCTGTGTTCATTGCCTGGCGCAGCCAGGTCATCGTGCGCGTCAGATCGACGATGCGCACCAAGGGGTTGGTGTCGATAGCGATCAACCGAACGTTAGGCAGGTCAACATAGTAACTCGCACCGGGTACCTCTTTCGGACCGTTATTCGGGTGCGGGAAAGCATGATCCCACACGGGCGACAAGGTCTTATGGAACCCTTTGGAGTACTCATGATTACCCGGCGTGGTGATCACCGGCGTACCGTACAGGGCGCTGTTGGTCCACTCGCGCAGCAGTAACTGGTAATAATAATCTTGTCCCCGCTCCAACCAATCGCCTATCTGTATCACGGCGTCGGCATTGGGTACGTGGGCTGCCAGGGTGTCGTAGTCAGCACGGGTCAGTTGGCTGTGAATGTCGCCGAGCACCAACAGACGCAGACCGTCCTGCGGACTTGCAGCTACGCTGTCGGACCATTCGGAAGTCGGATACGGGAAGACATAATCGATCGTCTCTCCGTTCCATTGCGGTTCGGCAGGCATCCCGAACCAAGCCTGCCAACGGATGGCGCAGATAGCTGCACCACCCGCCAGCAAGATAGTTGGTATCGCTATTTTAAGCCATTTACGCATTAGAAGGGCAGATCGCTCGTGCCTTCGCCGGCTGTGGCGTCAAACGGATCTACGTTCACCGGAGCGGCCTCTACCGGCGCGGCAGCAGGTGCTGCGGCGGGAGCGGCGGGTGCCGGTGCAGCTGCTGTCGGAGCGACAGCGGCTTGTTGGGTCATGTCGCCCTGTTGGATCTTCCATGCGCGGATAGAGGTGTACCAGCGGCCGTTGAACTCACGGCTTTCGATATCGAAACTAACCGTTACCAGTTGATCTACATCGCAGGGATTCATCTTGATACGGTCCTCGCCGAACACCTCGAAATGCACCTTACGGGGGTACTGATCCAAGGTCTCGAGCACGTAGCCTTGCAGCTTCCACGGGTTACCGTTACGGCCCACACCTTCCTGCATGGGCAGTACTTGAATAATCTTACCTACTACTTCCATGACTTATTCTCCTTTGATTGCTGCAACACCCGGAAGTACTTTACCCTCGATGGCCTCGAGCAGCGCACCACCACCGGTAGAAATATACGAAACCTTGTCAGCCAGACCGAACTTGTTCACACATGCTACGGAGTCACCACCGCCGATGAGCGAGAAAGCGCCCTCTGCCGTTGCCTCTGCGATCGCCTCACCGATAGCGCGGCTACCGTCGCAGAAGTTATCGAACTCGAACACACCTG
>CAMHSB010000028.1 GCA_946187695.1 uncultured Bacteroidales bacterium
CGCATGACAACAAACAATTCTCCGCACACCAGCCTATCACGGAGTGCCCGCTGCCGAAGCAGGCGATTATTCCGCTCGTGCAGCATATCGGTGCACCGGCGCAGGCGGTGGTAGAAGTCGGAGCGAAAGTTAAAGTAGGCGAACTGCTGGCCAAGGCCGGTGGGTTCGTGAGTGCGAACATCTGTTCGCCGGTTAGCGGTACGGTGACCAAAATCGGAGACTGGACCGACGCATGGGGCGCACCCGGTCAGGCTATTTTCATCGACGTAGAAGGCGATGTATGGATGCCGGAGATCGACCGCACGCCGGATATCGCGCGTTCGTGCGCGATAGAGCCGAAGGCTATCATCGACAAGATTGCCGCAGCCGGTATCGTAGGTTTGGGTGGTGCTTGTTTCCCGACGCACGTGAAGCTGTTGCCGCCTCCGGGTAAAAAAGCGGAGGTACTGATCGTCAACGGCGTGGAGTGCGAGCCGTACCTGACTTGCGACCATCAGTTGATGCTGGAGCACGGCGAGGAGATCATCATCGGTATCGAGATTCTAAAACGTGCGCTGGGTGTGGACCGCGCTATCATCGGTATCGAGAACAACAAGAAAGATGCGATCGAGCATATGACCAAGTTGGCCCAGACTAAGTTGGGTATCGAGGTGATGCCGCTGAAGTTGAAATATCCGCAAGGCGGTGAGAAACAGCTGATCGATGCATGTATCGGTCGTCAGGTTCCGAGCGGTGCGCTACCGATCGAGGTAGGTGCGGTAGTCGATAACGTAGCGACTATCTACGCCGTTTATGAAGCGGTTCAGAAGAACAAACCGCTGATTAGCCGCGTGATGACCGTGACGGGTAAGAAAGTGGCGAAGCCGGGTAACTACTCCGTTCGTTTCGGTACGCCGATCGAGGAGGTGATTGCGCTCGCAGGCGGTGTTCCGGTTGATACAGGTAAGATCATTGGTGGCGGTCCGATGATGGGTCGTGCGATGGATCATATCGAAGGTATGCCGGCTAACAAGCGTCTGAGCGGTCTGCTGTTCCTGCCGGAGGCAGAGAGCATCCGTCCTGAGGAAGAGAACTGTATCCGCTGCGGTAAGTGCGTACAGGCTTGTCCGATGGGCTTGGAGCCGTATCTGTTGCAACGGATGAGTCAGCTGGAGATGTGGGAGGACTGCGAGAAGCACGACGTGATGGACTGCATCGACTGCGGTTGCTGCGTGTTCGCATGTCCGGCTCATCGTCGTCTGCTCGACGGTATCCGTCCGGCGAAAGCGAAAGTGGGCAGTATTTTGCGGGAAAGAGCAGCCGCTGCTCAAGCCGCAAAATAATTTGAAATTTGAGATTTGAAATAATCGTTCCTTTAGGATAAGAAATTTGAAATTTAATTAGATATGAAACAATTCATTGTTGCTCCGGCTCCTCACGCGCACAGCGGTGATTCCGTTCGCCGGAATATGCTGCTCGTCATTCTCGCGCTGCTGCCCGCTTATGTGGTATCGGTGATCGAGTTCGGCGTAGGAGCACTCATCACGGCGGCTATCTCGGTTTGCGCCTGCGTGCTGACCGAATGGCTTATCAGCCATTTCTTGCTCAAAGAGCAAAGACAAACGATCGGCGACCTGTCGGCCGTTCTGACCGGTCTGCTGCTCGCCTTCAACCTGCCGTCGAATCTCGACTGGTGGATCGTACTGATTGGTGCAGTGGTAGCTATCGGTGTAGGTAAGATGACCTTCGGCGGTCTGGGTCAGAACCCGTTCAACCCCGCTTTGGTAGGTCGTGTATTTCTGCTGATTTCGTTCCCTGCTCAGATGACCACCTGGCCGATGCAGCAAGGTTTTGGTACGAGTTATCTGGATGCAGAGACGGGTGCTACCCCGCTCTATTACCTGAAGCATATCGCGAAGACAGGTGACTTGAGCGTGATGGACCAGCTGCCGGCCTTGAAGGATGCGTTCCTCGGTGCGATGGGCGGTTCGCTCGGTGAGGTCTGTGCGTTGGCACTGATCATCGGCGGTCTGTTCCTGATCTGCACGCGTGTGATCACATGGCATATCCCTGTTTCGATCATCGCTACGGTAGCGCTCTTCACGTGGATCGGTGCTCCGGAAGGTATGCCGGCCGGTCAATATGTAGCATACGAACTGCTCTCCGGCGGTCTGATGCTGGGTGCGTTCTTTATGGCCACCGACTACGTGACGAGCCCGATGAGTGCATGGGGTAAGATCATCTTCGGTGTTGGCATCGGATTTATTATGATGGTGATCCGTACCTGGGGTGCTTATCCGGAAGGTATGTCGTTCGCTATCCTGATCATGAACGCTTGCGTTCCATTGTTGAACAAGATTCGTCCGCAACGTTTCGGCGAGCCTAAGAAAAAATAAGGAGGACAGCTATGGAAAAGTTACAGAGTTCATTTAAGAACATGGCACTCAGCCTGACTATCATCGCGATGGTTGCTGCAGCTGCCCTCGCCGGCGTTTATATGTTGACGCTGGAGAACATTAACGCGCAGAAGAAAGCGAAACAAGAGGCTGCCAAACTGGCGGTATTGAACGGTCAGGAAGGCTTCGCAGTGGAGACGGCTGTCGATGGTTTCGGCGGTCAGTTCCGCGTGATGGTAGGCTTCGATACAGAAGGCAATATTCTCGGCTACGAGATCCTCGAGCATCAAGAGACTCCGGGTCTGGGTTCGCACATGACGCATTGGTTCAAGAACGCCGACAAACCCGGTCAGAACATCATCGGTCGCAAAGCTGGCGCACTCCAGGTATCTAAAGACGGTGGTGACGTAGATGCTATTACAGCCGCTACCATCACCAGCCGCGCATTCCTCAAGGCAGTCAACCAAGCTTATGCCGATCAGTTCGGCGTGGAGGCACATACAGGTGCAAGCCAGCTGAACAAAGCAGAAGTCGATAGCGTAGAGGTTATTGAGGAAGAAAATTCTGCAGAGCAGAATAATCGTGCCCTTGAGGGCAAAGAAGTAATAATCGAAGAAGAAACGGAGGTAAGTCATGAGTGATAGAATGAAAGTTTTGACGAACGGTATTCTCAAAGAGAACCCGACATTCGTCCTCGTACTCGGTATGTGTCCGACCTTGGCGACGACGACCAGTGCCATCAACGGCATGTCGATGGGTCTGGCGACGATGTTCGTGCTCATTTGCTCGAACGTAGTGATTTCGCTGCTCAAGAACCTGATTCCGGACAAAGTGCGTATCCCGGCGTTCATCGTGGTGATCGCGACCTTCGTGACGATGGTTCAGCTGCTGATGCAGGCTTACCTGCCGGCTATCTACGACGTGCTGGGCTTGTTTATCCCGCTGATCGTGGTGAACTGTATCGTGCTTGGTCGTGCCGAAGCTTTTGCTGCGAAGAACAGCGTAGGCCTCAGTGCACTCGACGGCATCGGTATGGGACTTGGTTTTACGCTGGCGCTGACGCTGCTCGGTGCAGTCCGTGAGTTGCTCGGAACGGGCGCTTGCTTCGGCTTCCACCTCTTCCCGGATAACTACGGCGCGCTGGTGTTTGTGCTTGCTCCGGGTGCATTTATTGCGCTCGCGTATTTAATGGTCATTATTAACAAAATCCAGAAAAAATAATTATGGTATACTTTTTGATTTTCATCTCTGCGATATTTGTTAATAATATCGTATTGAGCCAGTTCTTGGGTATCTGCCCGTTCCTGGGAGTAAGTAAGAAGATCGACACCGCGATGGGGATGAGTGCAGCCGTTATCTTCGTGCTCACCCTCTCGACCGTTGTGACCTATCTGCTGCAGATGCTGCTCGTAGCATGGGGACTGGAGTTCCTGCAGACGATCCTGTTCATCCTCATCATCGCTGCCCTCGTGCAGATGATCGAGATCATCCTGAAGAAGATCAGTCCGTCGCTTTATCAGGCGCTGGGTGTGTTCCTGCCGCTGATTACGACCAACTGTTGTATTCTCGGTGTGGCTATCTTGGTAGCTAACGGCACGGAGAAACTGCCGATGGGCGCTGAACACGGCATGTTAACCGGCACACTCTTCGCCTTTGCTACCGCACTCGGCTTCGGTCTCGCACTGATCCTGTTTGCAGGTATCCGCGAGCAACTCGCTTTGGCGAAAGTGCCCGAAGCAATGAAGGGTACGCCGATCGCGCTGCTGACCGCCGGTCTGTTGGCCATGGCTTTCATGGGCTTCAGCGGAGTGGTATAACGCACGCATTAAATAAAGGTACGCGCACATGCGCACGAAACTTTAGTATTTATTTTCCTCGGGAGGAATGCTAGTATAACGATATTCCGACCGAAGAGCGTAGAGCAAGGCGTAGCACTACCACGAGCGATGTAATCGCGTAGTCGTGCGAGCCTTAGCTCTAGCGAGGGGTATTAGCTCATCTGGCTAGAGCGCAACACTGGCAGTGTTGAGGTGAGCGGTTCGAGTCCGCTATACTCCACAAATATAGAATACCAAAAATCATGACAACAATTAAACGTTTTTTAACTTTAAGTCTAATCGCCGCGCTTGCCGTGCAGGTGTGGGGTGTGCCCGCTTATCGCGGTTGGCAACAGGGCAAACTTACGGATGGCACTATAGTGAACGTTCGTTTGGTAGGTGATGAGTTCTATCACCATTGGGAGACTGAGGATGGAAAGATTGCAACGATGCTCAGCAACGGTAAGTTTGAGATTCGCGACGAACAAGCGCCTTCCACAGAACAAGTGATTAAGCTGCGCAAGGCCGCTCTGGCACGTCGTAGTCCAGGCACGATACGCAAAAATTACGGAGCTATTCAGCCAACCAAACTGCTGGTGTTGTTGGTGAACTTCAGCGACATGTCAATGAAATCTACGCACAATAAGGCATTCTTTGAGAATTTATTGAATGGTTCTTTCCCGTCTGTACAGGATTATTTCAAGCAATCATCGGGCAACACGTATATACCCGAGTTCGATGTGTTTGGTCCTTATACACTGTCTAACAATATGACCTACTATGGAGGGAACGACTCCAATGGCGACGATATGCACCCAGACCAGATGGTCGTAGATGCATGCGCGCTGGCATATGCTGACGGTTGTAACTTTTCCAACTACGACATCAACAATGACGGCAAGGTGGATAATATCTACGTCATCTATGCGGGATACGGGGAAGCAGCAGGTGCACCGGCCAATACTATTTGGCCGCACAGTTGGGAGATTTATAGCAGCAATGTTACCGGTACGCTCACGTATAACGGCAAGACGCTTGGTCATTATGCTTGTAGTGCTGAGTTGTCCGGAAAGTCGGGTTCGAACAGCGACGGTGTAGGTACGTTTGCACACGAGTTCAGTCACGTGATAGGTTTGCCGGACTACTATGATACCGACTACGGAACCAACTCTGACAACGGTGTTACCCCAGGAGAGTGGACGCTGATGGATCAAGGCTCATATAATGGTAGCGGTCAGTATCCACCCTTATACAGCATCTACGACAAGTATTTCATGGGATGGACGACGCCGAAGTTCTTGGCAAAAGATGAGGTCAAGAACGTAACAATGACTACTACATGGAATGACGGATATCAGATAACAGGTGGTGCGTCCATCGTAGCTTGCACCAATACCCAAACAGTATACTATATTGAAAACCGCCAGAAGAGTGGTTATGATCAGTACTTACCAGGTCATGGAATGGTCGTTTGGACAGTAACCTACAATGGTACCAGTTGGAATAACAATGACCTCAACAATACGGCAGGAACATTGCGTTATACCATTGTGCCGGCTGACGGTAAAACGTCCAATTATGGAAAAGCCACGGATCCATTCCCAGGCACCTCCAATAAGAAGACATGGACTCCTTTCTCCGGTTGCGCATTAACTGAAATTACAGAGAGTGGTGGTAACATCAGTTTCAGTTACAACGGCGGTGTACCTAAACTGACCTGGGATTATGTTCTTTACGGAGAAAATTGTACGTATCCGGAGGATGGCGAGATCACAAAGGGCGGTGCGCTCAATCTGACCATTACGCCGAGTAGCGGTTATACGCTGGCTGATGCAGCTTGTTGGGATGTCTCTATGGGAGGTAGTGCACTGACTTACGGAACGGGCTTTACGTATAATCCCGGAACGGGTGCGTTCTCTATTGCTTCTGTGACTGGCGATGTTGAGATCGTTGTTGAAGGCTTGCATCCTGTCACATGGAGCGCAAACGGCAGTACTCATGCTACCAATGTAGCCGTGGATGGTAAGATCACCTTGCCGGCTGATCCGGAAGATTGCTCTGAAACCATGAAGTTTGTCGGATGGTGTACAGCAAGCGACTATAGCAATGCAACGACCGCCCCGACCTTTGCCAAGACAGGTGACACTTATTCAGTAGCAACATACTATGCTGTCTATGCGACACCCGCGCCCACAAGTGCTCCGATGCGGAAAACGGCTACACCGACGAAAGCATCATCTATTGCCGTAGGAGATGAAGTGATCCTTGTATGTGAGACCAACACGGTGGAATTGTCAGGATTTACGACAACCGGTACTATCTATGGTCAGGGAACATCCTATACGGGGACTCCGGCAGGAACTTATTCGTTCAGCGTAGTAGCCGGCAGTGCTGATAATAGTTATGCTTTTGTTCGTGACGGCAAGTACTGGAACTGGGCAAGTGGCAACAGCCTGAGTACGACGACAAGTATCAGTGCAAGTAGTTCATGGACTGTATCATTTAGTGGTGGCAACGCTACTATCTCCAATGTCGGTACGTCAAACCGTACAATCCGTTGGAATAATAGCAGCCCACGTTTCGCATGTTATACATCAGGACAGACTGATGTGCAGTTGTATAAGATTTCCGGTGGCGGTGGCGGCAGTTATACCGACTATACTACCGTTTGCCAGAACTGTACGCTCACGGGTATAGCGCTGAACACCTCGGGCGTGAAGACCACTTTCGTCACAAACGAGACCTTTACATCGGAAGGTTTGGTGGTTACTGCAAGTTATAGCGACTGCGCTTCGAAGACCGTTACTCCGAACAGCGTATCAAGTCCGGATATGAGTACGACAGGCGGAAAGACTGTAACAGTGTCTTACACAGAAGGGGGAGAAACGAAGACGGCGACCTACAACATTACCGTTGTCGCTCCTTATACAGTGACATACATGGCTTGCGGTGATGTATTCACCACACAGGAATATGCTCCGGGCGCAACACTCGTGCTGCCGACAGAGACACCGGGTGCTAACGAAGGGATGACCTTTGAGGGCTGGACAGCGACCGAGCACTACACCGGTGCTTCCGCGCCAGCACTGATCACTGACGGTTCGGCGGTAAATGCTAACGCAACATATTATGCTGTATTCCATTAATCTAAACCTTAAAACACAGATGAATATGAAAACGACTAAGTATATAGTAACCATCGTTCTCGCGCTCGTTTGCGCATGGGGTAATAGTTTTGCGGTTGACCAATCGTACTACAGTTCTGTTGATGGCAAAAGCGGAAAGACCCTGTTTGATGCCGTCCATACGGTATCCAAGAGCGGTTATAAGAGTTTGTCATATAGCGGTTTGTGGACAGCATACTGCGCTATTGACATTAACTTGTCCGGCAAGGTGTGGGATATGTATAGTAATGTTACATCCTTCACATGTGGAAGCAACCAGTGTGGTAGTTACGGTAAAGAAGGCGACTGCTACAACCGCGAGCACTCTATTCCTAAGAGTTGGTTCGGTGGTTCGGAGAGTGCCAATACACCGGGAACAGATTTGTTCCATGTAGTACCGACTGACGGCTATGTGAATAATATACGTAGTGCATACGCATTTGGCGAAGTAGCATCCGCATCTTACACCTCGAAGTCCGGTTGCAAGAAGGGTTCACCGAAAAGCATCACTATTGAGAACTCTATCCTGAACAAGACGGGATCTTCTTCGCAGTCTTGCACTGCTTCGACCGTCTTCGAACCGATGGATGAGTTCAAGGGCGATTTTGCCCGTGGGTATTTCGGAACGATGATTAAGTGGGCGAACGGAGACTACCAGACATTCACAACTGCCGAAGGTGCGCAAATCTTTAACACCTCTTATGATGCAGCCCACTATTACGGATTGAAACCCTATGGTGTAGCGTTATTGCTCAAGTGGCATCGCGAGGATCCGGTTTCGCAAAAAGAGATAGACCGCAACAACGGTATCCAAACCAAACAAGGTAACCGTAACCCGTTTATCGACTATCCCGAATTGGTGGAATACATCTGGGGCGAGCACAACGGTGAGTCCGTAACGTTATCGAGCCTTACTCCGACATTTGAAGGTTACACACCTCCTGAAGCCACCACCTACACGGTTATCCTCTCGCGCAATGGTCAGTTGGAGTCTATAACCGGTGCTACAGGAACATATAACCTGCCAACATCTTCCGACGCAGCTTGTGATGGTTGGACGTTTGCCGGCTGGTCAGCGACCAAGGTAACGAGCACGACCAGTACACCGAGTTACATCACTTCTGTCACCAGTGGCTGTACCGTCTATGCGGTATATAGCAAGACCACTCCAAGCGGTGCTCCGATACGGAAAACTGCAGTTCCGACAGGGGGTACGTATAAAATTTACGCTGAGATAAATAGCACAAAGTATTATGCAACAGGAGGCTTAACCAGCAAATTAGGCAACACAACTACCGCAGCTGACGCTACCGTATTTACCTTTGAGCGCACTGGTGATGATATTGCGATAAAGGTAGGCACTAAATACCTCAGTTATAGTTCGAGCACGAATTTTAGTACGAGCGATGATCCCTACTATTGGGTTTTCGCGGATGGCACGCATGGTACATGGCGTGTGACTGCCAAGAACACAGACACTCGTGCCATCGTTTATAGGACAGGTACAGTGAATAAATTTGCTCCTTATGCCACCAGCAATATTAACGGCACAGAATATTATGACATTGAGATAGAACAAGTCGGTGGCGGAGGTGGAGGAAGCACCACTTATGACAGCGAACCGGCGGAATGCCAGTGCTCAGGTAACTTAGGTACACCTGATGTAACAGCTACTCCGAGTGACCAAACGATTACGCTTACATGGCCGGATGTCGCTAATGCTACAAATGGTTATACCGTAACCGTCAGCAAAGGTGTAGGTTATACTACCGAGTGCGGCGAAACAGAAATTGGCGAGATCACACACAGCGGCACAACCAATACCTGTATCATCACAGGTCTGGTTAACGACCTTACCTATACGACATCTGTCGTTGCGAATGCTACTGCTACCATCTGCGAGAGCCTTGACGACGAGGATGCTGCAACACCTGTAGGCTGTGAGTCGTGGGACGTAACATTCGGTTACAGTAATTATAATCTTACAGCAGGTGGCGCAAAGAGCGCTGCTCCGACCATCACCGGCACGACATACGGCTCTGTGACATACCACTCCAGCGATGAGGCGATTATCACCGTAGAGGAAGACGGCAAGGTAACACCTGTTAGCGCAGGTACAGCTACCATCACCGCCCATTGGACCGGCGATGCAACGCACTGCCCGAAGGATATCACTTCTGCTGAGTTCACCGTTACGGGTCTGGTACGTATCACATTTGACGCGAACGACGGCAGCGAAACACCTGCTACGACAACGCAGGATGTGACCTACAATGTAGCAACGGCTCTGACGGCGAACGGTTTCTCGCGGACGGGGTACACCTTCCAAGGCTGGTCAACGGACAAGAACGCCACTTCGGCTACCTATACCGACGGAAGCAATATTACCATTACCGCAGCCACCACACTCTATGCGGTATGGCAAGTGAATAAACATAATGTGACGTTCGATCAACCGGCTAACGGCGGTACCTTTACAGTGAACAGTAGCAGTAGTTCGCCGGTGAACAATGTGAACTTCGGATCAACGGTAACGATTGCTATCACCCCGACGAACTCGCACTTTACGGTTGGTACCGTAAGCGTTAGTGGGGCAAGCGGGGCTGCGGCTGTTAGCGGCGAAGGCAATAGTCGTACGTTCACTATGCCGGACGAGGATGTAACGGTTTCCGTCACCATGAACGAGGAAACGAAGTACACCGTAAACTGGTACGTAGCCGGTACTCCTACGGCAGAGCAGAATTATGCCGGTGAGGCTCTTGCGGGTATAGCCAATCCGAGCATTGATTGTAACGGAAAGACCTTCCAGGGATGGACTGCAACTGTAAACTACAGTAGCGATGATACCGCTCCAGCAGATCTCTTCACTGATGCCTCGACGAAGACAATGCCGAGCAACAACAATACGAAATACTATGCTGTGTTTGCAACCGAGACAACAAGCGGTAGCGGTAGTGGAAATCTAATTGCGTTTGATGGGACGAGTGGTAAAAGTGGATTAATTGGCATTGACGGTGTAACTCATAGCGGATTAGGTAGCGATTATACCGCTCATTCTCCTTATTTGCTCCGTTTTGACAACTCGGACGATTATATCCAATTTGAATTATCTTCTATACCGACGTCACTATCCTTTGGCTACAAAATGATAGGCGGAAACTCGTCTTCTACTATGACCATTAAAGAATGTGCTACTGTCGATGGAACATATACAGACGTTGAGGCCTTTACCATCAGTGGCGCACAAAACTCTACTGGTACAAAAACGACATCTAACTCCTTCAGCCAAAAGAATATCCGCATGGTATTTACAAAGGGAAGCAATGTGGGAGTAGGAGCAATCACGATTGTTGGTAATGCTACTACAACGACAATTAGCGACTACACGACTTCGTGTACCGCGCCGACGGAGGTCACTGTTACGTTCCATGCAAACTATGAAGGGGCGGATCCTGCAACGGCAACGCAGACTATTTCGTTTAATACGGCAACCGCTCTAACGGCGAACAGTTTCTCGCAAACAGGATATTCCTTCCAAGGATGGGCAACGTCACCGAGCGGCAGCAAGGAGTATGATGACGGCGCAAGCGTTACCTTAACCTCCAACACCCATCTCTATGCTGTATGGCAGAAGAATAGTCACGATGTAATCTTCACTCCTGCTCCGACCGGCGCTACAGTTACGATAAATGGACAGAGCACCAGTCCGCAGAGCGTGGAGTACGGAGAGACGGTTACTATCGTCATTACTCCGGATGCTACATATGACCTCAACAGCGTTTCGGCTACCGGCGTTTCGTTGAGCGGCGAAGGCAACAGCCGCACGTTCACTATGCCGGATGCCGATGTAACGGTGACCGTGACGATGACGCCGAAGCCGACTCACACCATTCGGTTCTTCGATAATGGGACAAAGGTCAGTGAGCAAAGTGTTGTAGATGGTCAAGCAGCTATTAAACCGTCAGATCCGACACCGTGCGACGGGTATACGTTCGTAGGTTGGTGGACGGCTACGTTGGCAGAAGACAACACCATCGCTCAAACTTGGATAACAAACTTTACGGCTACCCAAGACCAAGATTATTATGCTGTATTTAGCAAGACCGAGAGTAGCGGAAGCGGAAGCGGAACAGCAGTCTTTACCGCAACAGCACAAGGATATTCAAATGGTTCTTCTGCTGGTACTAAAATAATAGACGGCGTTACTTTTGCGTATGCAGATGGAGGCAACTCAACTAATTCGCCAAAATTTTATACCAGTTCGAACTGTGTTCACTTGTATCCGCAGAACACTCTCACTATTAGTTCTGAGAATAATATTTCTTCCATTGTTTTTGGATTCTCCCGCAATGATGGTTGGACTGCAAATACGGGCACATGGGATGATGAAACAACATGGACAGGTGATGCAACGAGTATCGTCTTTGCTGTTGAAAACACCTCTGGATTCCAAATGCGTATTTCCACCATCACGGTTACTATAGGTGGAGGAGGAACTACCTATTACACCACTTCGTGTGCGCCGTGCTTGACGAAAGTAACATTGACGAAAGGCGATGAGACTAATGGTACGTTTACATTGAATAAGGCAAACGGAGAGTACAACAACTGTACGTCGAACTTTGTAGTGACCGTTTCGAATATTACACCGGCAGACCACTATCACTGCACAAGTGTAACGGCTACCGGTGGCAATAGCGAAGTATCCGGTCCGGACGGAAGCGGTAACTATACGGTCAGCTACAATAAGGGCAACAACATCACTTCGACTATTACTGCCAATTTTGCACCGAATCCGACTAATGCTATTCGATTCTTTAATAACGGTGTACAAGTCGGTGAAACACAGAACCTCTATGAAGGTCAAGTAGCCACCAAACCGAGTCCTGATCCGACTGCTTGTGAAGGATACACATTCGTGGGATGGTGGACCGCTAATCTCGCGGAAGACAACACCACTACTTATTCTTGGGTAACTGACTTCACCGTAACAGGAGCACAAGACTACTATGCTGTTTATAGCAAGACGACTGAAGGTGGTGGAACTAACAAAACATACACTCTTGTATTGAATGGAAATAATTTTGCTGGTAGCTATGCCGAGCGTTCTTCATCTGCTACTGCTAATGAGGATGGAGGATCTGGAACTCTAGATGTTAATTTCACATCTAATGGAGTCATGAAGAGTTCTAACTCCGGTAATCCTATTCAGTTCAGGAAATCAGGAAACGGAGCAGGCGTTCTGTACAATACTACAGATTTAGGAACCATCAACTCCATTACTTATGGAGATGGAAGCACAAATAATATTGCTTCTACATATAAGGGAGCTACGGCACAACCTACTTCAGACGGCACAGGAGGATATTTTAAAATCACCAATGGAGCTTCTGTCTCATACATCACATCAATTACCATTAACTTTACAAAAACTACTGGCAGCTCTACTACCTATTATACCACCAATCCGGATTGTTGTTCTGAGGTAGTTGTACCGACTGTAAATGCTACTGCAAAATCCACCAGTGCTACTATTTCTTGGAATAATCAAGCGAATGCCGTTAATGGATATAGCGTAACTGTTAAAGAAGGCAACTCTGTTGTGTATGAGAACAATTTTGCAGCAGGTGTAACGAGTTGTAATGTTACCGGTTTATCCTCATCAACCGAATATAACTATACCGTTGTTGCCAAAGGTGAGACATGTAACTCTTCTGCTTCGGGTAACTTTACGACAACGGCTTGCGATGATGCTCCTGTTTTAGGTGTTGTCACTGTTACTGCAACTACTGCTACGCTTGATTGGACATGCTCCGCGGCTACAGCAACTATTAAGCTATACTCGGATGCAGAATGTAATAATCAAGAGGGCTCTGACTACACTTCTGCTACTTCTCCATATACGATTGAGCACTTAACCAGTGAGACAACTTACTATTTTAAAGTCTTTACTGGAAGCAACTGCTCGTCTAATGTAGGTTCTTTCACTACAGAGAAACTGGATTTGGATGTGGCAGAATGGCAACCAGATGCAGTCGTAATTAGCTATAACGGAGATGGTGAATTAACATTGACCACCTACACTGAGGAGACACATGGAGACCCGCATGCGAATGTAGCTGATGACATCTTCTTTAGTAAGTATTATGAGGCTGCTTCGAACGTAAAACTTCTGGCAATATTCAATGGAACTTTAAATACTATTGACCTCTCCAACTACCAATTAGCTTTTGTGCAAACCGGTGCTGGTACTACTCGTCCAGATGATGAAGAAGACGGTTCAAATAAATGGGATTTTAAATATAGCACGTTCTCCGAATTCATCAAAAAATCTGGAGACCATTTAACTGCAGATGAATTGAAATTGAAATCTAATGAAGAATTAATATTGATTTCATATCAAGATGGCAGTAGTGCGGATCAAGCGATTATTGCTTGCGCAGAAGAAAATGAATCATCCTCTAAATTCAGTACATATATTCGTCTTTCTACACCGGAACTAAAATTTAACGGAGATGATGCTGTAGCATTAGTGAATCCGGAAGGAGATTTTATTGATCTTATCGGTGCGGGAACAAAAGCAGGCGGCATAACTCGTTCTGGAGCAAGTTTCGTAAGTGTATCTTCAGGAACAACAGATAAAAATGGCTTTATGGATAACCCCGGTGGATGGTACACCACAAAAGGTTACCAAGTAACAAGTGGAAACGCTGAAGAAGCTGACTATAAATTATCAACCAACCGATGCTTGCTTATTCGTCGTAAACATATCAAATCCGGATATGATGCAGTTGCCCGTAATACGGAAGATTTCCTTACTTTGGGAGATTATAATTATTTAGGTACGGATTATGAAGGAGAATGGAAAGGTGTACAAATACCCGGTTCTACTGGAAGCGGCGCAGGTATAACAAATTCATGCGCAAAATTTGAAGAAGTAGGTAGTTATAACTACAATGAGTACTATATTGAGTTCGAACAAGATCTTGTTGAACAAACTTTTGAAAATTACAAGAGTGATCCATTTGATGGTACTTACGTCATTCCGGTAACAGGATTAAGTGATCTCGCTTGTTCGAATATCCGCATTGAACTAAAAGATGGAGAAGGCAACTTGATACTTGGTAAAAATATTAAAGTGCCTATCATGGTTACCACTGCTATCACTACCACAGACGATATTTTCCATTCCAACTACAAGGATGCAGATATATGCCGTTCGTGTGACTTGGTGATTTTCGACAATGCTCAATTGACAAAAGTGACTGACGGCACGGCGAATGATGTGGATGCCGTTCGCGATGTCAAGGTTTATCCAGGTGGTAAGTTAATTGTGCCTGGAGGCACCAACTACTCCGTCAACTCTATTTCCTTCCGTCGCGAAGAGGATGATGTAGCAACAGCAGATATCCGAGGTAATTTGAATATTAGAGAAACGGGCGATTATGTCTTCTTCGATATGCTCGTGGATCCGACTAACTGGCACTATTTCTCCCTCCCGTACGACTGCAATGTAAATGATATAACACTCTCTACAGGAGAACCGGCCACCCTTGGTACAGACTACCTGATTAAGTGGTATGACGGAGGAAAACGTGCGGCTACGCAATCCGGCGGTTGCTGGGAAACAGTAGCTGCAGATGCTACGTTAAAGAAGGGTATCGGCTATATCTTCAGTATCCCGGGTACAGGTATCGTGAAACGCGAGTTCCGCTTCCCGATGTCGAATGAAATCATCACCGAAGAGAAGGATCCGGAAGGTAAAATTGCATCCGGTGTCTATGCGTACGGAGGCGACAAGAGTATGACCGAAGTACGTGCGAACCACAGAGGTTGGAACTTGCTCGGTAACCCGTATCTAATGCCGTACTCTTCTGACATTACGGATCCGCTCATGACCGGCTACATTGTTCCGGACTATCCTACAGATCCGGAAGAGATATGGGACGGACACTATAAGTTCGATCCGAATCCTTCTACGAATCTCCGTTACATCGTAGAGCCGATTGACAACGGTTGGTCGGGATATCGTCAGGTAGATATTGGTTCCTACGAGATGAAGCCGTTTACGAGTTACTTCGTTCAGATAGGCGGTGATCATCCGGAGGATCCGCAAGGTGTACAGTTTAACTTGAGTGCGGTAAATCGCAGTGCGAGCCCTGTTCGTCGTGCGCCGGCGGAGTATGAAGAGGTGGAGGATAGACATCCTGTTTGGTGCGCGGTAACGCTCACCAACCCGAAGGGCGAGAAGGATGAGACCACGCTGTTGATCTCCGATAACTTCACCGACGGCTACGATATGATGGACGACTTGACCAAGTGGCGTGGTACGTACTACCAGTACGCACAGATCACTACCGCTCCGGTATTGGCGAGCCGTAACAACGAGGGTGAGATGGCGTTCAACGCGCTGCCTGACTCCAGTGCCCTCGCCGGTGTGCCGTTGAACTACTTCGCCGCTTCGCAAGGTTTCTACACCATCGCTTACGACGATAAGTACGACAGAGACATGGAAGTGAAGGAAGTCAAACTGTGGGATAAGACGACGAACCAGTGGTATAATCTGATGTACGAACCATATTCGTTCAGCACCGCGCGCACGGATAACAAAGACCGCTTCGTACTGTCCGTTCGCGTAGAGCGCAAGCAGAATCAGACGACTACCGATCTGGAGAACGTCGGCACCTACAAGGGCGACAAGCCAAGGAAACTGCTTATCAACGGACTCCTATACATCCAGCGCGGTAAGGATGTATATGATGTGACCGGTAAACAATTGTTAAACCGCTAATGAAAGGAATTGTTTACTATGAGCCCAATTGAAATAGCTATACAACATCAAAGAAAGCACCTTGTTTTGGGTGTCGGTATCGCTTTTGGTTGCCTTTGGTTGATGCTGGTGTTCTATCTGATGACGCAAGGTCATGAGCAGCACCCCGTCCATCCTGCCGAAGTAGCCGTTCACCCTGCCTCTCCGGTAGCGGGAGGCAGCGCGCCGTCTGCAATGTTCCGTAGTTCGCGTTTGTTCGCACCTCAGGTGCACTACAGTGCGCCGACAACTCAGTGGTCTTATGTCCAGCAGGCGCCGATGTCGAGCACATCGATGCATATCTACCAGACCAGTAGTGCGACCGTTCACCATATCGGTGGAGGCGGTGCCGGTGGCGGTATTGCATTGACGAGTGGCGGTGGTAACGGCGGCAGAGGTGTGCATTCTTCGTCGATAGGCTACGGCGGAAGTATGGTCGCTTTGTCCTCCTCTATCGCGCTGGCAGCGCCGGGGGCAAGCGAAGCAACCAGCCTTGCTTCGACGACCGAAAGCGGCGCAAGTCACGCACGTATGGGTCATATCCGTACGACAACAGGAGACCCGATGGATCCGTTCCTGGATCCGGTTGGCGATGTGGCGTGGGTACTGATGGTGCTGCTCACCATCGGTTGGTGCGTACGCGTCCGCCTAAAAAAGCAATGAGAATATAAATCGGATAAACGATTTCCAAGAGCAGAGCCACGTACCACGGAGTGCGTGGTTCTCTTTTTTTGATAAGCCCGTACTCAATCGGGAACTTGAGAAGGATGATAAGCGGGCAGATCAGTTGAAAGATGTTCGCGAGCACCACGAAACGTCCGCAACGGATGATGTCGGGGTCGGTGTAGTGCGGTGCCTTGCCTGCCCAGCGCATCCGCTGACGGAAGAACGCGCGCCAAGAGGTCTGCGGACGTACAACGGCGGTGAAGTCAGGGGTATCGATACAGCCGATGGTGAGGCCGTGCCGTTTGGCGGCTTCGAGTAGGAACATGTCATCGCCGGAAGGAATCTCGGGGTGCAACTCGGCTTCGCAGGCAAGCCATGCTTCGCGACGTACGATGAGGTTTGCACCGGAACACATGACCGCGCGACCGTTTTGGGCGGTGCGCATGGTAAGTTCCTGAATGGCGGCGTATTCGGCAATCTGGAGTTTCTCCAGCAAAGAAGGTTTCTCGTGCTCGCTCTCCATACGGAGCGGAAGAATGATTAAATCTCCCTCTAAAACGACCGTTTTTTCGCAAGCAGGCGGCAGCACGATGTCGTCATCGTGGAGCCAGATGTATTCGGAAGTGGCCGCATGGATCAGTTTGGAGAGGGCATACTTTTTGCCTTTGCCTTCGTCGTTTACTCCCTTTATGGGCGTGATATGTTGGGGTGCGAAGTTCGGATAACTCTTGGCGATACAAGCTTGCTCTTCGATCGGTACCGGATAGTCGGCACACATAAGGGCCATCGCCATTCGGTGATCGTTGCGCACCTCGTGAAGGCGTACCGCCTCTATGCGGTCGGACTCCTTGAAACGCAAACGGTCAATGCCCGTAGCTTTGAGTTCGATACCTAATCTCTCACAAGTCAATGCCACCGCAGGATAGAGATCCGGACAATTCGAAAAATCAATCGATGACAGCACATTACCAGTACAAAACCTGTATTTGATAAGCATTTGACCCTTATCACAAATGGTCTGAATGCCAAACTGCTTGGCATATATCTCCCCAACAATCTTATCGCCCTGCAGGCTGTCCTCTTTGAGCCCTTCCAAAGTCAGTTCTCCTCCGTGTATCGCTACGTATTCGTACCAGAAAGCAGCCGCAGACCAATCGGCTTCGAGCGACACGTTCGGATACGCCTCCGCCATTTTACGACTCATCGTGATATACGGACTCTCGTTCTCCGCTACCGGCACATTCTCGCCGTGAAGGATACGCGCAGAAATAGTCTGGGTCGTCGGTGCCCCGTCGCGCTCCATGAGTCGCGAATCACCGGTGAGGGTGATGGGTTCGCCCGGATAACATGTAGCGAGATGGACCTGCAAGAACCGCAATGCCGTGCCACAGTTTTTGAGATAGAGGGTGAGGGGTTCTCCTTTTTTATATTCGCTCAGGCGCGCGAGGGCATCATGGAGCACGATCACATCGTCCGGCATATCCGCGGAGACCCTCATCAGAGGGTCCCCGTGGATAGCCTGCAACAACAGAATCCTGTTGGCGATGCTCTTCGATATAGGAAGTTTAATTGACAAGCTTTTTGTTAATTAATCGAGGGCAGCGGACTGTATTCGCGGCTGTAACGCAGGTGCTGCTCGATATAGCCTTCGGTGAAGTCTAACGTGACATCCGTTACTTGGCCTTTGGCATTGCGCACCAGGTTATATACCGGGTTTACGAAGCCCTTATACGGCGCAAGATGGAGTTTTTCATAACGCTCCAGAATCTCCTTGTGCAGTTTCTGATTTACCTTCACCGCATAGGTCTCCACCATCTCTTTAGCCGCTGCGTAGTCGCCCTCGGAGGTGATACGTTGGATCTCCGCGAGCAGTTCGCCATAGAGACGACGTACGCCTTCGTAGTCATTGATCTGGAGGTAATGCTTACCGTCGCGCTCGATGATCTCCATCTCGCCGTTGGCGTGGGCATAACACCAGTTCGCAATGAGTTGGCGATTGCGCATATGCGCTTCCTCGATATCCTTACCCGGCTCGATACGCACGAGTTGGGTCATGAGGCCGTTCATCATCTGCTGATAGTAACCGGCTTTGTACGCGTCCTTGTTGGGCAGCAGACCGAGTTCCACAAGTTTCGGATCCGCCAGGTAATAGAGACCGAACAGGTCCGCACGTGCCTCTTCGATGGTGGAAGCATGCTCTTTGAGGGCATCTTTGGTCACACCCGGCATCAACTTACCGCTACCATGACCAACACATTCGTGCAGGTCCGTGTGCAGGTCGCCGCACATCGCGCCGTACTTCGAATAGAGCTCGCGGATCTCGTCGTCAATCATGAACTCCTCGTTGAAACCATTGCCCTTGGCCGCCTCGTTGTAGGCGTGCATGAGGTTGTCGATCGTCACGGACTTGGAGCCGTACTCTTTGCGGATCCAGTTGGCGTTCGGCAGGTTGATACCGATCGGCGTTGCGGGATAGCAGTCGCCGGCAAGGATAGCAGCGGTGATCACTTTAGCGGTCACACCCTTGACCTCCTCTTTCTTGTATTTGGGATCGGTCGTGGAGTGGTCCTCGAACCACTGTGCATTGTCGGAAATGAGTTGCGTACGCTTGGTCGCAGCCAGGTCTTTGAAGTTCACCATCGACTCCCAGGTACCGGTGATACCGAGCGGATCGGAATAGGTCTCCGTGAAACCGTTCACGAAATCGACACGGCTGTCAAGATCCCGAACCCAAGCAATGCAATAGTCATTGAAAGCCTGCAAGTTACCGGTCTCATTGAACTCAATCAAATACTTGATGGCAGTACGTTGCTCGTCGTTCTCCGCATATTGCAAGGCCTCATACAACCATCCCACTATCTTCTCCAGCGCCGCACTGTAGAGCCCGCCCACTTTATAGACGCGCTCCTCGATCTCGCCTTTCTCGTTCTTGACGAGTTGGCTATTCAGACCGATCCAGAGGGGCTCGGGCGAGTTGTCTTTGTGTGTCTCGTACCAAGCTTCCGCCTCCGCTTGCGTCACGCCTTCGCCGTAATAGTTGCCGGCAGAACAAGCCACCAGATCGACACCGTCTTGGGCGGTCGTACGCTTGGGCATCACAGCCGGATCGAACATAACGGGAAGGATAGCGGCATCGTACTGGACACTCGCTTTCTCGCAGGCCACCACGAACCAATCCTGATCAAACTCAGGGAGGAACTTGTCTTCCGAATAGTGGTGGTGGATACCGTTGGAGAACCAGACGCGTTTGAGGTAACGCTCAAAAGCCGCGAACTCTTCCGTGTTTTTATCGTACGGATAATTGAGGTACAAGTCCTCGAGTGCACGACGGATACGCAGGTTGTACCGGCCGTTCTGGTCGTACAAGATATCGCGTCCCCACAACGCCGCCTCGCTCAAGCAGTACAGCAGTTGCTTCTGCTGCAGGCTCAGACTTTCAAACTCCGGCACGTCGTAGCGGAGAATCTCCAGGTCGTAGAACTTATCCACTGTGTACTCAAATTTACTTGCTTTCTTTTGACAAGCGCACAGCGCCAAAAGCGCTGTGCACAAGATAACAAACTGTTTTTTCATATTCTTTTAGAATCTCTCCAGAACCGTTTTGATCAGTTCTTTTACACGTGGTTTATAATCCGTGTTAGCAGCCTCTATCTTACGCTGTGCGATCACGCAGCAAACGGTCATAGCCTTGTGGCCCATATGGAGCGCGAGACCGGCGATGCACGAACCTTCCATCTCGTAGTTAGTGATACGCTGACCCTCGTAACGGAAAGCGGAGATCTTCTCATTGATATCCGGTACAGCGATGTCCACACGCAGGTTACGTCCTTGCGGACCGTAGAAACCGTTCGCAGCGATCGTGCAACCGCGCATCATATCGTCTTTCGCGATACGATCAACGAGTTCGGGGTTAGCAGCTACTACGTAGGGCACAGCAGCTTTCTTCGGGTAACCGATGAAATCTACCAATGCTTTCTCGAAACCGAGGTCTGCAATCTTATCGCGGTCGTGGTAGAACGCCAGCACACCGTCGAAACCGATTGACTTCTGGCTTACGAGGAACGTGCCCAGAGGGATGTCCTCTTGCATACCGCCACAGGTACCGATGCGGATGATCTCCAACTGACGCTTCACGGCTTTCTCCTCGCGGGTGTTGTAGTCAATATTAGCCAGCGAGTCGATCTCATTCATCACGATATCACAGTTATCTGTACCGATACCGGTCGAGATACAAGAGATACGTTTGCCTTTGTACTTACCGGTGATCGTGTGGAACTCGCGCGATTGTACGTCGCACTCGATCGAACCCTCATCGAAGAAAGAAGCTACGATGTTGACACGGTCTTGGTCACCGACCAAAATAATCTTGTCTGCCAAAAACTCAGGTTTGAGGTGCAGATGGAAAGCAGAACCATCACCATTGATGATTAACTGCGAAGCTGGGAAATGTTTCATAGTATTTATAATTTATGAGTTATGATTAAACGATTTATGCCTCACCGCCGGTGAAAGTGAGCGGAAGGGTGGAACCCGGAACGGGACCGCCGATTGGTTGGATCGTGCCGAACTTCTGCTCATACTGAGCGATATTATTCTGGAGCGCACCGAGGATCTTCTTCACCTGATCCGGGGTTACGACTACACGTGCCACCACATTTGCCTGCGGAACGCCGGGCATCAGTTGTGCGAAATCCAATACGAACTCCGTCGGAGTATGCGCGATAAGCGCTAAGTTTGCGAATACGCCCTGTGCTTTGTCAGGAGCGATGTTGACTTTCAATTGTTTTTGTTCACTCATATCTGTACTATTTTAGTTTACCATTTTTTCATATCGCTCTTCGGGACGATGAGCATGTACAGCGAAACGAGCGGAAGAGCGATATCGAACCACAGGACGCTGAACAGACTCATTCGTTTTAATCCTAATTTATGTGCCGAAGCATTGAGGATGCCGGTCTGGATGAACCAGCGCAAAAGGAAGGCGCCGATAGCTGCCAGGAAAGGAATCGCCAGCGCTCCCACTTCCCACGGCCAGAGTTGTACCTGCGGGAAATAGAGGACCATCATTGCGATGACCAGTGCATAGAAAAGACCACGGGTCAACGGCTCCAAGGCCAAACGGATCTGTGTACCGATGCGGTAGTTCGGCGAAACGGACAGATGACGCCGTTTCTGTTTCCACCACTCTTTCATCGTCTTCTTGGCCGGCGACCACGTGAGGCTGTCCCGATTGAGCACCACCGCCGTATTGGCTTTCGTAGCCACTTGGTTGACGAACAGGTCATCATCCCCTGCCCGATAGGTCATCAAGTGAACAAATCCACCGGTCTCAAAGAAGAACTCCTTGCGGTAAGCCAGATTGCGTCCCACGCCCATGTACGGGTGACCGCATATCGCCGCACCGAGGTAATGCAGGCCGTTGAAGAGGGTGTCATAACGCACGAGGCGGTTGATATGACCGTGCTCCGAGAAATAAGCGCCGAAGCCCAAAACGATATCTTTGCCGTCTCGGAAACCTTTCATCATTTCCCGAATCCATTGGTCGCTCTCCGGCACGCAGTCGGCATCGGTCAAGAGCAGGTAGTCATACTGCGCGGCTTTGGCTGCCAGCGTCAAGGCTAGTTTCTTCGTCGAACCCACCCGTGCACCGAGCGGCACAAAAGTCATGTGCAGACGCGGGTCCCGCACCATATAACTCTCCACGATCGCGCGGGTCTCATCCTCCGAGCCATCATCGACCACGATTACTTCGTATTCGGGATAATCCTGCGTCAAGATAGCCTGCAGGTACTGCGAGATGTTGTAGGCCTCATTATGTGCACAAAGAACCACAGAGACTCCGTGGACTTTGTCTATTTCAGAATCTGGATTTTTGATTTGAGATTTATGATCTTTGCGCATCTTACGCGCCGGTGCACACATATAGCGCACATAGAAATAGAACTGCCCCAAGAAAAGCGCAGCCAGTGCACCGAGAAAGATCCAATCAATCGTATATAGATTTGTATCGATCGTCATTATCCCTTCACCTTAATTTTATACACATGCGTCGAGCTGCCGTCTTCCGCTTTCACGGTGATGACCCACGCTTTGCCGTTGATCTCACCCGGCACGACGGTCATCTCCTGCTTGTCCAACTTGCGACCGTTAAAACGTGCTTTCTCGCCCTTGATATTGGTCAAGGTACCGATTCCGCGATAGCCCGCGATCTGGATGTCCTTCACGCCGGCGAGCCCTAAGTCCTTCAACGACACCGTCTGCTCCTTGGCGCTATTGGGGTCAAAACCTTTCCACTCTTTGCCGTTAACGCTCAGTTTGTCGATCCGCGAAGAATAGATCAACTCGGCATCGTCCACGTACAACGCATTGCCGTCGTACAGACCGTCGTTCGCACGGAAAGCGGGATAGTTACCTGCCGAGAAGATGACGTTACACATCGTCGGGCGACCGTCGTTCTTATAGAGAATAGGCACTTTGATCTGGTTCCACTCATCATACTTGGCGCGCGCGCGATACCAACCTTCCGCCACTTGTTTCACCGGCTGGTCGATGCCGCACTCATTACCGTCGGTAGCCGAACGGACATCCGACTCCTCGTTGATACGCTCCGTAGTGGTACAACCGCCGGCTTTGTTCTTGTACGTCGAACTCTTCGCCGTACCGATCCAAGAGTAGAACAGCAGATGGAAATCCTCTTTATCCGTAGCGGGACCCACACGCTTGATCCACACCGACATCGTATCCGGACGGTGTTTCCAGGCTATGCCGCCTTCCGTTCCTGCCGTGGCACTATTGAGGTTGAGCCCCTTGAGATACTGCCAGGGTTGTCCCAAAGACATATATCCCGGTCCGGTAGCACCGAGGTGCAGTTTAGGAATGCCTATCGCGCGGTCGGTTACATAGGCACAGTAGCCTGTACGACCGGGTTTTTGATACATGAAGGTAAATTTAGAACCGACCTGACTCACGTTACTGCCATGCCACTCCGCCAACTGCACATCGCTTTTAAACTTATCCGACCAGTTCTCGAAATGGTTGTCCGGCAACTGCTGCGCATACATCGCCACTGTCACCGTCAATACCACTATACTGAAAAGTTTTCTCATTTTTACACAAATTTGGCGCAAAGATACACTTTTTTTTGCATATATGCAAACTTTTTAGTAATTTTGTGGCCAGTTATGAATGTATTTGGCGAAAAATGGACGTTTACCAGCTTCGGTGAGTCCCACGGAGCAGCGATAGGTGGTGTGTTGGACGGTGTGCCGGCAGGGTTGCATATCGATTTTGATATGATTCGTGAGGAGTTAGCCCGCCGTGCAGGAAAGGGCATGGTTGGTGCATCCCAACGCTCCCAACACGAACCCGACGAAGTCGAATGGCTTTCTGGCGTGCTGGACGGTGTCACTTTAGGAACACCGATTTCCTTCATTATTCGCAACAAAGACGCGCGACCGGAAGACTACGAGTGGCTAAAGCACCATTACCGCGTCGGACATGCCGATAAGGTGTATGAGCTCAAATACGGGATTCGCGATTGGAGAGGTGGCGGCAGAGCGAGTGCAAGAGAGACCGCGGGACGTGTCGTAGCCGGCTGTATCGCCAAACAAGAACTCGCCGCAAAGGGGATACATATATCGGCTGCCTTGGTACAAGTAGGTGCAGAAACCGATCCCGCGAAGTTTGCGGATACGATCGCCGGTTATCAAAAAGAAGGAGATTCTATCGGCGGTATCATCGAATGCCGCATCAACGGTCTGCCTGCGGGAACAGGAGAACCGATTTTCAATAAGTTACAAGCCGAACTGGCCTTCGCTATGATGAGCATCAATGCCTGCAAGGGTTTTGAGTACGGTACCGGCTTTGCCGGTGTGACCCAACCGGGTTCTGCTATCAATGCCATCTCCGGAGGTATATCCGGCGGCATTGCCGATGGTACAGAAATAGTCTTCCGCTGCATCTTCAAGCCGACGCCTTCGACACCCAAAGCCGGCGTAAAAGGAAGACACGACGCGTGTGTCGCCACTCGCGCCGTGCCTGTCGTAGAAGCCATGACGGCTTTAGCGATTATTCAGTTTACTTAACCACTACCGGACTGTATTTCGGTACAAGACTTTTCATTACCGTCCAACCGATCAGGTAAGCCAC
>CAMHSB010000029.1 GCA_946187695.1 uncultured Bacteroidales bacterium
GCTTATATCTGTGGTTTCAACTGGGCAATCGAGCACAAAGCCGATTATATCTTCGAGATGGACGCGGACTTTAGCCATAATCCGCAGGACCTGCTCAAGCTCTACGACGCCTGTGCCAACCAAGGTGCGGATCTCGCGATCGGTAGCCGGTACGTAACGGGCGTGAATGTGGTTAACTGGCCGATGGGGCGCGTGCTGATGAGTTATTTCGCAAGTAAGTATGTTCGTACTGTGCTGGGCGTGAAGATCCACGACACCACTGCCGGTTTTGTTTGCTACAAGCGTCACCTGCTGGAGACCATCGAGCTCGACAAGATCCGTTTCAAAGGCTATGCCTTCCAGATCGAGATGAAGTTCACCGCGGCCCAATGCGGTGCGAAGATCATCGAGGTGCCGATCGTTTTCGTCAACCGTGTGCTCGGTACATCGAAAATGTCCGGCGGTATCTTCAGCGAAGCCCTGCTCGGCGTTATTCGTCTCAAAGTATCCTCTTGGTTCCGTAAATATCCTAAACTATGACATTAGAACAACAATTATCGGTATTAGTCAAAGCAGCTGTCAAGGCGTTGTATAACGTAGATGCCGAAGACGGCCAGATACAGTTGCAAAAGACCCGTCCGGAGTTCGAAGGCAATATCACACTCGTGGTCTTCCCGTTTGTGAAGTTAGCCCGCAAAGCGCCGGCACAAGTGGCAGAGGAGATTGGACATTGGATATTGGACAATGGACAAGGGCTCGTAGCCAAATACAACGCCGTACAGGGCTTTTTGAACCTCGTGATCGACGATGCGTTCTGGGTAAAGCAGTTAGAGGCTATTGACTCGGAGGCTAATTACGGTCAACAGCCGAGTCGCGATAAGTTGATGATGGTCGAGTATTCGTCCCCGAACACGAACAAACCGTTGCACCTCGGGCACGTGCGCAATAACCTGCTCGGTTATTCGATCGCGAAGATCCAAGAGGCAAACGGCTGGAAGGTCGTTAAGACCAATATCGTTAACGACCGCGGTATTCATATCTGCAAATCCATGCTCGCATGGCTTAAGTTCGGCAACGGCGAGACCCCTGAGACCTCCGGTAAGAAAGGCGATCACCTGATCGGTGACTACTACGTACGTTTTGACAAAGAGTACAAAGCGCAGATAGCCGAACTGATGGCGAAAGGCATGGACGAGGAGACCGCCAAGCGCGAGGCTCCGTTGATGCTGGAGGCACAGGAGATGCTGCGTAAGTGGGAAGCCAACGACCCCGAAGTGCGCAGCCTCTGGGAGAAGATGAACAGTTGGGTCTATGCCGGTTTTGACGAGACCTACCAACGGATGGGCGTCAGTTTCGATAAGATCTATTACGAGTCCAATACCTATTTGGAGGGTAAGTCGGAAGTGGAGAAAGGTTTAGCCAGCGGTGCATTCTACCGCCGCGAAGACGGTTCCGTGTGGGCCGACCTCACCAAAGACGGACTCGACGAGAAACTGCTGTTGCGTTCGGATGGCACCTCCGTTTATATGACGCAGGATATCGGTACGGCGAAGCTTCGCTTCCAAGATTATCCGATCGACAAGATGGTGTATGTGGTGGGGAACGAACAGGAGTACCACTTCAAAGTGCTGTCTATTTTGCTTGACCGCCTTGGCTTCCCCTTCGGTAAAGAACTCGTGCATTTCTCCTACGGTATGGTTGAACTGCCGAACGGCAAGATGAAGAGCCGCGAAGGTACGGTAGTCGATGCCGACGACTTGATGGATAAGATGGTGGAGGATGCGAAGGAGATCTCGAAAGACAAAGTGAACACTTTGCAAGGCATCACTGAAGACGAGGCGAATGAGATAGCCCGCAAGGTAGGTCTTGGTGCGTTGAAGTACTTCATACTGAAGGTTGATCCGCGCAAGAATATGCTCTTTAATCCTGCGGAGTCCATCGACTTCAACGGCAATACGGGTCCGTTCATCCAGTACACCTACGCGCGTATTCAGTCGGTTTTACGGAAAGCCGCCGGTTTAGAACCGGAGCAAGCCGGCCATGCGGTGTCTACTTTAGATCCCAAAGAATTAGCACTTATTCAGCGCCTGTGCGAGTATCCGGCGATTGTTCGCAATGCCGGCGATAACTTCTCACCTGCGGTCATCTGTAACTACGCGTACGATCTGGCGTGCGACTTCAACTCGTTCTATCACGACCTGAGTATCCTCAACGAAAAAGACGAGCAGAAACGTGCGTTACGTCTCTTGCTCGCCAAGAATGTTGCGAAGGTGCTGGCCTCCTCGATGTCGCTGCTCGGCATCGAGATGCCGGAACGGATGTAATCAGTCGATGCGCTTGCCGCTCGCGTCATAGACGCGGCCGTCGAAGTGCAGATAAACATGACCCGCGTGCAGAAATTTGCGCGCGGTTTTTTGTTGCTCTGCGGTTAACTGCTTCACCGGCGTCGGATGTTGACCTGCTGCGATGTGGAAGACGGTCATGATGACGGTCGTCGGCAGGTAGTTCTCATTGCCCGGGTGGTAGGCCACAACGGTCACTTCGCCTTCGTTCTCCGGCGTGATAACACCGTTCTCGATCGATAGCAGGCACTCCGTGAAGGCGTAGGTAATCTCCAAGCCCGAACTCAAAACGGCGGTCGAAGGAATCGCCTCACCTACCGTCAATTCGGTCTGCTGTCCGTCCCAAACGATGGTCTGGATGGCTTTGTTTACATGCAATGCCACCTGCATGGTGCGGGTGTTGTAGATGCCTGTGTTGGTCGGGGTAAAGAGGACCGTCAGGGCGTAATCACCGGCATTGAGCACGGTTGCAGGGTCAATATCCACCCAACTCAATGTACCCTCTACTTGACCGATATGCTCCGTCATTACCGCTTCGCTCAACGCCTGACCGTAGGTGATATCTGCTACGGTCACGCCGATCATCGGATCGGCTTTGCGGATGGTCAGGGTCTTGGCAATCGGCTCGGCCGCATTGAACTTATAGTTGCCCGGTTGGGTGGCGGTAAGTGTCACCGTACCGGCTTTGACAATCTGCACGACTCCGTCCTCGACGTAGGCGATGCCGGGGTCCGAACTCTCATAGACCACGGCGATCCCCGAGCTGGCGAAGGCGTTGAGCACCACCTGATCGGTGGCGATACACTCGCCGATGTTCTGTATCCAAGTCAGTGTCTGGTCGTATTTCTTGGTCTCTCCGCTCACGGCAATACGTACTTCGCGTCCCTCACCGGCAATCACGATCTCACCGCTGTGGGTGCCTGCCTCCGCATGTGAATAGCGGATGTTGAGTTGGGTGGTCTGGTTGATGAGGTTCTTCTGACCGATGGTCGTCAGCGAAGCCGAGAAATGGGAGTCGGTCGAACTTACCGCTGCTACGATATTTGTCCAGGTTACTGTCACGGTCTTTACGCCATCTGCATCGTCCACCATGCCGCTACCGAACGGCCATTCGTCCGTACCGGCGCTGAGGCTCTTGAGTTCCGTCACTTTGATTTTACGGAAGGCTACCGCCGTGCGGGCGCTGGCAGCGAACTTGAGATAGCGTGTGTTGGTGGCTAAATTTACCTCTACTTCGGTATCAGTGGAGAAGGTGTTGCCTTCTGCCGTATAAACGGGTGACCAGGTGTTATGATCCGGCGATTGCGAGACGGTCAACGTACCGTTACTACCGCCCTGCCAGGCAAACGTCAGTTTCTCCGCGATACCTGTCTGCGAGAGGGTAATCACGCATTCGTCGTCATAGGCGCTGAGAATAGAGATCTTACCTATACTCAGTCCGCCACCTAAACCTAATACCGGATTGGAGAAATCCACGTTCTCCGTTTTGGAGATCACTGTTTGGGCGTTATTGAAATCGTTCTTTGTCATTTCCGTGTCCCACGCCAACTGCGCAGACATCGTCATCGCCAGCATCAAGCCGGCTACTATCATAGCTATTTTCTTCATAAGCACAAAAATTCGGCACAAAGGTACACTTTTTTTTGCATATATCAAAATTTTTTACTAATTTTGCACGCGATTTTGAGTATATATAGATGAAGAAAGTCTTTCATATCGTTTTGTTGCTCCTTTTGCCGCTCGCTTTACATGCCGAGTGGCGTTTGGGCGTGAAAGGCGGTGCAACGTGGAATCACTATTCGATCGATACGCAGTACATGACCGATTATCGTTTCAACCCCGGTTGGAGCGGTACGGCGGGCGTACACGCGCAATATAATTTTTTTGATTGGCTTGGCGTACGCGCGGGTGCGTATTATGCGCAGCGCTGCTATACCCATACGCGCGAAGTGTATGCCAATCGGTTGAAGGTGCGGTATGAGAATGATTACCTGCTTTTTCCGGTGACGGTGAACTTCAGTTTCGGCGGTAAGCAGGTGCGCGGCATGGTGAATGTAGGTGTGTACGGCGGTGCATGGCTGGCGAGTCGTCGGAGCGGAAAGGAGTTCAACTCGATCAGCTCGATGGCATTTACTTTCTCTGAACCGCTTCCTTTTGATGCCATCCGCGACCAGCGCGGCGATTTCGGTTGTACCGGAGGTGCAGGTATCGAGTACCGCTTCCATCCGCATTGGATGGCGCAGGTAGAAGCGGTGGTTTATTACAGTGTGATTAGTGCCACCAAGCAGTACATGCGTCATGTGGCCGATTATCGGTACCACACGACCGTCGGGCTGCAAGCAGGTGTGTCGTATATCTTTTAAGAGGGGAAGCGGATGAAGAAGATAGGAATGATACTGACCGTATTGGTCCTGCTGATCGGATGTCGGCAGAAGAGCGATAACGTACTCAATTATGCCTTCAACGACAACATGGCTTTCCAGAGTGCGGAGAAAAGTTTTGCGGCTAAGTTCGATGTGATCTGGAACGGCATGAACGCCAATTATGCCTTGTGGGATCTTGAGTACGCATATGGTTTTAACTGGGATGCGGTGTATGACACCTATCGTCCGCAGTTTGAGGCGCTGGATCAGCAAAAGACCGCGGTGACTGATGAACAAGTGCAGGCTTTGCTGGATTCGATGGTAGCTCCGTTCCACGACGGTCATCTGACTTTTCTGGTGAAGAACCACGTGACGGGCCATGAGCTGAAAAGCAGTCCGAACAAACTGCGCGTGTTGCGGGAGCGCGGGGAGGAATATAATGCGGTATCGCAATTCATCCCTTCCTTGAGCTATTATGCCGCACTGCCCGGGGAATTACTGGAATATCAACATGCTTCTTCCTTGGTGTACGATTCGACTTTGCAGGGGGTGGATACGACAAAACTGATAGACAACGCGATCACGATCCAATACGGTTTGTTCAAAGACAATATCGCCTATTTGCAGTTTGATGCGTTCTTTCTGAGTCCGTACCTCCATCCGGATTTCACGCAGATGATTTTCGGTACTCCATCGGCGGGTACGAAGGCGGTGATCGATTCGGTGGCCGGTACATGGCGGGCGTGGTTCAATGCGATCCAGCAGCATCATAAAGCCGGGGACTTAGGCGGCGTGATCATCGATATCCGCAGCAACGGCGGCGGTTATATGGCCGATTACCAGTATGTACTCGGTGCGTTGTTGCCGGAAGGCGGTTATCACAACTGCAATGCCCGCTTCAAGCGGGGTACAGGACGGCTGGATTATTCGCCGGTGATGCCGCAATACGTGCAGACCTTGAGTGAGGACCATGTGACGGTGACGAAACCGATAGTGGTGCTATGCAACTGTGCTTCGGTGAGCATGGCAGAGCAGACCTCGCTGGGCGCGAAGAGTATAGAGAACGCTACTTTGATCGGTACCCGTACCTGGGGCGGGCTCTGTGCGTTGGACGAAGCAGCGTCTTATTCGGATAACTACTCCGGCTACGTAGGTGTACGCGGCGTGACGCCGGTGTTCTGCTATATTCCGCGGGAAGTGGTGTTTACCTTGGACGGCGAGGTGCTGGAAAGTATAGGCATAACGCCCGATATCGAGCTGCCTTTTGATTCCGTAACCTGGAACAAAGGGGCAGGTCCGGACAACCAGATCGACCGCGCGCTGCAGTTGATACGAACAGGAAACTAATTAACACAATATATCAATGAAAACAAAAAATCTCTATGTAATGGTTTTGGCGGTGGTGCTCACCGCGTGCGGTGGGACGGTTCCACAGGTGACGCCCACATCGTTTGAGACAATGACGATCAGTAAGAGCGACATCTCGGTGCCGCTGAAGTTCAGTGCGACCCTGAAGGGTACGGCGGACGTGACGATCACGCCGCAGATCAGCGGTCAGTTGATGGAAGTATGTATTACGGAAGGTCAGCAGGTGAAGAAAGGCGACGTGCTTTTCCGTATTGACAGCCGCGATAAACAACTGGAGTTGGAGTCTGCTGAGGCTAACTTGTTGGCCGCTGAGGCACAGGAGAGCAGCGCCAAACTGGAGTTTGAGAGCAACAAGAATCTGTACGAGAAAAAGATCGTGAGCAAGTACGTGCTTGATAACGCCGAGAACCAATACAAGCAGGCGAAGGCATCGGTAGCGCAATACAGAGCCTCGGCCAATCGTGCGCGGGTGAACTTGAGTTATTGTACGATCGAAGCACCGGTGGACGGTGTAATCGGTTCGATACCGGTCTATGCGGGTGACCAAGTGAGTCCGGGCACCTATCTGACCCTGCTCAGCGGTAACGCGAAGATGTACGCCGAGTTCTCGGTGAACGAATCGATCCTGGTCGAGCGTACGGAAGAAGAAGCCCGCAATCCGGAGAAGATGTTAGCTCTTCTCCCGGATGTGTCGTTTGCGTTCAAGAACGGCAATGTGTACAATCAAAAAGGTCGTATCACAAGTATCACCGGTACAGTAGATCGTACGACGGGTGCGCTGACCTGCAAGGCCACCTTCCCGAACCCCAACGGTGTGCTTTATTCGGGTGTTCAAGGTACGGTCGTTATCCCGATAGACGTCAAGGACGTGATGGTTGTTCCGCAGAACGCGATTGTTAAATTGCAAAACAAATCGCTGGCGTATAAGGTAGGTGCAGACAGTTGCGTAACGAGCGTGATCGTCAAGACCGCCAATATCAGTTCAGAGCGCGACTTGGTAGTGACCGAAGGCCTGGAAGTAGGCGATGTGATCGTTACTGTCGGCGCTAATAACCTGGTAGAAAATCAGCGGGTGATTTTCTGATTTTAGATTTTAGATTTTTGATTTAAGATTTAAAATTTTATGAAAGAGAATATTTTCATTAAGCGAAGTGTGATGGCTATCTCGATTGCCTTGGTCATCATGCTCATTGGATATATCTGTCTCAACACTTTGCCTGTTGAGCAGTATCCGGATATCGCACCTCCGACGGTAACGGTAACAGCCAACTATGCCGGTGCAGACGCCAATACCTGTATGAGTTCGGTGGTTCGTCCGCTGGAAGAGCAGATCAACGGTGTACAGGATATGACGTACATGACCGCGAATGCTACTTCGACGGGTGATATTACGATCACGGTCTATTTCAAGCAAGGGACCGACCCCGACATGGCGACGGTCAATGTCCAGAACCGTGTGACTCAGGCACAATCCTTGTTGCCGAGCGATGTGCTGCAGACAGGTGTGACGGTGAACAAACGTCAGAACAACATCCTGCAGATCACGGGTCTCAAATCGACCGACGGTAAGTACGATGCGGACTTCATCTCGAACTATATCGATATCAACATCAAACCGATGGTGTTGCGTGTAACGGGTGTAGGTGAGGTGACTAACTTAGGTAACACCTACGCGCTGCGTGTATGGCTCAAACCGGACGTGATGGCGCAGTATGGTTTGACGCCGGACGATGTATCGAGTGCTATCAGCGCGCAGAGTTTTGTGGCTTCGACGGGTACGTTGGGTCAACAGTCGGAGAACGCGTATCAGTACCCGATGGAGTACAAAGGTACGTTGAAGAGTATCGAGGAGTTTGAGAATATTGTGCTCCGTACGCAGGATAACAACAACGTGCTCTATCTGCGCGATGTAGCGACGGTAGAGATAGGTGCTAGATCCTACACGATGACTTCGCTGATGGACGGTAAGCCCGGTGTGTTCTTTATGGTCTTCCAGTCGCCTGGAGCAAATGCTACGTTGGTGAACCAGAGTCTGGATGAGTTGTACGAGCAAATCAAACCGACGTTGCCTGCAGGACTGGAGTTTGTGACCTTGCAGACGAGTAATGACTTCCTCTTCGCCGCCATCCATAACGTGGTGGAGACACTTATCATCGCGATTCTGCTTGTGATCATCGTGGTGTATTTCTTCCTGCAGAACTGGAAAGCAACCTTGATTCCTTCTATCTCGATCATTGTATCATTGCTCGGTACGTTTGCGATCGTGCAGGTAGCAGGTTTCTCGCTCAATATCATTACGCTCTTCGGATTGGTGCTCGCTATCGGTACGGTGGTCGATGATGCAATTGTCGTCGTCGAGGCCGTGATGGCGAAACTGGAGACAGGTCAGATGAAGGGTTCGCCCAAAGACCAGGCATCGCAAGCTACCCGTGAGGCCTTGAGCGAAGTCTCCACAGCCGTTATCTCGTGTACGCTCGTGTTCATGGCGGTGTTTATCCCTGTGACTTTCATGAGCGGAACGAGTGGTACGTTCTTCACCCAGTTCGGTGTGACGCTGGCAGGTGCGGTAGGTCTGTCTTGTGTCTGCGCATTGGTGCTCTGTCCGGCACTCTGTGCAATCCTTATGCGACCGACCGACGAGAAAGCGATTGCCGGTAAGAAATGGAAGGGTATTGACTACTACACAAAGGTGGCTTACGAGGCCAGTTACAATGCTATTTTGGGTAAATACCAAGGTGCGGTGCAGAAATACCTGAAGCGTCCGGCCTTGTCGTTCGCTTTGTTAGCGATCGCGGCCGTGCTGTTCGTGCTCTTTATGAAGATTCTGCCGTCCGGTCTGGTGCCGCAGGAAGACCAAGGTGTTATCCTCTGTGAGGTCCGTATGCCGGAAGGCTCCACGCTGCATGAGAACGCGGAGATCATGAAAAAGGTAGAAGAGAAAGTGCAAGCGATACCGGAGATGGAGAGTTACGCTATCTGTAGCGGATACGGTTTTATCTCGAACGCCGGATCGAGTTACGCTTCGCTCATTATCCGTCTCAAGAACTGGGACGACCGTAAGGGTAACGAGCATTATATCGACAATGTGATGTATCGTTTCTATTTTGATTGCTTGTCGATTAAGAATGCGCAAGTGCTGCCTTTCCAGATGCCGCAGATTCCGGGATACGGTACATCCAACGCGATCGATCTGCAAGTGCAGGATAAGAGCGACGGCGATTTCTCCGATTTCGGAAACAAGACGAATGCGCTGATGGTGAAGTTGATGGAGCGTGAGGAGATTGCGAGCGCGATGTCCACTTTCTCGGAGCGTTTCCCGAAATACAAGGTGCATGTCGATCCGGTACAATGCGAACGTGCGGGTACGACGGCCAAGGCAGTGCTTAACACGCTCGGTGCTTACTGCAGCGGTTCGTACGTTGGTAACTTCAACCAGTTCAGTAAGGTTTATCAACTCTGGATAAGTGCTTCGCCGGAATATCGACTCGATCCGTCGTCGCTGAACAACATGTATATCAAGGTAGCGAACAATAAGATGGCGCCGCTGTCGCAGTTCGTGAAATTGGAGGAGATTGTCGGTTCGTCTTCCCAAAACCACTTCAACCTCTTCCAGTCTATCTCTTGCTCGGTAACACCTGCGAACGGTTACTCGGAGGCGCAGGCACAGCAAGCGATTGCGGAGGTGTTCAAAGAGAATATGCCGAGTTACTGCTCGTACGAATATGGTTCGATGTCGCGTGAGGTAGCATCGAGTGCGAAGGATAACACGACACTCATCATTTACCTGATATGCGTTGTTTTGATCTACCTCATTCTCGGTTCGCTTTACAACAGCTGGCTTACACCGTTCGCGGTGCTGCTGTCCGTTCCGTTTGGACTCATGGGTTCGTTCCTATTCTCTTGGGTAGGTAACAAGATCGGTCTGCCGGGAATGGAGAACAATATCTATCTGCAAACGGGTGTCGTGATGTTGATCGGTTTGCTGGCGAAGACCGCAATTCTGATTACCGAGTTCGCGTCCGAGCGTCGCAAGCAAGGTTTGCCTATTGTGGACGCCGCTTTCGAGGCATGTAAAGAGCGTCTGCGTCCGATATTGATGACCGTCATCACGATGATCGCCGGTATGATTCCGTTGATCGTGGCAGGCGGTGCCGGCGCGAATGGTAACCGTGCGTTGGCACTCGGTGTGGTAGGCGGTATGAGTATCGGTACGATCGCGTTGCTGTTCATTACGCCGGCCTTCTTCATCATCTTCCAGACCCTGGAGGAGAAGTTTAACGGAAGTCCGGTTAAGGAAGGAAAGGAGGAAGCGAAATGAAAAAGATAATCACTATAGTACTCGCAGGTTTGGTGCTGTGTTCCTGCGGTGTGTATAAGAAATATCAGTCGCAGAACGAGGCACCGGATGATTTGTTCGGTAACGGTGATTCGATCGCCAAGGCGGTATCGGAAGCATCGATTGCCGAGATCTCTTGGCGAGAGTTCTTCACGGATCCGCTCTTGCAAAACCTTATTGATTCCGCTTTAGCCCGTAACACGGACATGTTGGCTGCCAAGTCAGCGGTCATGCAGGCGCAAGCATCGTTGAAGGCCGCCAAATTAGCGTACCTGCCTTCGCTCAGTCTGAATCCGCAGGGTGGGGTAAGCTGGAGCAAGTTCGGTTCTGCTGGCAGCGGATCGGGGATGAGCTATTCGTATAACATCCCCCTGCAGTTGGATTGGAACATTGGTATATCGGGTTCGGTGACGGTGAACAAACGCAAAGCGCAGTCCGTGCTGGCACAAGCGCAAGCGGCGAAGGATGCCACGCAGGCGAACCTTATTGCCACCGTCGCGCAGTACTATTTCCAACTGCTGATGCTCGATAAAGAGCTGCAGATTCTGGTGGAGACGGACAGCCTGTGGACGGAGTCTCTGGAGACCGAGCGTGCGTTGTGGGAGAACGGTCAGGCCTATTCGACGGCGGTGAACCAGATGGAGAGTTCCTGTATGGATGTCAAGACCCAGATCTTTGATACGCGTCGCAGTATTCTGTCGGCAGAGAATGAGTTATGCAAACTGCTGCGCATGACTCCGCAAACGATCGCACGTACGGCATGGGGTGATTATAAGTTGCCGGATCGATTCAGTACCGGTGTACCGGCGACGCTGCTGGAGAATCGTCCGGACATCAAGCTGGCAGACCAGGCGCTGGCGGAAGCGTTCTATAACACCGCTGCGGCACGTGCCCAGTTCTATCCTTCGTTCAACCTGACCGGTTTGCTCGGATGGGTAGGGGAGAACGGTGCAGACCCGGGTGCACTGCTGATGAAAATAGCGGCATCGATCATGCAACCCGTTTTCGCACAAGGTAAGTTGATCGCCCAACTGAAGATCGCCAAACTTAATCAAGAGGACAAACTGATGGAGTATATCCAGGCGGTTATTGATGCCGGCAATCAGGTGAACGAAGCGCTGGCAGACTGTCAGGTTGCCAAAGACAAGGACGGGCTCTATAAGCGTCAAGTGGAGGTGCTCCACGATGCTTATACCGGCACGCACGAGTTAATGAACGCCGGTAAGGCAAGTTATATCGAGGTGCTGAAGGCGCAAGAGTCCTTGCTGTCCGCCCAACTGAATGAGGCATCAAACCTCTACGACGGGGCGCAGGCATTGATCGGATTGTATATCGCCTTAGGTGGCGCGACTAAGTAATGGCTGTACAGATTGCACATATCAACAAATCCTTTGGCAAGCAACAAGTGCTCAAGGATGTGACGCTGGAGATCCCGGAAGGTCAGGTACTGGGCCTTCTGGGGCCAAACGGTGCCGGCAAATCGACGCTGATGAAGATCTTGATCGGACTCTGGCAAGCCGACAGCGGTACGGTTGGTGTACCCGAACGTATCGGTTATTTACCGGAGAACAACCCGCTCTACGATCAGATGTACGTGGTGGAGTATCTGCAGTTTATGGCAGGTCTTACCGGAATATCGGGATCCAGGAATACCGAAATGGTCAATGATCTCATCGACCGCGTCGGCCTCACGCCCGAGCGTCATAAGCATATTCGTGAATTGAGCAAAGGGTACCGTCAACGTGTCGGGTTGGCACAGGCATTGCTTGGTGATCCGCAGTTGCTCATCCTTGATGAACCGACCACCGGTCTCGATCCCAACCAACTGGTAGAGATACGTGCTCTCATTCGTGAGCTCGGTAAGGATCGTACGGTCATCCTCTCCACGCATATCATGCAGGAGGTGCGCGAGATGTGCGACCGCGTTGTGATCCTCGACCACGGAGAGATCAAGGCGGACGAGTTAATTGAAAACATCCCTGATTTGGAACAGCTGTTCCACGAAAAAACATATGGCAGAATTTGATATACGACAACAGATGAGCGAGAAGGAGCAGGACAACGCCCTGCGGCCTTTGTGCTTCGCCGACTTTGCGGGACAGAGTAAGGTGACATCGAACCTCAAGATCTTCGTAGAGGCCGCTAAGTTACGTGGCGAGAGTCTCGACCACGTGCTGCTTTTCGGTCCTCCGGGACTCGGCAAAACGACCCTCGCCAATATCATCGCGAACGAACTGGGCGTGGGTTTTAAGGTGACCTCGGGTCCGGTGCTTGACAAGCCCGGTGACCTCGCCGGTCTGCTGACCTCCCTCGAACCCAACGACGTGCTTTTCATCGATGAGATCCATCGTCTGAGTCCGGTGGTGGAGGAGTACCTGTATTCGTCCATGGAGGACTACCGTATCGACATCATGATCGATAAGGGCCCTTCGGCGCGTACGATCCAGATCGATCTCAACCATTTCACACTCATCGGTGCCACCACCCGTTCGGGTCTGCTGACCAGTCCGCTCCGGGCGCGCTTTGGAATCAACTGCCACCTCGAGTACTACGATGCCGACATCCTTGCCGGAATCGTCAAACGTTCGGCGCGTCTGCTTAACGTGGAGATCAACGAGAAAGCGGCGGGTGAGATCGCCCGTCGTAGCCGTGGTACGCCCCGTATTGCGAATGCGCTCCTGCGGCGCGTGCGTGACTTTGCGCAGGTGAAGGGGGACGGTAAGATCGATCTCGAGATAGCCCAATACGCCCTCGAAGCGCTCAACATCGATTCGTTTGGCTTGGATCAGATCGATAACAAACTGCTGCTCACCATCATCGATAAGTTCCGCGGCGGACCGGTTGGTCTCAATACGATCGCCACTGCGATGAGCGAAGATGCCGGTACGATCGAGGATGTCTATGAACCCTACCTCATCAAGGAAGGCTTTATCAAACGTACGCCGCGTGGACGCGAAGCGACCGAATTGGCGTACAAGCATTTAGGCAAAACGCCTCTCGCAGCGGATGGTCAACAGTCGATGTTTTAACTGCCAATTTGGCAGAACCCTACATCTTGGCACGTTATTTGACGATGCCATAGTGTAAAATTATGTGCGTATGAAAGAAGAAGAAAAGATAGAAAAAGAGTTGGAAGAGACGAAAGTGGAAAGTCAAGAGTCGATGGAAGAGACTCCGGAGGTGCATGAAGAAGCAGCTCCGAGTGTGGAGGAGTTGCAGGCACGTATTGCCGAGCTTGAGGATAAGAACTTGCGTATGATGGCGGAGTTTGATAACTACCGTCGCCGTACGAACAAGGAGAAACTGGAGCTTATGGCCACCGCTGGAGAGCGTATCTTCACCGACATGCTGCCCCTCGTGGACGATTTTGAGCGCGCGTTGGCAGTCATTGACGACGAAGGCGTACGCCTGATCTATAACAAGTTCCTGGCTTTCCTGGATAAGAACGATGTGCATCCAATCGAGACCGAAGGCGTGGACTTCAATACCGACGAGCACGAAGCCGTCACGACTTTTGCTGCTGGAGAGGACCAGAAAGGCAAGGTCATCGACTGCACGCAGAAGGGCTACAAACTGGGCGATAAAGTGATTCGCTTTGCGAAAGTAGTCGTGGGAGAGTAAACAACCTAAAACATATATAACTATGGCAGAGAAACGTGATTATTATGAAGTGCTGGAGGTCCCCAAGACTGCAACAGCCGAAGAGATAAAAAAGGCTTACCGCAAGAAAGCCATTCAGTATCACCCGGACAAGAACCCGGGCGATAAGGCAGCTGAGGAGAAGTTTAAGGAGGCTGCTGAGGCGTATGAGGTGCTGTCTGACCCGCAGAAACGGCAACGATATGACCAATTCGGCATGGCCGGTATGCAAGGTGCAGGCGGATTCAGCGGAGGCGGTATGTCGATGGAGGATATCTTCACCCATTTCGGTGACATCTTCCAAGGTGCAGGCTTCGATCTCGGCGATATCGGCGAGATGTTCATGGGCGGCGGTCGCAGTCGTGGTCCGCGTCAGCGTAGAGGCTCCGACCTCCGTGGTCGTGTCACGCTCACCCTCGAGGAGATTGCCACCGGTTGCGAGAAGAAGATCAAAGTGCGCCGTTTGATAGAGTGTAAGGACTGTCACGGAACGGGTAGTGCCGACGGTCAGACGGAGACCTGTCCAACCTGTAAAGGTACCGGTCGTGTGACTCGTGCACAACGTGGCATCTTCGGTATGATGCAGATGCAGAGTGAGTGCGAGACCTGTAACGGAGAAGGACGTATCATCAAGAATAAATGTCCCAAATGCGGCGGTCAGGGTGTCGTACGTGCCGAAGATGTGATTACTGTTACGATCCCTGCGGGTGTCATGGGTGGCATGCAATTGACCGTGCCCGGTAAGGGTAATGCGGCACCGCACGGAGGTGTACCGGGGGATCTGCTCGTACTCATCGAAGAGGAAGAACACAAGGATTTCGTGCGTCAGGAGAGTGACCTTATCTACAACCTGCTGCTTGACATGCCGACGGCTGTCTTGGGCGGACAGGTACAGATACCGACCCTCACGGGCGATGTGAAGATCACCATCACGCCGGGTACCCAACCGGGTAAGGTACTCCGTATGCGCGGAAAAGGTCTGCCGCGAATCGACCAGTACGGACGTCGTTACGGCGAAGGTGATCTGCTGATCAACGTAGGCGTCTATATCCCGGAGCATCTCAATAAGGACGAGCGTAAACTGATAGAACAGTTGCAGAGCAGTCCAAATATTGCACCGGGCTCCGCCGATAAGAAGAATTTCTTTAGAAACTTGTTTGGGATATGATCAGACCATCCGGAATAATCAGATTATTCGGATTGTTCACAATAATCGGAATCCTCTCGCCTCTACACGCGGAGGTTCCTATTGTGAAGCCTGATTTAAGTAAGCCGACCGGAATCGCGCCGGCTTACTTTGGTCCTAATGCCCTGCCGATCATTGATATGTCAGACGGTCTGACGCAAAGGACTTTGAATGTGGAGTTGGCCGGGGAGGGCTATTTCGGTTACGGGCAACATAACAACACCGCCGATATTTTCGCACGCGTGCGCGTTCCTCTGTTCACACGTTGGGCGAACCTGCAGGTCTGGATGCCGGTCTTCGGCTGGTACGACCAGTATGACGGCAAAGGGCATGGGGCAGGGGATGTCTATATCTCCACCGACATACAGGTGTTGCATAACGAGTGGTTCAAGACCGAGAAAGCTAAGTATATCCCGCAGATGACCGTACGTGTCGGCGTCAAGACTGCGAGCGGAGAGCAGTTTGAGCGTCGCCGCCATTTCGATAATCCGGGGTATTTCTTTGACCTCGCAATCGGACAATCCATCCCTATTCGCACCGTCAGCCTGCGATTCGCCGGATCGGTCGGTTTCCTTTGCTGGCAGACGGATAACGCACGTCAGAACGATGCCGTGATGTACGGTCTGCAGGCAACGCTGCAACAGGAGTATTTCTCGTTGCAGGCTACCTGGGGCGGCTACGTAGGTTGGGAACGGTACGGCGATGCGCCGATGAGTATCAAGGTCCGTGCTGCAGGACATGTCAAGGGCTTTGAGCCCTACGTGCAATACCAGTACGGCATCAAGGATTATCCTTTTCATCATGTCCGTGTAGGACTGATATACCACATTAAGATCCTCAAATCGTGAAGCCGCTCCGATCCATAGTAGTCCTTGCGCTTGGTTCTTTGCTCTTTGCTCCGCTCCATGCAGCGCCCGGCATCGACTCTGTGTCCAGTGCGTTCTTTCGCGATTGGTATCAGACGACCGATCTGGGGCATTATCTGGATAACTGCAACCCCTACACGGTCTATGAGGCGGAGACGACCGGCGAGTGGAATTTAGGGGACAGGAACGTCTTTTCGATTGCCGGAAACTCGTTTCGGCAGACTAAATACCACCTCAACGGTTTTCGTATTGACTCCCGCATGATGGTCGGGCACACGCTGTTCCATACGCAGATGGACCGCACGTCTCTCGCACTCGATTACCACGACGGAGCGTTGTTTTTTACGGACGACAGTCTGCAGCGCCAGACGATTCGCCTCACGGGCAATGTCGGTAACTTAGGCGGTATATCGCCCGGTACCAAACAGTTGATCCATCTCTTCCATACCACGGCATCCGAACGTACGATAGACAACCGTCCCCTGCAAAACCGCAATCATATGGTGGGTGCCGGAACGGTCGATGCGACCTTTGCCATTCACAAGGATGGTCGCCCTTACTACCAGCATGTCTATGCCCATTACGGACGCCGACAACTGACGGCTTTTGACCACACCGGTATATCCGGAATGTACGATGCCGATCACTATACCGCCCAGGTGGACGGTGAGCTGCCTATCCACTCTCCCAACGCTACGCTGAATTATTTCCTTGTCGCGCACGGACGTTCCGATTATGGTTCGGAGTTCTATTATAACGCCAACGAGCAGGCGCAGCTGCGTGCTTTTCAGGTAGGTGCCTACAGTACCCGTCTTTTGAACAATCGAGGTACCCTTGTGGTCGGTCTCAGTTATGAGGCGAACCAACTCAAGCACGACTCCCTCTCTTTCTCCCGCAATATCATGGATCAGGATGGCGAAGGTTTTGAGCCTTGGTACGCCGACGGTCGCACGCATAGTATCAACCTCTCGGTGCGCTATGACCAGCCGCTCCTTGCCTGGTTGCGCGTGCATGCGGAGGGCTATAACTCCTTGCTCCTTTTCCGCCCGACGACCAACCAATGGACCAATTCGCTCTATGCGCAGTCTATCGTTGATAAGACCCCTACGCCCCTTTACACGCTCACATGGGAGTCTCAAGCGTTCACGTCCGGTTTGCTGGAGAACGAGGCACTCGTCATCGCGGAGCATGAACCAGTCAAAGGATTGCAACTGTATGGTCATCTCGGAGTGTCTTTAGACGGCATCGCCTTAGGGCACGGACAGTCTGTCATCAGCCCGAATATTCTTGCGAAGATAGCTTTGGATTACCAGCCTGTTTGGTGGTTCCGTTTCGGTCTCTCCCTCTCGCACCATCGCATGTCCTACACCTGGGACGAGATCCGTTTTCTTAGTCCCGACTACATGAATCGCGGAACCACACATACGCCTGACAAGTACCTCTGGGCGCACCAGCCTTCGTATGCCGTACTCGATTTGCCAGTCTATTTCACCTTCGGTCGTTCCCGTCGTCACGAGATCGCCGTGCTTAGTTCGCTGCGAACCTACTACCACCAGTGGTTCACTACCTATACGGACGGTATCGAAGGCACCGATTATACGGTCGGTCTTCAGCCGCTAGATCTGATCTCCAGCCGTCCCGGTTGCCGTACGCCTTACTACGCTTCCAACCTCGTGCGCTATACCTATAACGGCCGCAAATGGTTCGTCCAACTCAGTTGGCAGAGTTACCTCATGTCCGGCTTCAGTGCTTTAGGGAATGGTCCGTTGAGCAATAACCTCGGTGTGTTGTCTGAATCGACTGCAGATGCGGTCACGTTTACCACCCAAGCCCACAGGACCTTGCCTTATCAGGCTAACGGCAGACTCAACCAGGACCGCGCCTATATTGCGCGTATTCAGGTTACCTATCATGCTTGCAAGTATTTCTCTATCGGTTTTAACGGGAAATTCAAAGACGGTCAGCCTTTCACCAACTACGCCACACGCACGAACGTGGACGGTTCTGTCACCATCCTGCCGTACGATGCGCGGGGCATCAACTTAGCCAATAACGCTTTCGGAAAACGCAAAGACGCCTTCTTTAATTTTGAACTGCGGGCCACCGGTCGCTGGTGGGCCAACGAGATACCGATGTCCCTTGAGGTGCTTTGTTACAATATCTATGATTTCGGAACAGCGCTCACCGAATATACCTTCGATCAGTATAACGTCCTGCCGGATCGCACCACCATGAGCTTATGTATTCCGCGGGGTCTGCTCTTTACGCTGCGCGTAGGACTGGAGAAGGATACTCAGGATCCACACCAACCATAGGGCGATTCCGTCGAACTTACCGAACATACAATCCGTCACCATATTCATCATGTACAGCACCACCATCGACCACGCCATCTCATGGACACCGGGCGGTGCGCAGAACGGGATGGCTAACCATGCAATCAGGAACAGGATCAGACCCGGGATACCTACCTCGATCAGTTCTTCCAGATACTGGTTATGGACGTGGAAACCATGCTCGATATAATAGGGCGTAAACTGCGTATTCAGATAACTCTCACTCTGTCCGGCTCCAACGCCGTGGGCACGATAATCTTCCGGATGTCTCAGCGCAAAAGCCCATATATTCAGCCGGATATCATGGTCATAGTTGATATCTCGCATCTGCGTGATGGCTTTGAAATTAAACTCCTGCATACGGGGATGCAGTGTCAGTAATCCTCCGCCGATCAGCATTCCGATCAGTAGAATACCTACGCCGTAACGCCATCTGTACCGCTTGGGAAGGGCAGAGATCAGTGCTACAGCTATCAGGCCGGCACAGGTCAAGATCGACTGACGTGAACCCGTCAACGGAATAGCACTCAAGGTGAGCAGCATCGCCGGAATCAGCACGATCAGTTTCTTGCGGAACAAGTGCCATGCCATGACGGCACCGAACAGCTCCACGCTGCAGAAGAACAAACGATGTTTGTACACCGACATGTATTCTGCCACAAACTCGCGCCAACCTTCCGGATGTTGATCCGGATAAGCGGCAGTCAGTTGTGCCGTGTCGATCCAATCCGGATGGACATACAACCAACTCATCCACAGCACATATACCGGCACGGCGACCATACAACTGATGACCAACACGCGGCCGGCTTGTTTCCAGTCGTAGTACTTATTCACGCCCCACAGCGCAATCGGCAGGACCAATCCGAACGTCATGTACCGCTCCATCTGCCATGCCCAGCGACTGTAGTCCAAGGCCCACCATCCCGATAGCACTTTGAACCCGAACCATAGTACGAATAGTAGGATAGGGAGGATATATCGCCAATTGGCAATTTGCGATTTAAGATTGGAGATAGAGAGCCACCGGCCTTCCAGCAGCCAACTCACTAACCACAGCACCACTGCGTACCGCAAGCAAATCTGCGGGTACGGAAGAAGGAGTACGATCGCTAAAAACAGTCCGTAATTGATACGGCCGAGGATGTCTTGGTATCGATTCATAGGTTCGTTTTTCCTTGTTTGATATGTTTATACCAGCGATGCGCGATGATAAACACCGCATCGTCATTCGCGTCTTCATGCATTTGTTGTGCGTAAGCACTCGCCAGCACGCGGAGCGCTTCGCGGTCGATATTCAGTCGCTCGAAGTTCAGTAATCGTTGCGTGCGACTCAGTTTGTTATAGAACCGGATGCGGTTCAGGTCAATAACCTCTATCTTACTTCCGTCTTCGTTAAACAGAATATTGCCGCCCGAGTAGTCGCGGTGCAAAATACCTTGTTGGTGCAGCGTAGCCGTAAACCGTCCGATAGCCTCTAAGATGGCTTTTCGTTTGGGGAAATCCGGTGCACCGATCAAGTCATTGAACGTGTGCTTGCATGCTGATAACTCGCAGGCGTACCAACTCTCTCGCAACAGGCCGCACACGCGTACCTCGCGGAACGCAATCGGCTTGGGTGTTAACCCTTCCATGCGTATGGCGTACTCATAACTGCGCCGTGCTTTGCTCTTACCGAACAGCCCGTACCAAAGTCCTTTCCAGAAGCCCGGAACGGCAAACTGTTTCACCACTACCCCTTCCGTCAAACGGATCGTATTCCTGCGAGCAAAGAGCACTTCGCCTTCCTGCCAATCATCAAAAGTCCCCACTTGTCGCACGGAACGGAAACGGTTGAGGAACTTACTCCAACTGCGGTGGTAATGCAGCGGTCCTCCTAAATGGCGCTCCATATACTGGGGGTGCAGACGGTTAATCGCATCGACAATCACGCGTTTTTGTGCTTTCGCCATCTTACGTCTCGACACCGGTAAAACGCGGTAATAAAGCCCTATCTCATCCAATTGGACGTACGTGCCGCCCAATTCCATCAAGCTGATCCAGAAACTCCAATCCTCGCGGTAGATCTCTTGTTCGCAGAAACCGCCGACTTGCTGCCAATCCGCCTTACGGAACAGCGATGTGATGGGGATCATGTTCTTGCGTGCCAGTAAGGCGTGGCTGAAAGTCGGTAGTTTCCATTCGCCCGTGCGGACTCCGATAAACTCTGCACGACAGCCTACCACTCTGACCTCTTCTCGCATCGCTTCCACCGCATGCTCAATAAAAGTATCGCTAATCTTATCATCCGCATCCACCGGTAGGATATATGTTCCTTTCGAGGCCTGGATGGCATGGTTGCGCGCCGCACTCACACCTGCATTCGCTTGACTCAATACCTTCACCTCTTTATGCTCTTTCGCATAGGTCTCCGCCACACGCAGACTATCGTCCGTACTACCGTCGTTCATCACGATCACCTCGATCGGCCGGTAGGTCGAACTTAACACACTGTCCAAGGCTTCCACGATGTACGCGGACGCATTGTATAAGGGCACTATGACGGATACCAACGGTTTCATATCTTATCTCTTCCTTGTGTCAACTTACGCCAGTAATACAAGATCGGATGCGTATATTTGAGTTGTTTCCAAGGTCGGCTGGAGTGGGGTTTATGCAGCACCGGATTGCTCACTTGCAGGATGTTCGTATATCCCATCTTCACCGACATGTGACTGATATGTACGTCGTACCAGTTTTTCTCCGGATCCAACTGTTCAAAATCATAGGCCTCTAAGAATGCCTTCGTCAGCAGCGTGCAGCAGAAAGAGAATCGTTTTGTGCACACGCCGTCCGCTTTCATCCCCTTGGCGTACTCGTACGGGAAATTCACGTTCCCTTCTTCATCTATCGTTACTGCTGCCACCATCCCGACGCTCGACTCTTGACTCTTGACGATCAATTGATCAATTGTCTTAGGTCGAACGATCACATCGCTCTCCACAATAATCAGATCCTGTCCCTTCGCAATCGCCTCGCGTTGGGCTTTAATCAGCACCCACCGGTAGTTGGGCGAAGGATGGTTGATCTCTTTGCCCACATGCACCACTTCAATTCCCAACTCTGCCTGCAAGGATTCCAGACGTTGTGCATTCTCCGCCGTCGAGTTGTCGTCATACACCCGCAGCGTGTGGCCGCTCGCCACGATCGCACGAATCGCCTGCTCCGCCATCTCCAGCGAATCCTTCACCGGCATTATGATCATCGGTTCTACCATTTGTAAAGTATATCTCTTTTAACGATGCTTATCTGTGCTCCAAAACTATTCCCAAACTGCGACCCGAAATCGCCTGCGAGTTTCAGCCCAAACTCCATGCCCCATGCCTGTGGTACTTTCTTCGTTACCTCCAGCAACACCGCCGTATTCGTATTCAGCACCTTGCTGCTTGCTACATCATTGCCGTAGTTCCGGACGTACGAGGTCTTGATCCTGTACTTAAACCCGTAGATATCGCCTCTCACACCCACATGGTGCACCCTCACGCGGCTGTTGAGCGTCTGCGTCGATTGCCCTTCGTTGAACAGCGGTGACGTGATAAAGGGCGTACCCATCGAACGACCGAAATAGTTCCAACCGTTGCGGTAGATGCCGTTGCGGTAGTACTGGTCATTGCCTGCATAGCAGAGTCCGTCGCGGTCATGCCAGGGTCCGCTCTGCGCCGTGGTGTTCACAAACTCATACAACACGCCCTCGATGAACGGCCACCTCGTCTGCTTCATACTCACACCCCACAAACCGTCCGTGATATTCTGTCCGTCACCGATAAAGGCGAAGTTATCCTCAAAGAAATTCTGCCAGTACACATTTACTTCCCAGCCTTGCCCTTTGCCTGTCACCATTAACTGCTGACTGCCGACATGATTGCCTTGAGCATTTACAAGATCGTTCCGCATCACACCGCCGCCTTGGGCGAAGAACACATGCTTGAAATCCCGCAGACTGCTGCCTAACGGACCATATACCGGACTAATGCCGCCCCATTCGGCCGCATGGTGGAATTCATAACTGAAATTGACCGGCAGACGCCCGCCGAAACGCAATCCGATAAACTTATGATGCAGCAGGCAGTGCTGGATATACACATTGTCCGGCATCCACGCATGCGTGAGACCGCCTTTCAACTCAAAATAACCATAACACCCGGGGAAGGGAACGTATTTGTCGATACCGATCGTGATATGCGGGAGCGGTTGACTGTTGCCGCTGAACACCAGCGCACCCGAAGTCAATGCGGTGTCCTGCGTCTCGTAGATCATGGGCTTGATGCCCACCGTGATATCAAAGATATAGAGCCTTGCATGGGCATACAACTGGTTGAAATACCCTGTGCCTTTCTTCTCGTATTCCACTCTTCCGGTCAACTGCACGCCGAAATCATAATCCCACCACCGTTCGTTGTGTTGTGCCTCTTTATAGATCCCAGCCGTCAGATTGCCGCTGTATGGACTCGCACTCACATCGCCGTTCGTGTTATGATGCAACCAGGAGGGCGCGTATGTGCCGCTCGAGGCCACCGCACTCACACCGGCCATCCACCGCAAGGTGTCTTCCCCTGCAGCCACACTGTCCCGGATGCCTGTCGGCCACCAGTCCCAACTCAATTGCCGTGCGCTGGCGCACAGACTGAGCAACAATCCTATTAACAGCAGTCTATTCCTCAAACCAGTACAGTTTATCGTTAATATTCCAGTCTTCGTTCTCGCCCAAACCAATATACACCCGCTTGCCGATCGCAAAGCAGTTGTGGTTAAGCAGTCCCTTCGGGAGCACCGCTACGTACGTCCAACGGTCTGTCGCAGGATCGTAGCGTTGAATATCCTTCAGCACCTCGCCGTCCGTGGTGATACCGCCGTAATGGATGCCGGCCGTCACGTAGATATACTGGCTCGTTGCCGCACTCGCCGCTAAGGTCCTTGCACGACCCGGCACGGATGTACGCTTAGTCCAATGCTGACCGTCAAACTCAGCCCACCAGTCCAAGCTGTGCCTGAAATAACCCGTTCCCATAAAATGGCGTTTCTGGCAGGTGCAACCCGTTCCGCCAAAAGAGCGGGTGGGGTAGCCGTGGAAACTTACTTCTACATCCACCGAGTCCCAGCGATTGGTCGCTATATCGTAGCGAAACAGATCGCGGCGGTAGTTCCAGCAGAAACCGTACCCCACATAGAGCTCCTTCTCGCCTACAAAACAGGTTGCTTTGTCCGTATACTCGTTCGGATAATCCGCTAACTGCGTCCATTGTTTGGTGGCCGGCACATACTCCCACCAATCTTTCAGATAACTCGTGTCCTGTCCGTGCCGACCGTTGAATCCCAAACCCAGATAGACCTTGTCGTCCTTCACGCACGCGGTGGCGTTCACGCGTCCGCGCATCGGAGACGCACCCGCATTCGTCCATTCGTCCTTCGCAGGATCGTAGCACCATAAATCGTTCAGGTAGGTCCCGTTACTGTCTCTGCCGGCAAACACATAGGCCTTGTCGTCCACCACAAAACATGCTGCACTCGCACGCGGACTCGGCATCGCCGCACTCTCATGCAACGCGATGTCCAACTCCGGTTTTTGACTGCATCCCAACAGCACCAAACCGAGCAAGTATCCTATGATCTTTTTACTCTTCACGCTTCACGGTCAACTCATCATGTACCATGCGGTACACATATTGCTGAATCAGCGCCTTCAGATAATCCGTCATCGGCGCAATCCGTTCCGGATCCATCGTGTCTTTGAGGTTCTCACGAACATACCGATCTGTCCGGTAATCATACACGCCCGTCACGTTCTCTCCGTCAAATTGTACCAGCAGGCTGTCCGACAAGATCTGATACACCGGTGCGTTATAGCACACCGCATACGGATGTTTCTTTTTCGCCGTCAGGATGTTCTCTCCGAATGCAAAATACGGCTCGTCGTAACCCAACCACGCCAGTACCGACGGCATGATATCCGTCTGACTGATCACCTCTGCGCGCTTCTCCGGTGTCAACTGCGGATGGTAGAAAGCAATTGGTATTTCGTACAAGCCTCGCGAGTTCGTGTATTCAGGCAGAATCAGCTCATTCGTGTGGTCCGCCATGATTACAAACAAAGTATGCTCGAACCACGGCTGCTGTTTGGCGGTCTCAAAGAACTTACGCATCGCGTGATCGGCATAACCGAGCGGCTCGTGGATGGGCAGCGGACCTTTCGGGAAAGAATCCTTGTATTGCGCCGGCACCTTAAACGGATGGTGACTCGAGGCCGTGAAGACCGCCGTCATGAACGGTTCCGGCATTGTGCTCATCGTGTTCGCATAATACTGCAGGAACGGCTCGTCCCAGATCGCCCAAGTCCCGTCGAACTCAGCGTCGTTATTAAACTCCGTCATGCCGTAGTACGCACCGAATCCTGCACTCCGGGCATAGGCTTGGAAGCCCATACTGCCGTTCGGCGCACCGTGGAAGAAAGCCGTCGT
>CAMHSB010000030.1 GCA_946187695.1 uncultured Bacteroidales bacterium
CCGGCATGGATAGTAACGATACGAGGAGAGTTACCAAACTCTTTCTCGTACGTTTCTTTCATGACCTTCAGTAAGTTGCTCTTGAAATTGGGTTTCCATCCGGGATACGCACCACTGAAAGCCACCTCTGCACCGGCCAGTGAGAAAGCGGACTGAATAACCGAAGCCAACTCCTCTTTGCGACTCTCCACACTCGAACGCGCGAGGCAGATGATCTTCACCGTATTATCTTTTGTCTCAATAATCGCGACATTATTACTCGTCTCCACGATGTCCGGCATCTCAGGGATCACACGATAGACTCCGTGCGGGCAGAGCGTGATGGCGTGAATGAGGAAGTCCTGTACTTCTTCCGGCATCTCGGTCTTCGGGCACTCCACCTCTTGCGCTTTGAAGGTCAGATCGGGTTCTACCCCGTCATACTCCTTAAGCCAGAGATCCTCATAACGATCCACCAGATCCTGCAAATCTTGATAACTCTCTTCCGGAATAGTGATGATCGCCGAAGCCTCACGCGGAATGGAGTTACGCATATTTCCGCCTTCTACGCAAGCCAGACGGGCCTCGAAGTTAGCCACCGCGTCCTTCAGGAAACGGAACAGCAGCTTGATCGCATTCGCGCGCTGCAGATGGATATCGCAACCCGAGTGACCACCCTTGCAGCCCTTCAGCTCTACCTTCAGCGCAATATCACCCTCTTCGGTCTCAACGGGTTCATAGCGGAACGTAGCTTCTGCATCAATACCGCCGGCGCAACCTACATACAACTCGCCTTCGGTCTCGGAATCGAGGTTCAGCAGGTACTTGCCCTTTAGCCAACCGGCCTTCAGGTCGTTCGCACCGTACATACCCGTTTCCTCATCGATCGTGAACAGCGCCTCCAGCGGCGGATGTACCACGTTCTTGTCCGCCAAAATGGCCATCGCCGTCGCCACACCGATACCGTTGTCCGCACCGAGGGTCGTGCCGTTCGCCGTCACCCATTCGCCGTTATCCTCTACATAGGCCTCGATCGGGTCTTTCTCAAAATCAAACACTTTGTCGCTGTTCTTCTGCGGCACCATGTCCATGTGTCCTTGTAGGATCACACCCGGATGGTTCTCCATGCCTGCCGAAGCCGGCTTACGGATAAGCACGTTGCCGATCTCGTCCTGAAGGGTCTCCAGACCGAGGCTCTTACCGTAATTAACCAGAAAATCAGCGATCTCTTTGCGCTTACCGCTCGGACGCGGAATCTGCGTAAGGCTGTAGAAACTGCTCCACAAACCTTTAGGTTCTAAATTCTTCATATCTTTAAACTTTAAACATTCCACATTAAACTTTAGTCCACCGTCATTTCTCCGCAGAGCGCTTTGCCCAACAACTCTTTGGCGCGTTCCGGCATCTCGCCCAACAGCAGCATCATCTTCGTCAGCAACGCCTCCGTCGTGATATCGTATCCCGACAGCACCCCTGCTTTCATCAGGTTGAGCGACACCGCGTACAGTCCCATCTCCACCGATCCCGTGTTGCACTGGGTCTTATTGACGATGATGATCCCCCGCTCCACCGCCGCTTTCAACTCTTTGTACAGCCATTTGTCGGTCGGAGCATTGCCGGCACCGAAGGTCTCCAGCACCACACCTTTTAAATCGCGTGTACGCAATAGCGCGCGCACGACAGGCTGCTGAATACCCGGGAAGAGTTTCAGCACCGCTACATTGCGATCAAAAGTGGTATGGAGAACCAAAGGCGCATTGGGATCCGAATAATGCACCAGATGCGGCTGGTAGGTGATATGTACACCTGCCTTCGCAAGCGCAGGGTAATTATAACTATTGAAGGCAGAGAAATGTTCGGCGTTGCGCTTCGTGGTGCGGTTGGCGCGGAACAGACGGTCCTCGAAATAGATGGTTACTTCCGGCACGATTGCATTCCCCTCCTCATCCTTGGCAGCAGCAATCTCAATCGCCGTCAACAGGTTCTCCTTCGCATCGCTCCGCAGCACACCGACAGGCAACTGACTACCGGTGAACACCACCGGTTTGCTGAGATTTTCCAGCATGAACGAGAGCGCCGAAGCGGAATAGGACATCGTATCCGTACCGTGGAGAATAACAAAACCGTCGTACTCATCGTAATGGTCATACACCATCCGCGCCATGCGCACCCAACTGTCAGGCCCGATATCCGAAGAGTCGATCAGCGGCGAGAAAGCCTCTATATCCACCTCCACCGGACCGGCAAAAAGTTCCGGCATATAGGCCTTGAAAGTCTCCATCTCAGCCGGCACTAAAGCCTGCGTTTTCTTATCCCGCACCATCGTAATGGTGCCCCCGGTCGATATCAAAAGTACTTTACTCATGGTATTTCCATCATTATCGGCTGCAAAATTACAAAAAATCTTGCATATATGCAAAAAAAAACGTATCTTTGCAGCGATTTTTGGTATTATGGGCGCACGAATACTGATCATAGAAGGCGATATCAGCCTCAGCACGGTCCTGAGTGACTACCTGGTTAGTCGCGGCTACAAAGCGCAGGTGACGAGTGACGGAAAGGCAGGCTTAACGGCCCTGTCGGAGAGCCATTGGGACGTGGTGCTCATGGAGCTGCAAGGCATCGGCATGAACGGTTTTGAGCTCCTCAAAAACATTCGTCACCGCCTTCCCCAGATTCCGCTTATCGTGCTCACCTCCCGCACCGACCGCGAGGATCAGATGCGGGCTTTCCAACTGGGTTGCGACGATTTCCAGACCAAACCCTTTACGATGGACATCCTCATCTGCCGTATCGAGGCTATTCTGCGCCGCGTGCGGGCCTTCGAGGAGAAGAAACAGAAGGTGTTTGAGCTCAATGGTCACACTTTCGATTCGCTCCACCAGACTTTCGACAACGCCCATATGTCCGCCCGGGAGAGTGACCTGCTGCTTCTCCTCTGCCGGCAGGAAGGCGAAGTCGTGGACAAGCACAAGATCTTATCCGCACTATGGAAGGAAGACAATGCCTTCACCGCTCGTTCGTTGGGCGTCTATATCAACCATCTGAGGAACTACCTCAAACCCGCCAAATACGAAATTACGGCGGTTCGTTACAAAGGCTATAAACTGGTAAATTCTATATCATGAAACTGATTGCACCGAGTGTTCTGTCAGCCGATTTCGGACATCTGGCAGACGATTTAGAGATGATTAACCGCAGTGAGGCCGATTGGCTGCACGTGGACGTGATGGATGGTACATTTGTGCCGAATATATCCTTTGGCTTCCCGCTCATGGAGCCGATGCGCAAGTACTGCAAAAAACCGCTGGATGTACACCTGATGATCGTACATCCGGAGAAATACGTGGAGCGTTTCTGCGATGCCGGCGCATGGTCGGTGGGCTTCCACCTGGAGGCCGTTGATGACCCTATGCCGATACTGGACCTTATCAAAGATAAGGGCGTGCGCACCTGCCTGACCATCAACCCCGATATCGACGTCAAACGGCTTGTACCTTATCTGGACAAGGTAGACATGGTGCTGCTCATGTCCGTTTTTGCGGGTTTCGGCGGTCAGAAATTCATTCCCGAGACCCTGAACAAGATCCGTTTTATCCGCGAGGAGATCGACTACCGCCGACTCAACACGCTCATCGAGATTGACGGCGGCGTTAACACGCAGAACGCTGCCGAGCTGTTTGCAGCAGGCGCCGATGTACTCGTGGCGGGTAGTGCCGTTTTCAATGCACCTGATCCAGAAGAAGCGATTAAACGGATGAAAGCGTAAAAAAAACAAATTAAATTTGTGTATATCAAAGATTTTTTGTACCTTTGCGCACGATTTTGATTTTATCTATATGAAGAAACTCTTTTCTGTCATAGTAAGTTGGTGTTTCGCGTTATGCGCGAGCGCGGAAACGGAGTTCACGTTCACCTCGGCTGTGGACATGGACCAGACGAAGGACGGCATCATGGTGACGATTGCGAAAGGTAACGGACAAACAGCGCCGAGTGCTACCGTCGATTACCAGACGCAAACGCCCGAGATGCGTCTCTACGTCGGAAACACGATTACCGTTTCCTCTTCCCAGGCATTAACAAACATTCAGTTGGTATGCGCAAAGAGCAGCGCTTCCAACAAGGACTACACCGACCTCAGCGCCAGTACCGGCACACTTGTTTCCGGTGGTGCCTCGACCGACAAAACGGATCTGAAAGTGGATAGTTGGACGGGCAGCGCGACCCAAGTGGTATTCACCTTGGTCGCCCCGGGCAAACAACGTCAGATTAAGCGCATTCTCATCGACGGCGAGCCGATTGATATCGATCCGGTAGTGGACGTTCTGCCTACGGCGGAGGATCTGGATCCGAACTATGTGTACGCCGAGCCGACAGCCGTAGCACCGAAAGATACCACCCTCTGGAAGAAAGAGTTTGCGTTCATCCATAACAATATCCTCGTGCATTGCGACATGGGTTCTATCAACCCGGCTACCGATACGACCTTTGCGTATTTCAACTGCAATGCCAATTATTCCATCACCTTCACAGCCACGCAGCCGATCAAAGGTGTACATATCGACGGCTATGTTCGCAAAGCTTTTGATGCCACCTGCGACCACGGTACCCTGCAGTTCCTGACCGATCCGGACTTCGAGATGGAGGGTTGGCCGGCGTTGGTACTGCTGGATGTCAATAGCACCAGCGTGACGCTCTTCTGTCCCAAGCAGTTCCGTTGCTACGGCGCACGGTTCTATTTCCAGGAGAACCCGGAGCCCCTCTATCCGGAAGAGACGGAGGGACTGCAGCCGACAAACAACGCTATTCAAACCGTCAAAATGATTCGTGACGGACAACTCTATATCCTTCGTAACGGCCGTGCTTACACGGTGAGCGGTACTGAGATTCGATGAAGCGATTCAAGCACATAGTATTATTGCTTACACTGGCCATCGGCTGGTGTAGTGCCCTTTTGGCGCAGCAGACCAAACAACTGCCGGACGTGACGAGCACCGAAGGTCGCGAGTTCTTCGTAGCCTGGATGCCCAACGGCGGTAGTGATCTGCAGTCGCAGGATCTGAAATTGCAACTGATGGTCAGCACGCGCAAGCCGAATACGGTCGTCGTGGAGTACGCTAACGGAATGACACGCTCTTACCCGATTGCCGGCGGTTACACGCGCTTGATTGACGATATCGATCCGCAACTGGTATACTGGGATCCCAGCGCCGGCGAAGAGGAGATGATCCTGCAAAAAGGTATACGCGTCTATAGTCAGAACGATGAGAAATTTACCCTCTACTCCACCAACCAGATGGGTACGCTCGGTTCGTTCAGTTACGACGGGGCACACATTATCCCTGTCGAGGCGCTGGGAACGGAGTACATGGTACAATCTGCGGACGGTGATGCTATCGCCACGGAGTTTGTGATTGTCTCCACCAAGCCCGGTGAGACCAACGTGACGATGGATCTGAAAGTGAACAGCCGTAAGAGCGGCACCCAACATCTGGAAGTGACCCTCACCGGCCCCAAGCAGATCTACATCGTGCGTTCCAAAGCGCCCGATCCGGAAAATATCAATGACTTCATCGACCTCTCCGGTTCGACCATCTGTGCGGACCAACCGATCGCGGTGTGGAGCGGAAACCAATACGCTATCGTGCCGAACCAACAGGGTTTGAGTAACGACCATGCGTACGACCAGTTGTTGCCGCTCAATAAATGGGGTAAGACCTTTATGGTGCCCATGACCGCGGCTAACACACAGCTTAACATCATGCGTATCGTAGCGCAACAGGACGGTACGGAGGTAAGCCTCAAGCGTGGTACCGCAGCGGCCACGACCCAGACCCTGAACAGCGGCGACACCTATACGCAACGTATGGTGCAAAGCATCAACAACACCAACCCGCAGAATTTCACCTATTATGTAACGGCTACCAAGCCGATCCAGGTATATCTGTACTCCACCAGCGCCGGTGTAAACAACTGGTACGATGATGACGGTAACAACCATCTGCCCAGTAACCCATCCATGACGCTTATTCCGCCTTTGGAGTTCATGACGGACACGACGATCTTCAGTACGTTCAACGGCGGTGAAGGATCGTTGGTACATATGCTCAACCTCATTGCGTACAGTTCGCAGATCAGCAGGGTCCGTTTGGACGGCGCGACTGTAACCGGGTGGAAGACCATTCCTTCTAACAACGCCTATTCGCAACTGACCTGCGAGATAACGGACGGTGTTCATACGATCACCGCTCCCGATAAATGCTTCACCGGATACGCTTTCGGTATCACCGAAGGTGAGGCCTACCTCTATCCCGTCGGCTATGACTTCACGCCGAAAGAGGACTCCCTCTTCCTGAAAGGCGAAGCGGCACAGTACCCGGTGCACGAATCGGTGTGGAAAGCAAACGCTATCAGCCCCAACGAAGGCGGATGGCATCTGGACAAGATCCTGCTGGATAACGGCAAGTATCTCTTGGATTCCATCATTGTCTGCGACAGCACTATCCTTGATTTCCCCATCAAGACCTACACCGCGTGGGAAAAAGTGCGTTGGGAGATACAAGGTTCGATTCAAGGTATGGGTTATTTCACGCCGGAAGAGCAACTATCCGCCAGCACTGCCCGTCCCGAACTGGAGCATCAGTTCCATCTGCTACCTATCGAAGAGAATAACGAACCGTTTGAGGACTTCGAGGTACGCGGTATCATCTTCCATAAACCGATCATCTGCGACATCCCCGAAGACAAATGGGAGAAAGATACGCTCAACACCATCGTGCGCGTACTCAGGCAATATAACGATACGACGTGGAAAGCCATCTGCGACGGCGAGACCTTTGAGTTCTTTAAAGATACCGTCTGGACCAGCAGTACCACCTATACACTCGAACCGACGATCTTCAACAACGAGTCCGGTACCCCAAGCGGCATCGGGCGGTACAAGTACAAGTTAGGTGCCAACACGATCACCCGCTCGTACATTTCCAGCGGCGGTTGCGACTCCTTGAGCACCCTCAAACTCTTTGTTTGTTCCCCCGACTCCGTGCACAAAGATACGGTGATCTGCGAAGATGAAATGCTTGGGTTGGACTTTGGTGAGTTTTTCAAGCAATACAAGGGTACGATCAACTGGCCGAAGGGAGAGAATACGCTCCGCGACGTACTGCGCGCCACCGAGTGCATGTCCGATCCCGATTGGGCAGAGTTTGCTCCGCATTGCAAGGATTTCGACGGTTGCGACAGTATCTTGGAACTGCATCTGACCATCAAAGAGGTGGTGCGTAACACGAAGCGTCAGAACCAATGTCTGTCTCTGGGTACTACCTACGATTGGTACGAAGAGGAAAGCGGACGACTCATCCGATCCTTCAGCGTGGATACGATGGTTGTAGGCAAGCAGTACCTCTATCGCGATACGGTCAAGTACGTGAACTGCGTGGATTGTCCGGACGGCGGGTGCGACAGTGTGCGGAACACGCTCTACCTCACATTCGTCAGCGATGAGGGTCAAAAACATACGATTCATGTGTGCCAAGGCAAAGATACGACCTATGCCAACATGTCGGATAGTTACCGCTTTGACTCGCGCGGGAAAGTCTGCAATACGCCGTACAAACATGATCTGACGGTGCATGTATACGGTATCGTGGATGGTGTCCGCACCGTATTGTGCCAGTTCAAGGATGAGTTGACTTTCTACATCGATACGGTCTATGACAACCAGATGGATTACGATACCATCTGCTGGGATCCGTTAGCTACCGATCAGACCTACCCGTGGGCGAACCACCCGAAAGTCCATATTCCGGTTACCGGTCCGGGACTCTTCACTTATAGAGACACCCTCAAGACCTGGAAGTGCGGCGATGCAGGCGGTTGCGACTCAATCTGCATACTCAAGCTGCGTGTCTGTCAGCCCTATGAGACACCGACTCTCGCCGAGATATGCGATAATGAATCGTTCAAATGGCAAGACACCCTCTTCTACGGTATCAACTATAAAGGTACCAAACCGCTCAAGAGCAAGCAGGTGACGGGAGACCTGTACACCTCGCAACGCGATACCCTATCGCAGTACGGGTGCGACTCGATCCTAACGCTCCACCTCACGATATGGCGTACCTACGTAGCTGCCCGGAAAGATACGGACATCTGTGCCAACCAGGAATACGATTTCTTCGGCACGATCTATAACACGGCAACGAACCCCTGGACACCCGGACAGACCTACGAACTGAAGAAGAACGTACCGTCCGTCCACGGTTGCGATAGCGCCGTGCTGCACTATGTAACGGTCTATCCGATCTACCTCGACGAGCGGGAAGAGAACGATACCGTTTGTCAGGTACTGGAAGGCGACGCTTACTACGAATGGCCCGGAGAGGCTCACGAGGCATGGAACAGCAAGCAACTGCAGTCGCTCCGTACGGCAGGTACGTATGAGTTGGTTGATCCGCTGCATACGATCCACGGTTGCGACTCAATCATCCACCGCACGCTGGTTATCATGCCGAGTTATAACCTATCGTCGTTCTCTCATACGATGTCGAGTGAGTCTTGGTACGAGTGGGAGCACCGTATCTATGCCGGCGAGAACGCCGTAGTGGAGAACCCCCTTGAGCTGCCAGTTATCCGTTGCTCGGGTGTCACCATCATCACCGACTCACTGCATACCGACCCGATCGGTACGCACTCTTGCGACTCGGTACGTACGCTGACGCTTAAGATCGGTCAGGTCTTCCGTGATACGACCTACGATGCGGCTTGTATTAATTGTGGCACCTACAACTGGGTGCTCACCAGCCCCATCACTGGAGAGGATACCACCATCTATATCACCGATCTGCCGTTGCCGCACGATACCCTGACTTATTACGACAGTCTGATCACCACGATGGGCTTCGACTCCATCTACGTGCTCCGACTCACTGGTTATCAGAACTACAACTATTCGGAGCCCGGCGAAGTGTGCCAGGGTCAGCCTTATACATGGGCAGGTCACACGTCTGTTTCCATCCCGACGGATCAGTACGGTACGTTTGATATCGTGGATCATCTCCATACGACGGAGATATACACCAATCCGAAGACCGGACAGACCAAAGAGATGAAATGCGACAGTATCTGGACGCTGCATCTGACGGTTCATCCAACCTATAACGACCGCTACGAAGAGCTGACCGACTATCGCTCGATGAGTTCGAATAGCATGATCGTCCATTTCACCCAACCGCAGACCCTGTTCGTCGGCTATGACTTCGATTATGCCGCAGCAGGTACCAGCAAAGCGGAACTGGAGGAGCAATACGACCGCGTGGTGTATATCCGACAGACCGGCGACGAAAAATGGCGTGACTCGGTTGTCAACACCTCTATCTACGGGTGCGATAGTGTTCATTATGTCCAGATTGCCATCTGCGAGATCAAGTTCACCCAGTTCGCCGACTCGATTGCCGATAACGATACCATCTGGTCGTTCGGTGGAGAGACCGCCTTTGGCGAGCATACGCTGCCGCTCGTTACAGGAAAACGCTTCCATTATTACGATGACGGCACACCGGTGGATTATGAGCAGGCAGAGGGACGTCAGGAACGTGAGTATTTCTTTATTGACACCCTGCGTACCGCCAACGGTTGCGACTCGATCGTCCATCAGACCCTGCATGTCTTCCCGAGCTATCGCTTCGAGTTTGATACGGCTATCTGCTCCAACAAGCAGTATAACTGGCGTGACTACACTTACCTCAACCGCGAGCGGACGGGTTACTTCTATGACTCCGTCAACTACCGCGTCGGAAAGCATGTCTTCGACTCCGTCTTTGTGCTCTACCTCGACGTGATTCCGTCCGGTTACTGGAGCTTTGATACCACCGTTTGTATGAACGATACCATCAATTGGTACTACCAGAAGGTATATTACCAGAACAACGGTCTCAAATACGTGGAAGCGACCTACAAGGACGAAGGCTCTATGTGCGGCGATATCTACCACCTTGATCTGCATTTTGCGCCGTTCTACGGCAAGGATCTGGTGGAGTATGATACGATCTGTCAGATGGAAGACTTCCATTGGTACAGCCCCAACGAGACGAACGAGCACAAGATGGCGCTGCGCGATGAAGCCGGTCATCCGCTGGCTAAAATCCCGACCGATGTGGCGGGTACGTTCGTCTTCTACGACAGTCTGCACACCGTAGGCTGCGGGTGCGACTCGACCTACACGCTTAATCTGGTTATCAAGCCTTCGTATCATTTCTACGACACCCTGTTCACCCTCTGTTCGTCCGACACGCTCGAATGGCACGGAACGAAATACTACTACCAGGGCAAAGCGGATGTCGCCGATACGATCTTTGACCAGAGTACGGTACATGCCTGCGACTCCAACTATTACCTAAAGGTACATTTCGACCTCTCGTACGACACCACCGACTCGGTATCGCTCTGCTCGGATGACGGTCATTTCAGTTGGGAGGATCTTGTGTTTGATGAGGTGCTGGAAGAGTCCCACACCTGGGATGCACCGCGTGATTTCTATTATACTCGCGAGTACAAGACCAAGATCAGCGGTTGCGACTCCATCCGTCATCTCAAACTGCATATCGGTCCGAGTTACGACTCCATCTGGACCGACACGCTCTGTCAAGGGGAGACGTATCATCTGTTCAACCAACATCTGACCAAACCGGGCGACTATACCGACGTGCAGACCAACCGTTTCGGTTGTAACACCTATTATTATCTCCACCTTGTGGAGATGCCGCTCCCGACCTTCGAGCTCGATATCGAGCCGATATGCGTGGATGAGGACGGCATGGCGAACAACTACCTCTTGCACTATACCTACGAGGGCAACTATCCGCCGATCAGCTATAGTATCCGATACGGTGAGACGGCGAAGGCTGTAGGCTTCGAGGATGAAGACCATGTGCCTATTGCGCCGGGTCAGACGACCCTCTTCCTGCCTGTACCGCCGTTCGCCAAACGTGACCAGTACCCGCGTCCGGGAACGTACGATGCGACGATCGCCTTCCAGAACGGAGTCTGCCTGTCCGACAGCCTGATGACCTATCCGTTCGTAATGAACATGCTCTATCCGGCATGGATCACGTCGCAGCATTGGAACGATGCCATCTTCATCATGGACTCGACCCTCAACGGCGGTTACTCGTTCGCTTCGTACCAATGGTACCGCAACGACTCCATCCTGTACGGCGAGACCAAGCCCTATCTCTACGCACCGCAGCACCTGATCGACGGTGCACGGTATAGCGTAGAACTGACACGTTCGGATGACTCGATCACCGTGCGGACCTGTCCGATCATACCGGACCTCAGCCGCATGTACCAGAACTCGCCGGAGCAGACTTATATATCCATTGTGCCGACCGTGGTGGCTAAAGAGAACCCGACCGTGTATATCCTCTCGCCCACACCGGGCACGTATAAGTTGCTCAACCCGCAAGGACAGCTGGTGAAGCAAGGCGCTTACAGTCCGGACGCGACGAACACCTATCCGATTACCTTACCGCAAACGACCGGTATATATGTCTTCCATCTCATCGAGAGCACCACAGCCGGAGGTGGCAACGACCTGAGTAGAACCGTTAAAGTGATTGTACAATGATCCAGCGATACACCTATATCATCGTACTGTTACTGCTGAGTCTCTCGGCGGTTGCTCAGACGCGTATTGCCGGCGATTGGGGAAACACCTACAAGAAGAAACCTAAGTTCAAGGTCAATGACGCGGGTCTTTATACGGATCAGTACGACGGTGTGCACCATCTGGTGGGCATGCAGGTGGAAGGCGCGTACGCTACGAACTTCCAATCGTCCAAACTGATGTCGGTCGGCCCGGGCGGCTACGCCGTCGGTTTCTCGCTCCAGTACGCTTACCTCAACGGTCCGTTCTTTATCCAGACTGGTGTGGGAGCCCGTTGGCGCGATGTGACCAACCGTGTGACCGACCAATCGTGCACGCTCGAACTGACCGATGCGGCGGGGGTGAAGAACTACATGACCTATTCGTTTGAGCAGCGGGCCGACGAGGCACGGACGATCTATGCGCAAGTGCCGTTCTATATCGGCGGTTATTTCCGCGGGGCTTATGTGATGGGCGGTCTGAAAGTGCAGATTCCTGTATGGGGTGACACGCGGCTCAAGATGCTCGTTTCCAGCAAAGCGAACTACCCGGGTTATATCGGTCCGATCGAGCAGATGGATAACCACGGTATACGTCGCGAGGTGCCGCTTACGCCCGATCAGCAGAAAGGCAAAGCGCTCAAGTCCAAAGTGGATGTACTGGCTGTCTTCGAGTTCGGCTATGAGTTGGCTTTCTCCAACAAAGGTCGTCCGGGTTACCACCGTGCTAACATGCGCGACCAGCGTCTGCGTATCGGTGCTTTCGCCGAGATAGGCATCCTCAATAGTGCGCCGAATACCAAAGAGCCCCTGTACGAAGTGCCGGAGGCCTCCCTGTACGATTTTCAGACCTTCCGCTATAACCATGTGCTCTCCACCGGAAAGGTGAGCTCTGCCCATGACTTCTATGCCGGCTTGCGGCTGACCTATTTCTTCTTCGGCGAGCAGACCAAAGAGAAATGTCTGTTGTGCGGACGGTTCGGTACGGTATCCCCGCTCTATTAATCATGAAATCCTATTCCCTCACGGAACTGTGTGCCCTGATCGGCGAGGCGCTCAACGAGAGCCTGGACGCGTCGTATTGGGTGAAGGCGGAGATCAGCAGTCTCAGCGTCAAAGGCGGGCATATGTACCTCGAACTCATTGACGGCAAGACCGCCAAGATGCGGGCGACCTGCTGGGCGGGAACGCAAGAGATGCTCATGGCCTATTTCGAGTCCGAGACCGGGCAACGGCTCCAACCGGGCATGGCGGTGCTCGTAGAGACGGAGATCCAGTACCATCCCGTGTATGGCCTGAGCCTGTCCATCGTCGGCATCGATCCGAGTTATACGCTGGGCGACATCGCGCAGCAACGCCAGCGCACTATTCAGCAGTTGGAGAAAGACGGACTGTTGGACGCGCAGCAACTGCTACCGCTCCCTACTCTCATTCGCCGCATAGCCGTCATCTCGTCGCCTAACGCTGCCGGCTACGAGGATTTCAAGCACCAACTGGACAACAGCGGCTACGCGTTTGAGACGCAGCTTTTCGGCGCCACCATGCAAGGGGAAGGCGCCGTCAAGTCGATCCTCGCGGCATTGGATGAAATCACCAATAACCTATCACCAATAACCAATAACCATTACGATGCCGTAGCCATCATTCGCGGCGGTGGTGCCACCACCGATCTGAGTTGTTTTGACAATTACGAACTGTGTGCGGTCTGCGCGCAGTTTGAAATCCCTATACTAAGCGGAATCGGGCACACGCGCGACGTGAGCGTGTTGGATCTGGTAGCCCGTGAGGCACTCAAGACCCCGACAGCCGTTGCCGAATGGCTCATCCACCGCATGGACGAGCAGATGAGCCGGATAACCGATCTGCTCGCGCGTCTGCAACGCACCGCTGAGCGGCAGATCCTCATTCGCCAGCATCGCGTCGAACTGCTGGAGCAACGCCTCGCAGCATGTAATCCTGAACGGATATACCGGATGGGCTACAGCCTGCTCACCAAGCAAGGCAAGGTCGTGCGGAGCGTGGACGAACTGCACGCCGGCGATATCGTAACCACCCATCTGGCGGACGGCAGCCGCGATCTGACGGTATGATTCTCGCCAAAGAACAACGGAGAGCCGCCGTCTTGCTTTTCAGCGTGGCTTTGGTAGCGTGGTTCATTGTAGCCGTTTGGCCCTCTCGTCAAAAGGACCTTCCTGAACCGCAGCCCAGCCCACAGAAGCGCAGCTGGGAAGCACGAAAAGACTCGATGCGGCGGGCGGATTCCTTGCGGTACGCCCAATGGGCAGCCGAACGCGAACAGCGGTATGACTCCTTCCGTGTCGCCGACTCCCTGCGCCGCGCCGAATGGAAAACAGAACGCCAACAAAAATGGGATTCCATCCGCGTAGCGGACTCCCTCTGGCGCGATAGCGTGGGCTGGAAATATGCCGCCAGACATGCGAAGAAAGACACGGTTCTGGACCTTAATCATTGCGACACAGCAGACTTGCAATACATCCGCGGCATCGGACGTTATACGGCCATGCAGATTGTCCGCTATCGGGAACGTTTAGGCGGTTTCTACAGCCCCGTACAACTGACAGATGAGGCGCTCCGAAAATATCGTTTAGACACCTTACTTCATCATTTCACTGCCGATCCAAAAGACATCACGCCGCTCCGCATCAACAGCTGTGATATAAGCACTTTGCAGCGCCATCCTTATGTGCGTTACGAGCAAGCGAAAGCCATCTATAACCTCCGCCGCAAGCAACTCCGCCTCACCTCCCTCGACGACCTCCGCGCTCTGCCCGAACTCTCCGACTCCGCCCTCCACCACCTCGCTCCCTATCTACTCTTTGAGTAAGAAAAAACATCTTTTCATCTATCCGCCAATCTTGGCGGCATCCCTCCCGCATGGCATGCCGCGCGTATGTCCATTCCGGCGGATTCCATCCGCCTTATATAGCGTCTCTGCGCGCACATCCATGTGCGCATTCGTGCGTCCGTTCCGCGCTCTTCTTTGGTTCTGCTCGCGCGGCTAACTCCGCCCGTTCCTCTCTCCGCTATTTTGTCTATTCAATACCATTTGGACATTTTTCCCAGAAAAATCTCACTTTTATTTGCATATTCCAAAAATTCTTCGTACCTTTGCACCCGTAAACCATAAAATCAATTACTTATGAAAAAATCTTTCTTGTTTCTATTAACCGTAATGGTAATCGGCTTTCTTTCTTCATGTGAAGATAAAAACACTCCGAATAGTGGTGGCGGAGGGAATGGTGGCAACTCTTCTTCTGAAGCAACGTTCGTAGATCTCGGACTCCCTTCCGGTACATTGTGGAAGAGTATAAATGAGAGTAATAAAAATGATGATTCCGGACTGTATACATTTGATGAAGCTGTAGCTGCTTTTGGCACCCAGTTGCCGAATAAAACTCAATGTCAGGAATTGCTAGACATGTGTACTTGGACGTGGGAAAACGGCACATGTAAGATAACCGGGCCCAATAAAAAATCCATTACACTTCCTGCTGCCGGTTGTATTGATGAGGACGATAAGGGGGTCAATAAAAGTGCAGGCGAAGAAGCCCATTACTGGACTTCCGAATCATATGATAATGAAAATGCATGGGCGTTTGTATATGAAACAAGCAGCGAAAAAGGGATAAGGGATAAAGGTATAGATTGGACGGAGAAGTCACTTCGTGCAGCGGTTCGCCTCGTACAGACCGGAAACACACCTTCCGAAGTGGGCTCCGTAAAAACCGTTGAGCAAATCATGAACATTTACACCTCTCTCGGCTTGACAAACGGGGAGAGTGCAAAGGAAACTTATACCGTACGTGGCTATGTAACCAAGTGGAATAGCGGCTACCCTAATTATCAAAATGCTGACTTTTATATAGATGATACCGCCAATGGCTCCACCTCGCGTCTCAAATGTTTCCGTCTTACGGGATTAACAGATTCCGATAAACGAACGCTGAATGTGGGAGATTATGTGGAAGCTCAAAACTGCAATTTGATGAATTACAATGGAGCGGCAGAGTTAACAAATGGAACGTTTACTGTTATCCATTCCCCATCAACCAAAGTTCCTGTCTTGTCTGATTTTCTGGGTACTTATTCCTGCCATGCGCACAGGTATAAAAACAATGATTATGTAGATTGGAATGATGTCGTAATCTCCGAATATTATGAAGAAGGAAACACGTTATTTAATGTTATGGTAGAGGGGCTTATCTATGGACAAAGCGCCTATGCCGCTTTAGGACATTTTGACGAGACAAAAGGATGTATCCGCCTTTTCGGAGATTGGTTCATCACGAACAATACATGCACCATTACTGCGAAGGGAGATACCTTGTTATATCCGATTTTCTACCCGATGTACGTGGATATGAACAATAATGAGTATTATCTGGAAAGCACATTTGATGGGCAAAACATCGGCGGAGAATTACTACTGATCCGCAACAACGATGGCACGCTATCCTTTACTGCCTCCGATAAAGCAGATAATAATGGACGCTATGCGAATGTTTATCGCTTTAAATACTTCCGAGCTTCTAACATGACGGATACTGGGTATACAACTATCCTTTATGCCTTGAATGGAACAACATTGACAAAATCCTCCGCACAAGTTCCTTCTTTAGTCAAAACCCCAAAGGCTCAAAAAGCAAAATAGCACCTACACCCTCACCGGCCAAGAGGAGAAATAGAGTCATGGATTGTAGCAGAAGGGCGTTTCGAACGCTCTTCTGCATTAAAATTAACCAATTATCATTAAAAAACACAAAAAATATGCATTTTTTTGCAAAAATGTTTCTCTATATGGAAACTTTTTTGTACCTTTGCAGCGATTTTGAATCATAACTTTAATTATGGCAGAACCAAAACCGAAATTTGACGTACTATATTCTGAAGAGGCCGACGCGTTTCTTGATGAACAAACAGAAAAAGTTCGAGCAAAGATATTGTACAACGTAACAAAGGCTTCTTTCTCCAATGATCCAAAGATTTTCAAGAAGTTGGAGAATACGGATATCTGGGAGTTTCGAACATTATTTGATAGCATTCAATATCGTTTGTTGGCGTTCTGGGATAAACGCAACGGACAAAAAACTTTAGTCATTGCTACGCATGGCTTTATAAAGAAAACACAGAAGACTCCGAAGGGAGAAATCGAACACGCTCAAAGCATAAAAGACATATATTTTAACCAAAAATAAATAGGAGGACGGGATATGAAATTTTACACACAAGAACAAATGGTAGATAAGCACGTCGGAAAGAAAGGTACACAGGCACGTGCTGAATATGACGAGCAAGTAGAGTTGATGCTCGTTGGTGAAGCTATTCGTAAAGCCCGTCAGGCAAAATCATTATCCCAAGAACAATTGGGTGAGATGGTCGGCGTTCAAAAAGCGCAGATCTCTCGTCTGGAGAATGGAAAAAATCTTACCATCGCTACCATAGGACGTCTTTTTAAAGCGCTAAACCAACAGGTTTCTTTGGATATACCTTCCATTGGACGAGTAGCACTTTGGTAAACTTTCCCAATTTCTCACAAAAAATGGCATACAAATTTGCGTATGTCATTTTTTTGTTGTATCTTTGCAACGGATTTTGAAAGCCCCGGATTCGCACTTGCCTTCCCTTTTCATCCTCCGCCCCACCAACCTCGATACCCATCGAGTTTTTTTACCCTCTAATATGCTTGTTTGAGTGGGTGATTAGTGGGTGATTACTGGGTGGTTAGTGGGTCGTTAAGCTGAGATCACTTTAAGAATAAGATAAAATTATACCCAATTATGGCATCAATTCAACTCAATCCACTTGCCGAAAACATGCGCGGCAGACTAAGCAGAACGAGCCCTACTATCTTGCGTAAAAAGAAATATCGCGCAGACAATGGGGCGGTTCTTAACGAAGGCGCACAAGAAGCCTATGACGTCCTCAATCCCCGCAATTACAAGAAAAATCCGCCCAAAGGAGCCGAACTCCGCAACATCCAACTCTTTGCTGAAGCAAGCCGCCTCACGACCCTCATCTTGCGTGCCGGCAAATACACCGACGAAGAACTCGCCGCCATGTCTTCCGAGCAACGCGCCCAGGTCATGCAGCATCTTGACCAACTAACCCATTTCAAACAGCGTTTCAAGGCCCAACTCTTAACGCCCGACCCGCAAGCGCCGATACTCCTTAAAACGGATCCTGCCTACAACACGAATTCCACCAAAATTCAGCGCCGTCAGTACCGTACGCTCAACACCTTCATCCGCGCCATGCTACTCCAAGAGCTAAAAAACGCATAAAAAGAAGGAAAAATGGCATACACTATTGTGTATGTCATATTTTTTTTGTACCTTTGCGGCGTTTTTGAAAAGAGAGTAGCTATGAAACTGAGAAAAATTGGAATAATGGTTCTGGGATGCGTGCTGCTGATGGGAATGGCGGCATGCTCGAAAGACAAAGAGGAGGTGACTCCGGACGGTAGTACGCCGGCGCAAGTGGATCCGCGGGATGCGTTCGTGGGCGACTATACGTACGAGGCAACGGGCTTCATGCACATCAACGACCTGCCGCTGCCGCTGTTCGACTCCCTGCCTCTGAACGACAAAGGCGAAGCGACGATCGCCAAAGAGGGAGATGCCAACAAGATCCTCCTCATCGCCAACAAGGATACGATGCGTGCCGAGGTGTCGGGTAACCAACTGCGTTTGGACAGCAACTCGGTGACGCTGAACTACAATAAGTTCAAGTTCCAGATGGTGATCATCAACGACCGCGCGAGCTTAAGCGGCAAACGGATCGACTGGGAGTCAGACATCATGGCAGAGGGTACGTATGACAAGTACTCGATCACCAGCGACGGACATATGAAGATCGTGGCGGAGAAGAAAGAATGAAAGAGTGAAAGAGTGAAAGAAAGCATGAAAAGACAGATTGCGATTATAGCCGGAGGAGACAGCAGCGAGCATGAGGTGTCGCTGCGTTCGGCAGCAGGTATCTATTCGTTCATGGACAAGGAGCGCTACGACGTGACGATCGTAGTGTTTGACGGTAAGGATTGGAAAGCCGTTCCGGCATTGGAGAATGGAGAATGGAAATTGGAGAATGATTCTTACCCGATCGATAAGAACGATTTTTCTTTTACGCGCGGGGGCGTGAAGCACACGTTCGATTTTGCGTATATCACGATCCATGGTACACCGGGCGAGAACGGTATCCTGCAAGGCTACCTCGACATGATCGGTATGCCGTACAGCTGTTGCGGTGTGTTAGCCGCGGCGCTGACGTTCAACAAATACGCCTGCAACCATTACCTGTCCTATTTCGGTTTCCATATCGCGAACAGTATGATGCTGCGTGCGGGTCAGAAATGGCCGAACGCGCCGAAGATCGCGGAGACCTTAGGTCTGCCGTGTTTCATCAAGAGTAACGTAGGCGGTTCGTCTTTCGGTTGCACGAAAGTGAAGACGGTGGAGGCTATCTACCCGGCTATCGAGCGTGCGTTCGAAGAGGGCGACGAGGTGATCTGCGAGTCCTTCATGCAGGGTACGGAAGTGACGTGCGGCGTGTATAAGACGAAAGAAAAGGCGGTGGCTTTCCCGATCACGGAGGTAGTGACGCATAATGAGTTCTTCGACTATGACGCGAAGTACAAAGGAGAGGTGGATGAGATCACGCCGGCGCGTATCCCTGATGCGTTGCGCGACAAGATCCAAGCCGAGACCCTGCGTCTGTACGATATCATCGGCGCACAGGGAATCATCCGCGTCGATTGGATTATTAAAGGTTTAGAGGATGAGAGAATTAGTGGATTAGAGGATATTAAACTGATGCTTCTGGAGGTGAACACGACCCCGGGTATGACGCCGACGAGCTTCATCCCGCAGCAGGTACGTGCCGCAGGACTGGAGATGAAGGAGGTACTGACGGATATTATCGAGAATAAATTCGCATGATAGATATTAACAAAGAAATAGCGCGGCTCGATTGGAGCAAGGAGCCGAAGGGGCTGTATGAACCGATTGCGTACACCTTGGAAGCGGGTGGTAAACGGCTTCGCCCGACCTTGGCGCTGATCGCTGCCGAGTGTATCGCCAACGGCGGTCTGCTGAACGGCGATGCGATAGAAAAGGCCCTTCCTGCCGCTTTGGCGCTGGAGGTATTCCATAACTTCACCTTGCTGCACGACGACGTGATGGATAAAGCGCCGGTACGTCGCGGCCGGCCGACGGTGCATGTCCAATGGAACGAGAACACCGCCATCCTCTCTGGCGACCAGATGCTGATCGAAGCGTACAAGCTGCTGAGCGATGTGCCGGCAGAGAAACTGCCGCAGGTGCTGAAATGGTTCAATGAGATGGCGACGGGGATCTGTGAGGGTCAGCAGTTGGATGTGGATTTTGAGCACATGAGTCAGGTGACGATCGCCGACTATATGAAGATGATCGAGCTGAAGACCTCGGTGCTGTTAGCGAACGCGATGCGTATCGGTGGTTATATCGCCGGCGCAGACGAGGTGCAACAGAAAGCGCTCTACCAGTTCGGTCTGCATATCGGTCTGGCGTTCCAGATCCAGGACGATCTGTTGGACGTCTATGGTGATCCGAAGACTTTCGGCAAAGCGATCGGCGGAGACATCTGCTGCAACAAAAAGACCTTCCTGCTGCTGACCGCAATGGAAACAGCCGATGCGGAGAGCAAAGCGGAGTTGTTGCAATGGATGATGGCGAGTGATCGCGATACCGAGAAGATCGCCGCTGTGACGGCTATCTACACGCGGTTGAATGTACGCGAGGCCGCCGAATCGGTGATGGAAGAGCACACGGCTATCGCCCTGGAGCAATTAGACAAACTGCCGCAGAACGCGGCCTGCGAGCGTTTACGTGAGCTCGCCGAAAAACTTGTAACACGAAAATCATAATACTATGCCTTATCGTCGATTACCCAACACAGACTTGGCACGTCTCCACGCGCTGCAGAACGCAATCCAGCGTGCGCAGGGAGCAGACTACACGGAGCAGGTTATTCCGTACAAGGTCCTGGCAGACGCCCAGCGTTTCTTGGTACCTTTCGAGAATGTAGTGATGCAATCCAAAGACAACTACAAGACCTCGGTCAACGCCAACAAGCAATACCGCCATATCGTGCAGAACGCGCGTATGTATGTCTCCCATTTTATTCAGGTGCTGAACCTGGCGGTTATCCGCGGTGAGATCAAGAAAGAGCAGAAACTGCTGTACGGTCTGGATCCGCACCAACATGTGGTACCGGATCTGAGTACGGAAGAGTATCTGTTAGAATGGGGCAAGAAGATCATCGAGGGCGAGCAGAAACGTATGGCGAACGGCGGCTTCCCGATCTACAACCCGGCGATCAACAAGGTGAAGGTACACTATGATATCTTCTGCGAGCACCAGCGCCAGCACACGTTCCACGTGCAGAACAGCGAGCGCGTGCACGATAATCTGGAGCCTATGCGTGCGGAGGCAGATAAGATGATTTTGAACTTGTGGAACTTAGTTGAGGACTTCTATAAGGACGAATTACCCTACGCGCGGATGATGAAATGCCAGCTGTACGGCGTGATCTATTACTACCGCAAGGGCGAACAAAAACTTACGGCCGAGGGCGACCGTAAGCTAAAAATGATACGCGATAGTCAACCGACTATCCAATGGTCTGAAGGGGAGTGATGATACGATCCACTTTCTGGTCGTTCATATGATGCGGGATATCATGCTTCTTTAGTTGGAAGGAATAACAAACGCCGAACTTCTTCGCATGAAACTGCTTGGCCAGGAACTTATCGTAGTAACCGCCCCCTCGACCGATACGATGGCGATGCTGATCAAAGACCACACCGGGCACGAGAATAAGATCAATCGGACCCTTGTAGGTATTCGTCTGGGGCTCCGGAACGCCCAAACGGCCTTTACGCATCATGTCCTCGCCATCATAAGGACGCACCTCCATCGAGCGGCGATGGGTAACAGGTAACAAGAACGTTTTTTGGCCCTCGTACTTCGTGAGCAACGGACGCAAGTCCACCTCATTATGAATAGGGTAATAGAGCATCACGATCTGCGCTTCCCGGAAAGCGGACATCTGCTCCAACTGGGTGATCACCTGCGCGGACTGCTGATCCACCTCCTGCTTGGACATCATACGACGACGTTGCTCCACGACCGCACGAAGCGCACGCTGCTCGCGGCGGATACGCACCCATGGGAGCCAAGACAAAAAGTCATGTATTTGAGACTCGAATAACATAAAAACTATTGTTTTACCTTTGCGGCTGCAAAGGTACAAAAAAAAATTGAAATGCGCAAATATTTCTACATATTGACAGCAATTTTGTCGATTATCCTGCTGGGATGCACCAAAAACGAGGTGTCCAGCACGAAATCGTCGATTGCGAAGCTCACCTCTTTCTCGTTCGCGGCGAACGACTCGATGCCGGGTTTGGCAGCTGCGGTCTTCACGATCGAGGAGCGCATCGATACGGGATGGGTGTACAACAAAGACTCGATCCTCTACGGCACATCGCTGGAGCGCGTGGTACCTAAGTTCACCTTCCAGGTGGCGGTCGGTACGGCGCAACTCCGTACACCAGACACCACCTTGGTGCTCACCGGTAGCGATACGCTGGATTTCACCAAGCGGCCGATCTACCTTACCCTGACCTCTTCGGACGGCACGACCACGAAGGTCTATGAGATCAAAGCGACCGTGCACCAGCAGGATCCGGATCTGTTTGTCTGGACTCAGTTGGCCGACTCGATCAAGGGCTATCCGCGCGATGAGAGTGAGCAGCGCGTGGTGGAGCAGAACGGAGATTTTGTACTGATTGCCAATAACGGTTTCCAGAATAGCGTTTACCGTTCTGCGGACGGCGCCACCTGGACAGGTCCGACGACCCCGAGCGGTCTGCCCGCAGCTTGTCTGGTGCGCCAGATCATCAGCGACGGCAGCACGCTCTATTACGCAGAAGGCAAAGACCTCTACACCTCCACCGACGGCGACAACTGGACCAAGACGACGATGAAATATGAGATGAAAACGATGTTGCTCTTCTGGAACGACCTGCCGTGGGTGCTCGTGGACAACAGCGGTCTAGAGTTGGCCTACTTGTTCGCAGACAGCATCAACCTCAGCGGATTGCGTCCCAACGGTGAGTTCCCGGTAAGCGATTTTGCGACGGTGAACTTCAACAGCCCGAGCGGTCGCGAACGGGCGATGATCATCGGCGGTTTTGCGGAGAACGGTAAGAGCCTGAACACCCGCTGGAACTTGGAGTACTCGATTCATATCGACGAGCACGACGGTTACCGTCTGCGGGAGTTCTCCATCGACCAACCTTCCTTCACGACCCTCACCGGCATCTCGGTCATCGGTTACGACGATCTGCTGATGCTCTTCGGCGGTGTGGATGCAAACCAGACCTATTTCGGTCGCGACATCCTGCTCTCCGACGACGAGGGTTTCACCTGGTACCAGGCCGATACGGCGAAGAACCAGCTTCCTGCCGTCTATTCGGCGCGACAGAAACAAACGGCTATCGTGCGCAACGATTATATCTACCTCTTTGGCGGTCAGAACGCCCAACGGACGTTCAGCGACGTGTACAGAGGCAGGCTGAACAGTATTGATTGGTAACTAATTAACAACTTAAATATAGTAGTATTATGACGATTAAAGATTTTAAATTTGCCGGAAAGAAGGCAATCGTTCGCGTGGACTTCAATGTTCCCCTGGACGAGAATGGAAAGATCACAGACGACACCCGTATCCGCGGTGCGCTGCCTACGTTGAAACACATCCTCGATGAGGGTGGTGCGCTCATCATCATGAGCCATATGGGCAAGCCGAAAGGTAAAGTACAGGCCAAGTACAGCCTCGGTCAGATCAAAGACGCTGTAGCGGCTGCGCTCGGTCGCCCCGTTCAGTTCGCAGAGGACTGCGCGAAAGCACAAGACCAAGCAGCTGCTCTGAAACCGGGTGAGGTACTGCTGTTGGAGAACCTGCGTTTCTATCCGGAAGAGGAAGGCAAGCCGGTAGGTATCGAGAAAGAAGATCCTGCTTACGAGCCCGCCAAGAAAGAGATGAAAGCACGTCAGAAAGAGTTCGCGAAAGTGCTTGCTTCGTACGCTGACTGTTACGTAATGGACGCTTTCGGTACGGCTCACCGCAAACATGCTTCGACGGCTGTCATCGCCGACTATTTCGATGCAGACCACAAGATGCTCGGTTTCCTGATGGAGAAAGAGGTAGCTGCTGTAGATGCAGTACTCGGCGACATCAAACGTCCGTTCGTAGCGATCATGGGTGGTTCGAAAGTAAGCTCGAAGATCGGTATCATCGAGAACCTTCTCGGCAAGGTGGACAAACTGATCCTCTGCGGCGGTATGACCTATACGTTCGCAAAGGCACACGGCGGCGAGATCGGCGGTTCGATTGTTGAGCTCGACAAACTCGATGTAGCGCTGGGCGTTGAGGAGTTGGCAAAGAAGAACGGTGTAGAGCTCGTACTTGCTCCGGACGCTATCTGCGCCGACAACTTCAGCAACGACGCGAACCAGAAAGTATTCCCGTCCAACGCTATTCCTGAGGGTTGGGAAGGTCTGGACGCCGGTCCGGAGGCACAGAAGAACTTCCGCAACGCTATCAAGGGCGCGAAGACCATCCTTTGGAACGGTCCTGCAGGTGTGTTCGAGTTCGATAACTTCTGCGACGGTAGCCGCGCTATCGGTGAGGC
>CAMHSB010000031.1 GCA_946187695.1 uncultured Bacteroidales bacterium
CTGTCCAGTTTGTTCATTTGGTAGCACAGATAGCCCGGAATGGTCTTCACGCTATCGCCAAAGACAAACGAAGTGATTTTCGAACCTGTGCTGTAGAACGGCGCGTTTTCGCCGGTACTGATACTGCAGTTAGCCGGCAACCAAGTAACGGACTTGGTCGGGTTACCTTTGAACGCACTGCTTCCGATGCTGGTTACCGTACTCGGGATCGTGACCGAGTCCAACTTACAATTATAGAACGCCCGCTGATTGATCGTGGTTATGCCTTCGTGCAGGTTCACGTTCTTCAGTGAAGAACAGCCGTAGAATGCATCCTGATTGATGGTGGTCAAGGTAGCCGGCAGTTCAATCGACTCCAAGCCCGAACAGCCCTCGAAGATACTCGTAGGCAGGGTCTGCTGTGTAGCGGGCAGGTTGATCGATTTGAGGCTCGTGCAGAACGCAAACGCATACGTGCCCAGCGAAGACACCGATGCCGGCAGCACGATCGTATCCAACAGATTCATACCGTAGCATATATAAGCCGGTACCACTTGCACTTGGTCGCCGAACTTGAATTTCGCGAGTTGCGACGTGGCGCTGTTGAACGGTGAATTATCGCCGGAACTGATGCTACAGTTAACCGCATTCCAAGTAACCGATTTCAAGGGGTTACCGGAGAACGTTTTATTGCCCAGCAAGGTCACCGTACTCGGGATAGTAACCGAGTCCAACTTACAATTATAGAACGCCCGCTGATAGATCGTGGTTATGCCTTCGTGCAGGTTCACGTTCTTCAGTGAAGAACAGCCGTAGAATGCATCCTGATTGATGGTGGTCAAGGTAGCCGGCAGTTCAATCGACTCCAAGCCCGAACAGCCCTCGAAGATACTCGTAGGCAGGGTCTGCTGTGTAGCGGGCAGGTTGATCGATTTGAGGCTCGTGCAGAACGCAAACGCATACGTGCCCAGCGAAGACACCGATGCCGGCAGCACGATCGTATCCAACAGATTCATACCGTAGCATACATACTGAGGTACCAGTTGCACTTGATTACCGAAGGTGAACGAAGTGACTTGCGACGTAGCATTGTAGAACGGGGCGTACTCTGAGGAACTGAATTCGCACCGAACCGCATTCCAAGTAATCGTTTGCAAGGGGTTACCATTGAACACATTCTTACCCATCGAATTCACCGTACTCGGGATCGTGATCGACGAGAGGTTACAGTTGTAGAATGCACGCTGGCTGATGGTTGTCAAGCCTTCCGGCAGGTTGATACTACCTAATTTACTACAACCGTAGAAAGCATCCTGGTTAATGGAAGTAATGCTGTTCGGCAGCGTCACCGATTGCAAGTTCGAGCAACCCTCGAAAGCCGATGTACCGATGGTCGTCACCGGATAGGTGTAGTTGTTATAGTACACCGAGGCCGGGATCGTTACGGTCGTATACGCCGAATAAGTAGGCCTACCCGACTCCGGGTCCGGGGCTACTTGCGCCGTCGTATTTCCGAGGTTGTAGTACAAGCCGTCAATCAGCACGACGTCTGCCAAAACGGTCAGCGTGCTTACCAGCATCGCCAAACAAAGAATGAGTTTTCTCATGATAATTTCGGTTTTTTGAAAAAGAATAAGCAAACTAAGTAATTGATACATCCTCCGATGAAGATGACTACATAACTGATATAATCGTCCCGCCAAGTGTGCAACAGATCGATCATCAGCGGCAGTAAGCCTAACTGAATCACCAGGTTGACAGCACGTGCCACAAGGAAGCCTTCGGCATTCTTGATCGTAGGTTTGGTGCCGAAGGTGTACCAGTTGGTAAACAGATAATTCGGGATCATCTCCAGGATATACCCTATTCCGAAGGCGATATAGTACAGCACCGCACCTTTCTCGGGATGCCCCAGGACCAGCAAGGCCGCCATGAAGCACCAGGTCTGCACAAACATACCTGTCGTGCCGACTACTGCAAAGCGGGCTGCACTCCGGATCTTCGGCGGGAGATAACTTGTTGGAAGTTTTATCATATCTTACCTAGTTTCCTGGTTTCCTATGCTCCTATGTTATTTATCAACTCTTCCATCGCAGCCTTCAGACCGTTCACATCACGGCCACCGGCGGTAGCAAACCAAGCTTGACCGCCACCACCGCCTTGTATATTCTTGGCAGCCGCCTTGATCATCGCGCCGGCATTCTTGCCTTCGTCCACCAGCGGTTGGCTGAGGAAGACCGCGATCGTCGGTTTGTTCTCCCAACACGTAGCAGCCACCACGGCGAACTTCACATCCGTGAACTTACCGCGCAGCAGCGGCATCACACCACGGATCATCTCCGGGTTCTGCTCGCCTTCCAGACGCACCAGTCTGATATCGTTATAGTCTTCCGCACGGTTGATGATCTGATCGCGGTACTGCTCGATCTTCTCTGCCGTGAACTGCTCGATCTGCTTCTTGAGCGATGCATTCTCGTCAAGGAACTTATGAACCGTACCGGCCAGATCGGGTGCGTTATTGAAGAGCGCCTTCAGGCCGTTGAGTGTATCTTGCGCCATGTAATAGAGCTCGTCCGCTTTGGCTGCCGTCACCGCTTCGATACGACGTACACCGGCTGCCACACTGGTCTCCATCACGATACGGATCGCACCGATACGACCCGTGCTCGATACGTGACATCCGCCGCAGAGCTCGACCGAGTCGCCGAACTTGATGACCCGTACATCGTCACCGTATTTCTCGCCGAACAGGGCCATAGCGCCCATCGCCTTGGCCTCATTGATCGGCGTGTGACGACTCTCCTCCAGATGGAAATCGCGACGCACGAAGGCATTCGCTACCTGCTCCACCTTACGGAGCTCTTCCGGCGTCACTTTCTGGAAATGACTGAAGTCAAAACGCAGACTGTCGGCTGTCACCAAACTACCCTTCTGCTCCACGTGCTTACCAAGCACCTCACGCAACGCGTGGTGGATGATATGGGTGGCCGAGTGGTTGCATGCAATCGCCTGACGACGCTCGGCATCCACTTCCGCCACAAACGTAGCCTCTACATCCTTCGGCAGTTCCGTCAGGATATGTACCGGCAAACCATTCTCCCGCTTGGTATCAATAATTTTGAATTTTAAATTTTGAATTTTTAATTCTCCTGTATCTCCTACCTCTCCACCCATCTCGGCATAGAAAGGTGTCTTGTCGAGTACGACCTGATAGAAGCTCTTGCCCTTCTGGCTCACCTGACGGTAACGCAGGATATGTGTCTCTACGGACAGCTCGTCATATCCCACAAACTCCGTATCGCCTTCGCGAAGCACGTTCCAATCGCCTAAATCCTGCTTATTCGCCTCGCGACCCATCGATTTCTGATGTTCGAGCGCTTTGTTATATTCGTCCTCGTTGGTGGTGTATCCGTTCTCGCGGAGGATGAGTTCGGTCAGGTCGAGCGGGAAGCCGTAGGTGTCCTTGAGCGTGAATACATCCACACCCGAGATCTCGGTCTTGCCGGCTTGTTTGGCATCGGCCATCAGCTTATCAAGCAGCGTGATACCCTTGTCGAGCGTACGGAGGAAAGCCTCCTCCTCGCTCTTGATCACCGGCGTGATCTGTGCCTCTTGGGCCTTCAGTTCTGGGTACGCCTCGCCGAGGTCGGCAATCAGTTGCGGCACAAGTTGATAGAGGAACGCGTTGCGCATGTTAAGGAACGTATAACCGTAGCGCACGGCGCGGCGCAGGATACGACGGATGACGTAACCGGCTTTCTCGTTGCTCGGCAACTGTCCGTCCGTGATGGCGAACGCGATCGTACGGATATGGTCGGCGATAACGCGCATGGCGATATCCGTCTTCTCGTCCTTACCATACTCGCAACCGCAGATAGCGCCGATCTTGCGCAGCATCGGTTGGAAGACATCCGTGTCGTAGTTAGAGGTCTTGCCTTGGATCGTACGCACCAGACGCTCAAAGCCCATACCGGTGTCGATCACTTTCTTCGCCAGCGGTTCGAGACTGCCGTCCGCTTTGCGGTTGTATTGCATGAAGACGATGTTCCATATCTCGATCACCTGCGGGTGGTCTTTGTTCACCAACTCGCGACCCGGCACTTTCGCGCGCTCCTCGGCGGAACGGCTGTCCACGTGGATCTCGCTACACGGACCGCAGGGACCCGTATCGCCCATCTCCCAGAAGTTATCGTGCTTGTTGCCGTTCAAAATATGGTCGGCAGGCAAGTGTTTCGCCCAGATGGAAGCCGCCTCGTCATCACGGTCGAGACCTTCCTCTTTCGAGCCCTCGAACACGGTCGCATACAGGTTAGCCGGATCGATCTTCAGTACATCCACGATATACTCCCAGGCGAAATCGATCGCCTCTTTCTTGAAATAATCGCCGAACGACCAGTTGCCCAGCATCTCGAACATCGTGTGGTGGTACGTATCGTGCCCTACCTCTTCGAGGTCGTTATGCTTACCGCTCACGCGCAGACACTTCTGACTGTCTGCCACACGCGGATATTTGATCGGATCATTGCCCAAGATGATACCTTTCCACGGGTTCATACCGGCATTGGTGAACATCAATGTGGGGTCATCTTTAATCACCATCGGCGCGGAGGGTACCACCTGGTGTCCCTTCGACGCCATAAAGTCCAAAAAGGACTGTCTAATCTCTTGTGAAGTCATATATTCTTTCATTCTTTCAACTTTCATTCTTTCATTCTTTATTATCCTGATACTTCGTTGTCTTGAAGTCTATAAATTCTCTACGCGGCCGTCCCTCTCTGTCTTCGCGTACGATGAACGGAAGCGGGTTGGCTGTCAGCTCGTCGTACTCCTCGCGTTGACGCAGCACATCGAGCGCCATGAAGAGCGCATTGCGCATGGACGACTCATCGGCCTGGTTCTTACCGGCGATATCGTATCCTGTACCGTGATCTGGGGACGTACGGACGATATTCAGTCCGGCGGTGAAGTTCACGCCACTCATGTCAAGCGTCTTGAAGGGGATCAGGCCCTGGTCGTGGTACATCGCCAGAACGGCATCGAAATGCTTGAAGTGCCCCGAACCGAAGAAACCGTCGGCGGCATAAGGACCAAACGCCCATATACCCTGCTCATTCGCTTTCTCGATCGCCGGCACGATGATCTCCTGCTCTTCCTTACCCAACAATCCTGCCTCGCCTGCGTGCGGGTTCAGGGCCAGCACTGCGATACGGGGTTTCTCCAGACCGAAATCGCGCTTGAGGGACTTATTCAGGAGCGTCATCTTCTGCAATATTCTTTCCTCGGTGATCTGCGCCGGGATATCCGCCAACGCCACATGGTTGCACACCAGCGCCACCCGCAGATTGCCCGAACAGAGCATCATGAGCGATCCTTTAAACTCTAAACTTTCAACTTTAAACTTTTCTTCCAGATATTCCGTATGTCCGCCGCCGAGTGCTTCCTTATTGAGCGGCGCCGTTACCAACGCCTGCACCCTACCCGCCTGCAGATCTGCGCACGCGCGATCAAGGGCGGCTTTAGCGGCTTTGTTGGACGCCTCGGTGTTCTTGCCCAGTTCCACGGGCAGGTTATCCGTATAGCAGGTAATGAGGTTCAGACGACCGTCTTTCGCCTGTTCCGGCGAGTCGATCATGTTCCAGTTGATATTGCGATAGTCCTCATCCAGCGTGTGGATATGCTGTTTCGCCACCGCAGCATTGCCGTAGATCACAGGGCGCATCACCTCGAACACGTACCCGTTCAGCAGGCTCTTGATGATCACTTCATATCCTACGCCGTTCGTATCACCGGCCGTTATTGCAATGATAGGTTTCATAAATTTATTCTATTTTCTGCGAGCATATATACTCTGAAGGGGCCTCTCGAGCGAAAGGGTACGCGAGAGTCGTAGGCATGGGGCCGGTACCCTGAAGAGTAGCATATGCGAACTTTCAATATTTTTCATTATGTATTTTTTCGTATTTTAAACGAGAAAGGTCATACGAGCTCCTCTCTTCATCAGGGTATCCGAGCGCAATCGCGCAGAGTACCACCTTATCCTCAGGAATGCCGAACAACTTTCGCGTCAACTCGGGCGCACCCTCGCGCTCATACACATGGCACCAACACGCCCCTACTCCCTGCTCGGCAGCGGCCAGCAGGATATGCTCCGCCGCGATCGCACCATCAGCCATCCAGGTGTTGTCGCACAAGGTCGGATCCAAAGCAATGATGATGGCGGCCGTCGCGGTGTTAAACATCTGACTGCCGTACGTGCGGCAACCCGCCAGCGGACGTAATTTCGCCTCATCACGTGTCACGATAAACTCCCACGGACAGGTCCGTTTGGCACTCGGACTCATCAACGCGCAGCGCAACATATAGTCTATTTTCTCCTGCTCCACCGGCCGGTTCGTGTACTTCCGTATCGACCGCCGTTTCTGGCATAATTGTTCAAAAGAATCCATATTTATCCAAATTAGCGTGCAAAGATACAACTTTTTTTTGACATACGCAAATAAAAACGAAAAAAAGAGACCCTAAGGGTCCCTTTTCTCGAAAAGCGGGGTGACGATTAGCTACGCGGGTGCGCCTGATCGTACTCCTGACCGCAGACGAGCCAGAGGTAGGCTTTCATCGTCTTCTTGCCGCCGGCGGTGTTCTTCTGTGCCTCGAACGCTTGCATGTCGGAAGCGATGTGGCTCAGGTCCTTACGACGGGTCTTGACCGCTGCTGCTACCGCAGTGAAGCGGTTGCGTGCCCATCAACACACCCCTCACCGCATCAATTCCCATATCAAAACTTACTTTTCCCATATACTTACCTGGTTATGTCGGGTCAATAACGCGACCATCACGGGACCACGTCCCGAGAACGACCTAAGGAAGACCCGAGGAAGTCCTGATCTCTTACATAAATAACCTGTTGACCCATCGGATTGGCCATTTTCCATCCGCCACGCCTTTTGTCTTTGAAAATCCTTCGGGGTCCCCGCAAATCTGCTGATTTTTGGGGAGAGGAGAAACTACAGCCACCAACTCCCCTTTCGCAAAACAAGGAACACCGTGCCACCGATATAAAAACTCATCATTTTTTTCTCCCTTAAATCTCCAAATCCGACGACAAAATTACTGCTTTTTACAGGCATGAGCAACCCCATCTGCCCCAAAATGCGCAATCAGTTCAAAAACACGTTCTTTCACCTCCTCGTCAAATGGTTTCACCCTTCGCAATTGCCTGCGCAACGAGTGCGCATCCACATCCCAACCGAACTTCTGACTGAATAACTGCGCTAACTCCGAGAACGAGAACCATGCTCCTTGTGGCCATCGCTCTCATGCGTAAGCGCCTATACGGATGATGTATTACGAGCGTAATACTCAATCGCGAGATTACGATACTTGTTGCGTTTGTACACACACGGTGCTTGCAGTGCTGCAAGCGGCATTTTCTTTGTTGCCATAGTCTTTAATTTTTTAATTGTTTAACATAGGGCATCCCGTAGATGCCTTTCACTATACGTACAAATATACGAAATTGGTTTACCTTGGATATATATACTCGGAGTCGTATTATTGGGCGGGATTTGTGGTGGTGGATTGAGTATGCAAATTCCCCAAATCTCAAAAAAAAATGTACTTTTTGGGAAAAAGACCCGCAAAAAACTTGCATAATTGAACAAAAAGCAGTACTTTTGCACCGACTTTCATCTTGTGGAAGCGGAATGATATAAATTTGCAACGTCTAAAGGCAGGCTGTTATGAGAAAATCGTCAACCTCTTATTTGTTTGAGTGCTACATTTGGCTTGTCAATACAATTGCTCGCGGACCTATATCGCGCGAGGCTATTGATGACAAATGGGTGCGCTCGTCCGTTAACGATTACAAGACAGATTCGATTCCGGAAACTACTTTCCATCGCTGGCGCAATGCTGTGCAATTGCTATTCGATATCGAGATCAAGTGCAACAATTTCGGTGAATATTATATCGAGGAAACGCCTAATGCGAACTACGTCGATTGGCGCGCTCGAATGGTCAACCTCTTTGCCGTCAATTCGCTTGTGAAGGATAGTAAGGCTCTCAACGACCGTATTCTGTTCGAGCCTGTTCCTTCAAGCGAAAAGTATCTTACTACATTTATCGAAGCTATGCGAGACGGAACTGTCCTTGAAATGACGTACCAAAGTTTCTATAAACCTGTGCCGAGCACGTTCCCTATAGAAACATACTGCCTCAAGATGTTCCGGCAGCGTTGGTACATCGTTGCCTTGTCAAGAGGTCATAACCAGTTGCGCGTTTATTCCCTCGATCGTATTAAGGAACTGAAGCCGACATCCGAGAAATACATTTTACCGGCAGACTTTGACGGCGAAACCTATTTCAAAGACACGTATGGAGTCAGTGGCATGGAGTACCAGCCACAACCGATTGAGATAAAAGTGGTCGCAATAGAGGCTAATTATTTCCGCACATTACCGCTCCATCATTCGCAGGAAGAGATAGAGCGTAATGAGAACTTCTCCATTTTCCGCTATAATATAATTCCTTCGTTTGAGTTTACGCAGGAATTACTCAAACAAGGCGCTAATCTCGAAGTCCTCAGTCCTCAATGGTATAGAGATGAGTTTGCGGAAAAAATAGCCCAAATGCATCAAATATATAAATAATTTGCACTTTTTTGCTTCACTTTCATCTTGTGGAAGTGATAAGTAGTAATTTTGCAGCGTGATCAGGAAAAGGTCACGCTGAACTTTTAATTTTTATATATTATGTTTGAATCACCTTACAAGAAAGAAGACTGGTTGCTAGGGACTCAACCTGTAAAAAGAGTACTTGCTTTGGCGGAGGAGGGTATTGAGGAGAAATTACTTCGAGCTTATATAAGTGCTCTATCAAAAAAGGACCGAGAGGTGCTTCGCAAGCGCGAGCATCCGTTTATTATCACTCGCCTTCTTGAGAGTATTGAGTGGGAAGAGTGGCAGATGGAGCATCGTTATGATATCAAACCACTACCTAAGTACCGTCCGGTTGATGAGTTATTAGAAGAGTTTAACGGTGTTGGTAAAAAACAAGCTGCTCGCAAGGAGTTGCGAGTGCGCTTGCCTTATCTGACTGCTTATGAACAAAAGCAGATTATTTATACTTTCCTCGACACCGAAGTTAAGACCGATCGTGTGTTTGTGCTGAAATATCTAGACAAACACTTTGACTCGATGTATCTTAAAGCAGTCGAAGTAGTTTGGGATTTATACCACGATTTTGAGGCAGCCAAGGTTCTTACTCATTATGCGCCAATAGAGTTTGTCATAGAAAACCAGGACCAACTTGCTAAAGACTATCGTTATTTTCCTGTTCGTTTGCGCCTGCCTGCTGATACTCCAGTGGATCGCTCTCAACTCAATATGCAGGAGTTAATTCATCTATGCGCATGTCAGCATTTACGTTTACATGCTCCGCATGTATGGTCTATTATGGCTTGTACTGTGTTGCATGGTCTTGAAGTGCAAACCTCATTCCATAAGGATTTTACTCTGCTCGACTTGCCATATGTAGGCTCTGTCATATGGGCATTGGGTAAACTAGGCAACACCTTTACATTAGCATATTTTTATATGGCTAACGAAGCGTCAAAACCGATGTTTAATTCAGGGAAAGATACTGAATCTATTCGTAAAGACGTTTATGAATTGTTGAATTATATGCGTTTTGCAAACTTGGGGTTGAAGACAAAAGAGTTTGTCAAACAAAGTGGTAATTGATAAAAATTTGTGTAAATCTGCACTTTAGTACTTTATAATTTGCTTATGTCAAATTATTTTTGTACCTTTGCAGCAAAATCTTAATTTTTAGATATATGAGTAAATTTGGAGACTCACTTGCATCAAGACTTGGTCATATTACTGGTAACGCTTTTGGTTATGGAGTTTTTGGCGAAGCAGGTGCAGATAGACGTCGTTATTCAATTAACCAAGAAGCTAAGGCTGATGCTATTCGTGAACGAGAAGCTTCAAGAGCGAAGATAGAGCAAGACAACTATATTAACTCGATTGATGCAGCTGTTTTGCGCAATGTTGATGCTGTAATAAGCCAAGAATTTTCAGACAATCCAGATGAGGTGGTAAAACAACTTATGGGGTTGATTGTGCAAGTTAAAACCAATTCTTTTAAAGCGTTTAATAAAGAAGAAAAGGTTCGGACTAAATACACATACGCAGTTGTAAGCAAGATGGAGCAAGGTGTGAATTGGTTGGAGTATATTGACCCTATGAATCCTCGCTTATCGTACATAACATGGCAATATCTAAAAGCTAAGTGGCGCAGGGTGTTTTCTATTAGAATCGGCATTTCTGATGACTCAAAAGCTGTAGTATGGGGTCTTGTCGCCCTTGCTTTCATGTTCGGCATTATAGGCATCATGGCTTATAAGGAGAACGGTGGGGAAATCTTACCTTGGATTATCTTGGCTTTGGGAGTAATTTTACTGTTATTCCTCCTCAAATACATAATATTGGGCATTTTCTTGTGGGTACATAAGTTAAAACGTAACCGGACGTATAGACTTATGCTTATGTCTGCTGAGACTGCTCCCCCTAAGAGAGAAAACAAAAAGCCAAATCCCTCGGGAGTTGAAGCAGAACCTGTTGCTGAGGTGATTAAGACTCCAGTAAATGATATTGTTAATGATGAAGTAGTGAAGACATCTTACATGGAGAGCGCATACGATTTGTTGTGGAATGAATTCGGAGCATCTCATCCTATATTAAAGAGGGGATATAAAGTTGCTATTAACGATGAACAAAAGGACATCTTGATTTTAGGTTTTAATCCTCGTCTTATTGGAAATGGCAAGTCCTCGACTTTCCGCTTCCCGGATGTTGAGCATCCATATCCGTATTTGGTTAAGCACATGCTCGTCTCGGATCAAAATGATTTAATGGGTCGTAGCACATATTTGGACATGTTTGGTTTTAAGGAGCCAAATCATGAAGTCGCAATGCAGAACATCATCTGCAATCCCAAAGTGTTTGGTTACGTAGCCGCGCAGGTCGCTTTGACTCAAGACATTATTGAGGATGTCATTCGTCCTAAGTTGATAATTGTTTTAGACCAAGATCTTTGGGCATTCTTTGGAAAGGTCAAGGGATTGACTTGGATGGGATATAGTTTCAAGTCCTTGGGTGACCTCAATGGTTATGAGTTGTGTGAAATTACTGGCTTTACTAAAGCTAAAGACCGAATTTCACAAGACAGCCGTTTGGCTTCTACTCTTGTTGAAACAAAGGTTCTGTTTACTGACGGTAAGCACGTTAGCAAATTCCCGAAGCCAGAGGAAATCTTGAACCTGTTGCAATAGCCGTATGCAGGACTTCTACGCTCAATATCCTTCCGAGTTTCAAGAACTATTGAAGCAAGACTTCGGGGAAGATTCTTATATCGGTCAGGGAAACCCTGCCTCGAAGATTCTTATTATTGGTAAAGAATGCACTGCGGCAGACTTTGCCTTTACCAACAATGCCTTGATTTGGAAATCAAAGTCCCCCGAAAACATTCCGAACTGGTTTGAGGCTCGTTCATGGGATGCTTATCACCCTCGCCGTCCATTTTACGGACAAATTATGCTGAAGGATAATAACTCATCAAACAATCCCAAGTCTTGGGATGAGTTAAATCGAGGTACTTCCGTGACTTGGAAAGCCCAGCAGCAATTCATCAACCTCCTTCTGTCGCCGGAGCAGCAAGTTCAACCAAGGCAGTTGCTCAATTTCTATGAATATAGTTTTATGACTGACTTGAGTTGTAACTGTATGAAGACGAGCGTAAAGAATGATGTGACCAGGCGCTCAATCGAACGCAGAATATCGAAAGGTGGAATTTTGGCACAACCTTTCTTCCGAAAATTCCCTGTTGTCATCTTCGATATCTACCATTACTTTGACTGGTACAATGATCTTCATATCATTCAGAACTTTGACGGGGGTGTGTTGAACTATACCTACAAGGGTATTATTGTTTCCGAGGAAACATATTCTCACTACGACGAAGCCACTAAATGCAGAATGCCTCTATATCGCGCAAACAATAAATTTAGGAAAGGCGATTTTATCAATGTTCACGAGAGCGCAGATGGCAAGCATATTCTGTTGCACACAAGCCACTTTGTCGATAATTATCAGCCTCGTTCCTTGGATTGGATGAAAGAGTTGGCTGCTATTGTTCGCCATTATTTGAAATGAAGCAACACAACATACACAGACAGGTGTTATAAACGCTGTAGGACTGCTGCCTCGTGACGAGCCGGCAGTTTTCTTTCATATCTACCTACGGTCTACCTCTTTCTGTCACGTTTGTTCGCCCTGACCAAGCAGCTGCGCCCGGTGCTATGCTGTCCAGAAGGCATTTATTTGGGAAAATGGTGTGTTTTGATTAGAATATGAGCGATTTATTTGCATATGTGCAAAATTTTTAGTAATTTTGCGGTCGTTTTCAAGGAGATATACGCATTATGGAAATCAAACCATTTAATCAAGGTAATATAGACCTCGTTGCTGAGATGGCAGAGGGCGTGTGGGGAAAAAATCAAGGTGCGCACGGTTCAGCAGTCGCCCGTATCTTTTGTCAATATCTGACAAGATACTACCTGTATTCTGCTGACCTTGCTCTGCAGGCAGAGGACGAAGATGGTATGCAAGCCATCGCTTTTGCATGGCTGCCCGGTGAAACGAACAGTGCTGCCACGTGGCTTAGAAACCAACTGCCTGCCTTGACAGATGATGAGCAACAGAAACTCCTAACCAACGAGCGATACCTAATGCGGACTGATGAAGAACTTCTGTCAAAGATGCTGCCCAACTCGGCAAAGCTCTCTTTCTTCATCAGCAAAAAAAAGGGTTATGGTACGTCTGTGTTAAACGCACTAATAGAGCGATTACGGAAACGTGGCATAGAGTGGCTATATCTCTGGACAGACAGCTCATGTAATTGGCAGTACTATCCAAACCATGGTTTTGAGTTTGTAGGAGAAGCAAAAGTGCCGGAGTATAGCACGGATGAAGAGGAGTACACCTATCAAATATTCCGCAAACACATCAAGATATAACATACGGAGTAAGTCCGACAAGCCGTCAGGTCGTAAAGACACTGGCGGTTTTTTCTTTTATACTTACCTACGGTCTGCCGATTTTCTGCCACGTTTGTTCGCCCTGACCGCGATGTGGCGATTACACCGAGGTCGATGGGCGATATGAGCCACTCCCAACACGGCACTACCTCTATATCACCACGCGCATCCGCGATGATATCCTTGGTGTCATAGGTGATGATGGATCTACTTTGCCAGTAGAGCAAGCTTTTGGTGCAAACTACAATCTTTTTAGCAAAGAAAAGCACACTTAAGCAAGCTTAGACGAAGACAAGAAATCTTCTTTTTGCAAGCAAATCGATTATTTTTTTGCTAAAAATTTTGCATATGTCAAAAAAAAATAGTAATTTTGCGGCAAAATTACGCTGCATTATGAAAAAAGGTGTAAAAATCTCGTTGTGGATTGCGGGTACGCTGGTGGTGCTGGGTACCATCGTATTCCTGTGCGCCGACCTCATTGTGTCTCGCGTTGTTCAGAAAGAAGTAAGCAAAACGATTGCGCAACTGCCGGGAGTGAAAGCGGAAGTGGGGCATATCTATCTGAACCTGATCAGCGGTTCGGCGGTGGTGAAGGACATATCGTTCAGCACGAACAGTCTGGAGCTGGCGGACAGCATCGACGGGCAACATGTCCCGGGTTTGGCGCTCCGTATTCCGAAATTAGCGGTATGGAACATCAGTTATTGGGAGTTGATTCGCAATCACTCGATTGCGATCCACAAGATCTCGATCGACGATATGGACGTGTTAGCGTTCCTCGACGAGAAGCACCCGGAATCCCTCCTACCCTTGCTGCCGAAAGATACGACGATGGAGCACGCGAGCCAATGGTTGCAGGCTGTGGGCGTGAAGGCGGTTGAGCTGAATGATTTCCAAGCCGAGCTGCGCAGCACCTGCTCGCCGCTGTTCGTGACCGTGAAGGATCTGTCGGTGGCCGGACACGATATCGCATACAATCTGGTTGATTCCGTATTTACGTACAACGACTCCATATATAAGGTATCGTTAGGTGCGTGCGAGCTGCACACGCCGGACGGTCTGTTCGCGATGGAGCTGCACGACCTCTACACGGCTGATCAGGGGGCGTTGCAATTGGGTTACACGCATTTCTACAACTCGATCAGTCCGCAAAAACTGGCAGACAAGATGCGCGAGCCGACGACCTGGATCGATATGGAGCTGAACAGCGTAGAGACCTCTCCGTTCAATCCTATTCACAAGGCAATGAATCAGGACTATACCTTGGAGTCGCTGAAGACAAGCGTGAAGCGAATGCATGTCTATCGTGATGACCGCTACGCCCCGAAAGTGCCGTTCATGACGCCGCAGGCTTTCCTGAGGCAAGTGCCGGTGACGTTCCTGGTGAAGCAGATCGAGGCCGAGGTAGAGAAAGTAGATGTCTATTACTCGAGCACGAACGTGAACTGCGGCGAGATCCATGCAGGCAAGGCGCGGGCGCATATGTCGAATGTAACGAACAAGCCGGGTGCGACATGGTATAATGTAGCCAAAGCGCCGTTCGGCAAGGAGGGTCAGTTAGTAGCGAAGTACAACATGATCATGGATAAGGCAGAGACGTTCGAGCTGGATGTGCACGCAACGCATATCGAGGCGCACGATATCAATACGTTCCTGCGTCCGCTGGTGGGCATGACGTGCGAGTGCCATGTGGATGCATTAGATACGCATTACAAGGGCGACAAGATCCAGGCTTCGGGCGATTTCTGCATGCAGTACCACGGTCTGGAGGTGAAGGTACACAAAGAGGATGATATCCCGTACAAGATCGTAACAAAGAACGCGGGTGCGTTCAACAGCATCGCGAACACGCTTATTCCTAAGAGCAACCCGACGGCAGTGGATCCGGCACCGCGTAAGTACCGGGTAGCATGGAAGAACGATGTATGGAAAGCCTATCCGATGTATTTGTTCGGTCCGATCATTGACGGCGTCGTAGAGACGATGCTGCCGGGTCTGTTCGTGCACAAACAAGTGCGCGAGAAGAAGAGCGTGAAACAGAGCGATAAGAAGACGAAGAAATGATCGTTTCTTTTACTACGTTAGGGTGTAAACTTAATTTTGCGGAGTCGAGTGCGTTAGGCAAGGCCTTGATCGCACGTGGTCATCGACGCGCAAACAAAGGGGAGCAGGCGGATGTATGTATCATCAACACCTGCTCCGTTACCGATGCAGCCGATCATAAAGACCGCCAGATGATTCATCGTATCCGGCGGCAAAATCCGAATGCGATACTGATCGTCACGGGTTGCTACGCGCAACTGAAGCCCGATGAGATCGTGCAAATTGAGGGGGTGGACTACGTGCTTGGGCAAAACGAGAAATTCCATTTGCTCGAATTCATTAACGAACTCGAGCAGACCGCTAACGCTGTAAGACCGTCTAACGACTGTAAGACCGCTAACGACTGTAAGATATCCTGTTCCCCTATTCGGGAGGTGGAGGAGTTCCACGGGGCGTATAGCAAGGATGACCGGACGCGGTGTTTTCTGAAGGTACAGGACGGATGTAACTATTTCTGCTCTTATTGTACGATCCCGTTGGCGCGAGGCAAGAGTCGGAACCCATCGATTGCAAGTCTGGTGGAACAGGCGCAGGAGGCGATAGACGGCGGAGCAAAGGAGATTATCCTTTCCGGCGTGAATATCGGTGATTTCGGGCGTTCGACAGGAGAACATTTCATCGACCTTATTCGCGCAATTGACGAACTCAAGGGCGATTATCGCGTACGGATCAGCAGTTGTGAGCCGAACTTATTGTCCGATGAAATCATCGATTTCGTGGCGGGCAGTAAGCATTTTGCACCGCATTTCCATATCCCTCTGCAGAGCGGCAGTAACGAAGTGCTGAAGATCATGGGTCGGCGGTACACGCGGGAGCTGTTTGCCGAGCGCGTGCACCATATCAAGACCGTAATGCCCCATGCGTTCATCGGGGTGGATTGTATGGTAGGTGTTCGGGGCGAGACAGAGGCCTGCTGGCAGGATTATATCGATTTCATCGAGTCTTTACCGGTGAGTCAGTTGCATGTGTTCACCTACTCGGAGCGCGCCAACACGCGGATGTTGGAGATGGAATTGGAGGTGGTGCCGCAGAAAGAGCGAGAACGCCGCAGCAAGGTGCTGCATGCCATCAGCGCAAAAAAAACCGAGGCGTTCTATAAAGAACACCAGGGATATGAAGGTACCGTACTCTGGGAAAGTGCCCAAAAAGACGGACTTATGTACGGTTTCACCGAGAATTATATCAAGGTTTCGTGCCCTTATGACCGCGCTAAAGTGAACACGTTTGAGCGCATACGCGTGCAGCATCGGGATTTGGCAGACATTCCAACCGATACACCGGAGTAAGTTCGAGCAGCTTGGCGATGGACTCGAAGATGAGGTCCATCATATGCGGGAAGACCTTGAGTCCGCTGACCGAGGCTAAGATAAAAGGATACGCTTGCGTCATACGCAGGCGTGTTATTTTATTTTCTGGGGCTTGCGCCAGTTGGACGAGTGCCTGCACAGGTGCCTGCTCGTTGCGATAACAGGGTGTCTTACCGGACCAGGGTGTACCGAAGACAATCGTTTGGTTGTCGATGATGCGGACAGCGGGGTTATCGTCGTTGAGCAAGTGCGCCTCGGGGAAGGCAGCTTTCCATTGTTGGGAATGCGTGCTCTTGCCCGTACCCGAATGACCGAGGAACATATAAGCTTTGTGGTCGAGGACAGTGGCAGACGAATGGAAGAGGAGGGTCGCCTTATCGGCGGTAGCAAAAGCATAGACGAGCATGGCGGCATTGTCGATCGCAAAGCGAGCCGTCTGGGGACGGATGTAGGAATGGACCCGCTTCCAATCGGCAGAGCAGCGCATGGCGCACTCGACGGCTCCCTCGCGGGTCATAGACACACAAAAGAGCCATTCGTCGCCGCGCTGGTACATCTCGATACGGGGCATGTCGTCATCGGAGGTGTCGGTGAAGACAGAGGTCCATCCTTCGGTGGAAGGGACGGGTTCGTCATGGACCGTGATGGTGAAAAGCGGCTCGGCGCACGGCTCCGTGAGGAAGGGTGCGTAGTTGGTCAAGAGCTCGAGGTATTGCGGCTCGGCCTCGATCGCAAAGATGTGTTCGGCTACTTTATAATGATTAATCATAAGCATTTAGTATTCAGGATTCAGAATTCTTTGGGTTTGCGTCCGCAGAGTTGGAAGAACTTACAATGCGGGGGACATTTACCGTCTTCGCACATGGGGAAGTCAGTGGTGGTAAGGACTTGTTTGATCTTGGTCTGCAGCGCCTCGTAGAAAGGTCCGCTGATCGCACGATAATCGCGCACCGTGGTGTTATCGACATCGAGGGTAGTGACGATATCGGTCAGCTTGCGCCGGCAGAAGAAGAGGTGGGGTTCGATCGGCAGTCCGGTGTCATCATTCGCCATGACGGCATGGCTGTAGATCATGGTCTGGCGGACGTAGGATTTGTTGTCATCCTCCATGATCTCGTCCCAGGACGCGGACATCTTGTCCGCATGGGTGGAGGCAGAATAACCGCCGGATTTATAATCGACCACGCGCAGGGTTTGGTTGCCCTCCGGACCGAAGATATCGAGTCGGTCTATCTTGCCTCCGGTCTGGATCGTTCCGATGCCCTCTATCTCGACGGGGAAATAACAGGGATACTCCAGATGATAGACTTGGAGGCCTATCTTGGCATCCTCGCGGTCGCGCTCGAGGATGTTACGGACATAGCCCTTGATGATGACGTTCTCGGCGACGTGTTCGGATGGCAGGAAATGCTTGTTATCCTCCGATTCCATCGCATCATAGGCTGCCATGAGGGCTTCCTGGAGTTTGGTTTCGTCTTGGATAATTGCCTCGATTTGATCGGGCAAAACGGTCGTGGGATGGATATCATCGCAATGGAACTCATGGCGATAGATATGCTCCATCGCGTGATGGACGAAGGAGCCGATGGTGTTGTCCTCGAACTGGGTCTCTTTCTCATCGCCCGGATGGAGATGCTCGATATAGAGGTAATAGAACTGCTTGGGGCAAGAGATGAAGGTATTTAACGCTGAAGGCGAGAGACGATTTGATATTGGATATTGGATATTGGAGAATGGAGATTGGAGATTGGAGATTGGACGGAGGGTGTTGGGTTCGGTGAGTTCGGCGCGGGTGACGTCGAAAGCATCGGAATAGAGGATCTGCATGATAAAACGGGACATACCACGGCTACCACCGAGGGTGTCGGGTTGACCGTAGAGAAGCGTGGTATGACCGGAACGGCTGAGCAGACGGAAGAAGTTATAGGCGTAGATGGTGGCCTTCTCATCAGAGGTCTGCATGTGGTAAGCCTTGCGCAGATAGAAGGGGATGAAGGAGTTGTCGGTCTGCCGCTGGGGCAGGATGCCCTCGTCCACGTTGAGCAACAGCAGTTTGTCGAAATCGAGCAGACGGGTCTCAAGTACACCCATGACCTGGATGTCGGTGACGGGTTCACCGTGGAAAGGCATGGTGACACTCTCCATCGTGCGCCGCATGAGGAGCCGCAGGAGTTTGAGGGTAAAGGGCACGCCGATTCCCTCGGTGAGGAGCAGACGCATTTGGTTGACGATCTTGCGAACCTGATATTCGGATTCCAAGATCAGAAGATCTTGCCATTTTAGAGGGGAGAGCTCGAGATCTCGAGATGTCGAGACGTCGAGATCGGTAGATTCCGGGAAGATGGCGGCTATTAATTGGTCGATGAAATCGGGCGAAACGGTATCTTCTGCCTTGCCGCGTGCGCGGTCATAGAGCCAGGCGATAACGCGGGCATAGACATCGGTGTTGCGGAGCGGGAAACCCTTGGTGATATTGATGGGTTCGGGTGTATCCTGTTCGGGCAGTTGGATGGCCGGCAAGGCATAGATGACCGGTTCGAGCATGGTTTCGTCACAAATGACGACACCGACCTTCTGTCCTTTGGCGGTATAGTTCTCCTGCAACCAACGGTGGACATACTGCGCCTGCGCCTCTTTGGAGACGCAACTTATGACCGTGACCGGTCGTTTAGGAGTTAGTGGGTTAGTGGTTAGTGGATTAGGGGGTAAGGCATTGCCTAAGATGCCGCTATTGAGTTGGGCAAAGGAAAAAGCTTTGGGGTTGGTGGTGAAATCGGGCACAAAATCCCAATAGAAGAGAGCCTGGTCCTGATCGCGGAGCAGTTGCATGAGTTCGCGTTCCACAGGCAGGAGGTAGTTAAAACCGACGAAGACGAAGGTGCGACCTTGGATCTTCGATTGGATGGGTTCACTACTCCACTCCTCGATCACGGCACGTTGCCGCAGACCGGCATAGCCCTTCTGCTCAGCTTTCATCTGTGCACGGAGCGCCGTGTAGAGTTCGTATAATTGCCTCCACAATACTTCGTATTGATTCCGGACGGAATCATTGGATATTGGTGATTGGATATTGGATATTGGATTGATGAGTGCCCGAAGGCGTTCTTCTACTTCGGGGTCGAGGTTCCACTGACTGAGTTCATGGGCGGCAATGGTGTTCTCGAAGAAGTTCGGCACCTGCTCCGCCGGCATGGAAGCATCGACGTTGGTGAAGTCAGAGAGCATCTGACGGCCCCAGCCGTAGAACATGTCCAGGGACATGATTGGAGATTGGATATTGGATAATGGAGATTGGATATATAGCTTGTAAAGCCGGACGATAGTGAAGAGCTCGTCTTCGGGATAGAGGGGACTGAGGGAGTCCTGAAGTTGGGTGAGGGTCTGGACGGTCGGTGCCCAAACGGCTTGGGCATGCCGTTCTTTCTGCAGGCAGAGCAGTTCGTTCTTGAGTACCAGACCGGCACGGTGAGAGGGCAGCACGAGGGTCGTGCGGCTTAACTGCTTCCAATCCATCCGATCGATGATGGAGCGTGCTACCTGTTGCAAAAAAGTCTCCATTATACTTCCACCAGTTTATTCTCTTTTGCGTACCAAAGGTATCCCCTTACGGGGCTATACCCTATCTGCATCAGGGCCGCCATGTATTCGCGCACCTGTTGTTTGTATTTCGGATTCCAGGACCCGAACTTATAATCGAGTACGATTGCCTCATTGGTCTGCGGATTGATCATGACACGGTCGGGTCGCAGTTCGCGTTGGTCGATGTAGATCGCCTCTTCGAGGCGCAGTTCCCAGGGAGCAGTGAACCAATCGCGCATTTGCGGGCTGCCTTCCCATGCGGAGGAGATGAGGTTTTTGATCTCTTCGCGTTGGGCTTTATCGCGTATCTCACCGCGGGTCTCGAAGGCATCAAGCACGGCATCGAGTTCATCGGCCTTGCGGATGTTGGCGAATATCTCATGGCAGAGCGTACCCTCCTCCATGCGTGCCACCCGGCGGTAGGCTTCCTCGCCGTTCTCGGTATAGAGCGCACCCTCTTGAGATTGCACGAAACGCACTTGGTCGCTATTGGACCAGAAATCAGCCTCTTCGATTTGTGATTTGTGATTTCTATCGATCGGCAGAGCCGTGGTGATTTGAGATTTTATGACCGGTGCGCCGGCTTCGTACGACTCGCCGAAGGTATCCATGAGGTATTTGCCGACATGGCTGCATGCTCCGCGTTTGCCATCTTTGTTGACGGAATAGGCGGTGGTGACAAAGAGGTTGTCCTCCGCCCGCGTGAGCGCCACATAGAGCATATTGAGGTTATCGATCCGGAGGTTGGTGAGTTCGTCCTGATAGGCATCGGCATAGGCTGAATCCGCCATATCGACATCGAACTGGATCGGCACAAAATCGCCGGTTTCATCGACAGAATTCGGCACCTTGCACCACACCTTGGGTTTATGGCGTCCCGCCTCGCGATCCCACAGACAGAAGGGCACAAAGACGGTCTGTGCCTGGAGACCCTTGCTGGCATGGATAGTCATGATTCGGATGGCATTGGATGCCGTGACAGGGATCGCTTTCTTGTGGAGCGTATCGTCCCAATATTGAAGGAACTGCCCGGCGTTACTACCGTACGCACCCACATACTCGCGCGTGCGATCCAATAAGGAGTTGATATAGGCGGTCTCGGTACCGGTATAATGTCCGTCAGCATCGGAGAGCAGGATACGCACCAACTCGCAGACCGCCTCGTAGAGGGGCGTCTTGGGGGTAAGGACTTCCTCGATGCGGGCGATGATGTCGGGGGAAGGATGTTGCTGCTCGATGAAACGACGCGCCACCACATCGTCTTGGAAACGCCACCGCAAGGCGGCGATGATAAGTTGGATATCGTTCGATGCTTCGAGGATAAAACTATCGGAGGACACGATGGGCAAGTCGGTGAGGGAGCTAATGAGCGCCGCCTCTTTGCCCTCCCGCACAAGGATCAAGATATCGGAAGGTTTGGTGCCTTGGTGGAGCAGGTCATGGATCTGATCGAGCATATGGAGCGCGAGGTCCTCTTTGGTGGCATTCGCCAGGGCCTCGTAGCAGACGTATCCGCCGTGTTTTTTATCAGCTTGGTAGAAATCGTTCAGTTTGGCAGGGTCAAAGCCCTCGCCGTAGATACGGGCGGTGAGTTCGTCCCCACTTTGCTTTATAAGGGCATCGAAGAGGGAGAGGTTAAACTTCACCACCTCTTCGGAGCTCCGGAAATTGCGCGTGAGGGAAGTGAGATGCCCCGTGAGGCCCTCCATGATATGCCAATCGCCGTTGCGCCAACGGTAGATGGACTGCTTGATATCGCCCACGATGAGGAGGGTGTTGCCTGCTCCGGCAAGCACATCGCGCAGGAGCTGCTCGATGACCGACCACTGGAGTCGACTCGTGTCCTGGAACTCATCCATGAGCACGTGCTTGAAGCGGATACCGGCTTTCTCGAGGATGAAATCCGCATCCCCGGTGCGCAAGGCCTGACTAAGGGTGCTGGCAGTACGTGCCAGCAGGGCACAGTTATTCTCCGCCAAGTTCCGTTGAATGATCGCCTGGAGGGACGCCATGAGTTCCTGATCCCGACTGAAACGGATGGTGAGAAAGAGGTTGTTATAGTCCCGCCGCAGGTTGTCTGCTATCGCAGTTGCCTCTTTCAGTTCGGGACGCTTGCAGGTATCGGACGCACCGCGGAAACGGTCCTTGGCAGAGACTTTCTCCGGCATAAGCACGGAATCGCGCAGGCGCTTGTAGGCGGCGTTCTCGTTGCGGTTATAATCGGTGGGGTCGATATGCTCGATGAGGGTCCTGAGTTGCTGCACCCGCTCATCGTTGCGCCAACGCGCTTCGATCTGTTCGCGCCGGCGGGCGATTGCCCGGGCATCGAAGAGGATCTTACCGTCGGCATCAAGCATCTGGACCGACTCGTTATAGAGCTCTTTGGCCAACGCGAAGAGACTGTCCCGCACATCCCAATGACTCTGCTCATCGAGCTTAAGCTGCATATAATCCTCGAGGATGGCCTTGTCGGCCTCGGTCAGATCGGTGGTAAGCAATTGATCGACCGCCGTGCGGATGACCTGATCGATATCGAGCTCGGTGTTCAGACCCGCACCCATATGGAGAATTCCCGCGAGTCCGGTCAAGAGCGAGAGCAGGAAGGAATCGATGGTCTGCACCTGCACATTATCAAAATCGAGCAGCATGCGTTGGAAGCACTCCCCTGCCCTGCGGCGAAGCAGGGCCTCGTCGGCATTCGCATCACGGAGCATGAACTGCCGCGCGTAGGCCAGGAAAGCGTCCTCGCCGCCCTCCGCTATACCGTGCAGAAAACCAAGGATACGCTCGCTCATCTCGGCGGTGGCCTTGTTGGTAAAAGTGATCGCCAGGATGGAGCGATAGTCCTCACCCGAGAGGAGCAAGCCCACGTAATAGGCCGCCAGCGTGTAGGTTTTCCCCGTACCCGCTGACGCACGACAAATCGTGACAGGATTGTGTAGATCGATCCAAGTGCTCATTTCGGGTGCAAAGGTAATAAAATTTTTTGATATACACAAATAAAAATTCATTAAAAAATTTGCATATATGTAAAAAAAGTTGTATCTTTGCAGCAAATTTGAAAAAAACGTTTAACCTTTTAAATTTTGTTTACTATGAACATGACGATTAATGCTGTAAATTTCGAGATGGCAGAGAAGCTCGAGCAGTTTATTGAGAAGAAAATGAGTCGTTTTGAGCGTCATTTGAACCCGGACGACAAAGTAGAGATCCGTATGTCGGTCATCAAACCGCAGACGAATGCGAACAAAGAAGTGAAGATGCGCATCGCAGGTATGTTTGCCGAGAAAGTAGCAGACACCTTCGAAGAAGGTATCGACGCATGCCTCGCCGCACTTGAGGGTCAACTCGAGAAACGCAAAAACGCCTGATTCATCATCCTATATACACAGAAAAATTCGAAGAATTAATCGTTCGCAGATAAGAAAAGCGGCTCTTGTTGAGGTGACCCCAAAAAGTTGGACGGATTATTAAATCTATTTGACTTGATTTTGA
>CAMHSB010000032.1 GCA_946187695.1 uncultured Bacteroidales bacterium
AACCCTTGAGACGCTTTTAGACCACAACACCGAAAATCAGATTGAAGCGGCAAGTAACCTCAACGCAGTGATCCAATTGATTGACAAACTGCCGAGCGACCAACAAGTCATATTACGGTTACGCACCATTGACGGACTGGAGATAGAGCAGATACAAGAACTGACTCATTTCAGCCGCGAAAACATTTATACCTTGCTATCAAGAGCAAGAAAAACATTAAAAGAACTGACTGCAAAACTATGACATACACTATGAACATAGAACAAATCAAATCGTTACTTGCTCGTTTCTACGAGGGACAAACGACACCGGAAGAAGAAAGGCTGCTGGCTGATTTCTTCCGTCGTGAGGATGTGCCGGAAGATTTGCAGGAAGACAAGCAACTCTTCCTATTGCTTGCACAGACATCCGACCAAGAGATGCCGCAAGACATAGCCGAGGAGATTACCGCTTTTGTGAACAACCTCGGGCAAACGAAGACACAACCGCTTATCCCGGAAGACAAACAGCGCAAAGGTGTGATCTTCCGTTTGAAAACGCCTCCGAAGATGTGGTATCGCGTAGCAGCAACGGTGGCTATTCTTCTCGCGATAGGTGGCGGCATGTTCGTGCATCAGCAGCGGACAATAGCAACAGACCCATTCCGCGATACATGTAGCACACCGGAAGAAGCTGCAGACGCGATTTTCTATGCCAATGACATCATCAATCGTTCAACAGCTCCGTTCATGCGTTCAACGATGATTGCAACCGAGCAAGTGAACGACATCAATGAGACATTAGGAAAAATACAACCGTATATAAACCAATAAATTATACTGATATGAAACGAATTCTTTTAGTTGCAGTTATCGCCCTTTACGGCATCGCTGCACAAGCCCAAAATAAGATATTTGAGAAGTACTCCAAAATGGAAGGCGTGGAATATGTTTGCATCAACCAAGCCATGTTCAGTGCCGGTTTGTCTATCGCGACAGGCGGTCAAGTGGTTGTCGATGAAGCGAACACGCAAGGCACTGACCTCAGCAAGTTCGCCAATTATAACCGAATGATCATCATTACTGCCAAAGGCGACAAGAAGCAGGTACTTTACAACGACATTCAGAAGTTGGCAAAAGATAAGGACTACGAACTACTGATGCAGTCCCATTCGGCAGACGGTAATGATGCGACATTCTTGCACAACGAGAACGCCGATCCCAACGAGTTCATTATCTGCAACATCCGTGAGGAAGATTGCTCGGTGGTGATCTTGCTCAAAGACAAATAACACTCCCTAAAACATAGTGTAACATGAAAACACGTGTGCTATTTGTAGCACTGGCAATCGTCAGTGCAGGGGCGTCGTATGCCCAAAACAAAGTGAATGGAACCGTAATAGACAGGACGGACAACTCCAAACTAATCGGTGTCAATGTGACGCTAAGCAATGATAGCGATCAGGTTGCAGGTACCACCACCGACATCAACGGCAAATTCTCCCTTGACGCGGACACCGGAAACTATATTCTGGAACTCTCCTATATTGGTTATGAAACAATCCGCATGGCTCTTACCGTGAACGACAATACGCATATAGGCACGATACAAATGCAAGAAGGCGCAACGGAATTAGGCGAAGTGGTGGTAGAAAGTCAAGCCATTATTCAGAAAGTAGATCGGCAAATCCTCTTGCCGTCCAAAGAGCAGATGCTGGCTTCATCGGATGGCGTTTCCCTGCTACAGAACTTGCAAATTCCGCGTATCGTGATTAGCCCGATTGACAATTCCGTCAAAACGTTTTCTGACGAGAGCGTGCAGCTGTGCATCAATGGTCTAGAGGCAAGCACGGCAGATGTAAAAGCCATCAACCCGAAAGATATTATCCGCATTGAGTACCACGACCAACCGGGCGTGCGATACAACGGTGCGGCGGCTGTAGTTGATTATATTGTCAAGCACCGCGACACAGGCGGTTCGCTCATGCTTGCAGGAACAAACGGATTGACCCTGCCGGGTATCGGTAATTACTATCTGGCGGGTAAGGTACATTTTGGCAAATCGTCTTTACAAGCAGTCGCCACTTATGCGCCATATGACATTTATTGGACGCGCACCAATAATGAGACCTACCATTTTTCGACAGGCAAGATAGAGAACAACGAAGTAGGCGAACCGACGCGTTACAAGACTTATCCGGTTAATGTGTCACTGAATTACAACTGGACAAACGGCGACAAAAACATGCTGAATATTCGTTTGCGTGACAACATGGCATATACGCCTTACGGGCCATCTGACCGCGACAGCCGTTTGTTTCAGCCGACGGATTCATTTGAAATACACGATCACGACAAAAGCAGCAGTCAGTCACCGTCATTGGACATTTACTATCAGCATAACCTGCCGCACAAGCAACACTTGTATTTTGACGTGGTCGGCACGTATATTAACACCCACAGCGACCGCCGTTTTCTGCAAACTCCGTTTTTCGGCTCCGTCTCGACAGATACCACTAATGTGCTTTCGTCCGTGAGGGGTGACAAGTGGTCTCTCATCGGCGAAGCTATCTATGAAAAGGAATGGGAAAATATCATGCTTACAGTAGGTGCACGGCATAACCAACAATGGGTGAAGAATACCTACTTAGGCAGTACCGAAGCGACCGTTAACATGACCACCGCCGAGACCTACGTGTTTGCAGAAATGCGGCACAGAGTAGATAAATTTTCCTATGTGGTAGGTATCGGAGTTATGCACACTCTCATTGACCAAGCCGGACAGAAACAAAGCACTTGGATTGCCCGCCCGCAGTTGACCATGAGTTATGATTTTGGAAAAGGTTGGTTCTGGAAATACAAAGGCTATGTGTCCGGCTACCAACCCTCTTTGTCTCAGTTGTCCGATATTACGCAACAGATTGACAAGTACCAAATGCGGCGAGGCAACCCCAACCTGAGATCTGTCATGTATGTGTCGAATGAGATGGAACTCTCTTGGCAGTCCAAACATGTAAATCTCAATCTGTGGGCAAACTACAGTTACGACCATAAGCCTATTATGGAAGAGACCTTTGAGGAAATCATAGACGGGTCGCCTTATGCCATCCGCATGTATGACAATCAGCGCGGCTATCACAAATTGAATGTCTCGCCAAGTGTGCAGGTCAAACTGCTTGATAACAAACTGATGTTCAATGTCACGCCATTTGTCAAATACATGGTCAGTCAGGGCAACAACTACCACCATGAGCATGTCCATTACGGTGTGCGTGGCGGCATTTTCTATCTACTGAAGGGATGGCGTTTCTTTGCCGATGTGGTTACTGCGCAGCATAACTTATGGGGCGAAACGCTGACCCTCGGCGAATTGACGCACGATATAGGTATCAATTATAACTCGGAGCATTTTGGCTTTGGTATTATGATGGTTAATCCGTTCTCGCCGCATGGTTCCAGAACCGTCACAAAGGACTTGTCTGCCCTTGCCCCGACTGCCAATACAGCCGTTATGCAGAACTATCGTCAAGTGCTGATGCTCAATTTCAACTTCAATCTGGACTTCGGGTCGAGAGCCTCGACACGCGGATATCAACGCATCAACAATGAAGATACCGAAAGCGGTATTTTGAGTGGCTCAAAATAACAGCACACCATGACGCACGAACAGTTCACACGCCAATATTTGCCGTTATGTGGGAAGATGTACGCACTTGCGTATAATCTTCTCCGTGACCGTAATGAGGCGCGTGACTGCGTGCAAGATGTGTATGCGGAACTATGGAACACACGCGATAGTATGGAACCCGACCAAACGCATGTTCTAAAGATGGTACGTGACAAGTGCCTTGCAAGGACAGGTGAAAATATAGAGCGTCTTTGTGATACCCCTACTTCCGATGCGCCCATCGTCATCGTGACTGTTATCTGTGAAGAGCACCACTATCATGAGGGAGCAATTCACATGGAAATACATGATAATTTATTAACTAATTAACAATTTATTTGCATATATGAGAAAATTTTAGTAACTTTGCACCCAAAATCGTCAGATCTGAGACGTAAAATTGGATGACATATATTATTGCGCAAAGCGCAAAAAGGCATATTCCTTTACGAACGAGTCGGCAAAACTTTAATTGATAAAAGAAGAAATATGTCCCACTATCCTTGTATGGGCACGTGGGGCATTTTATCAAGAGTTTGCCGACTCCGTTCGTTGTTCCACGTGTCCATGCATTTTCCCAAAACAAGAAATAGCATGAGCACATATAATTACGCACCCGGGGCGGTGCATCTTGATATTCACCATAACAACATTTCCACTTCTGCGACACAGATTGCAGAACTTATCCATTCTTTTACTTCTAACCATCCAACGGCAGAAACGGAGAAACAAGCAGAAGATGTAACTCCTGTAGATACTTCTTTCTTCTGCACTAATCGTTTTACATCTGATATTATTGAGAAGAACCTACGCAACGCCATCGAATCAGCTTCAAGCAAAGCCGATGCGTGTAGGCGCGTCATGGATTTGGAGCCGTTGGGTTACGTAGTATTAAGTAACGTGACCGATGAGCGAAAAGCCAAACTCATCAATCCATTTGCCTCTCCCAAATTCATTTTATGCGGTGACGATTTCACAAAAGCACGCAACCGACGCACGAAGCAATAATTGTCCGAAAGTGTCCGAGGACAAATAACCGATTTACGGCAGTTTGTCCGAAAGTTTGTCCTAATCTGTCCGAATATGAGACCCAAATTTGCGGGTCTCATTTTTCGTATATACCTTTGCAGCGAAATTTCAACAGCTAACGGCTGGCGCCAGCCATAATTTTAACTTTTAAACAAGTAATTATTATGGCAACAGAACAATTACGATTAGTGGATGGCACTATTGTACGAAAATGCCCCACGATCAAGCCGCTCTATTGTTCACGAGCAGGCAAATTCTACAGCGTACACAACGCCATTCTAACAGATGATGGTTGGGTGATGCATGAGATTAAACCGGTGCTCAAGCAGTCTGGCACACGCAGATGCACCTTCACCAATGGCACAGGTACGCATTACCCCTTCATGCGCAATTTTCAAAACAAACACTGTCATTTCCTTGTGGCAGCGGCTTGGCTCGGTTCGCGTCCGGATGGCATGGTCATTGACCACCTCAACGGCAACATTCTCGACTGGTCTGCTGACAATTTAGAGTATGTAACGCCGGAAGAGAATATCAAGCGTGCGCGGTTGTTGCGTGTGTTGCGGTCTATCGGGAGAGAGCCCAAGCAGATGAGCCGGGAAGAACTGCAAGCAGTTTTCGCGAAGTATGAGTTCCGGAATTCACTTCCGGGCTAATTGACGGAGACAAACGGGATAATATCCCTAACAATTAACAAAACTAATAACAATGCCGTCTCCCAGACGGCGCAATTAACGAAAGAAAAGATTATGAAAGCAATAGAAATGAATCAAGCCCTCATGGAGGCAATCAAAACAACAGAAGTATTAGGTGCAAGTGCATTGGAAGAGACACGCGCTTTGCGGCAGTTGGTGGCATCGGCTAACGCTCGTATCGAGGAGCTGGAAAGCAAGGCGGTGGAGGACGCGAAAGTGTGCGCCATCGAACAGAACGGCGAGGACAAAGGGAAATTCCTCTTTGACGGTCACCACTTTGAATTGCGCAAGGCAGAGACAAACGATTTCGTTGGTAAGCCGCAGAAATACACGATGGCTGAAGGCGTAGCATACCGGCAGAAGATTGCAGAGCAACAAGTGCTGAAAGCGAAATCGGCAGCGATCACCAAAGCTCTGAAGGCGATTAAAGATGCCTTCCCAGAGACGCACCCGAGTATCGCACCGGACAGCGTGGAATACACGGTGGTTTGCGTGGACTAGAGCGGACGATGGCATCGTCCAGATACATTGACAGATGCCCAAAAAGAACAAAAGAAAAGTAGCAAAAGAATAAAAAGAAAAAGCGTGTGGGGAGACTCTCTGCATAGTAAATACTCTCTCTGTAGTCTCCCTCACTCTTTTTAGAAAATTTATGGAAGCTTTAGACGACATTTTGAGGAAGCGTAGAAGTTGGGCGGTGATGATGGACTTGCTTTCACCCTACATCGCACCGCAAAACGTGCGAATGATACGACCTGCCGAGGAGCAATGGAACGCTATTCCGCTGCAACGGCAACGGCAGATTTGGGTCACGCTGTGGGAGCAGAAATTGCGCGGTGTGGCTATCAAAGATCATCCTTACTACGCTATCAAAGATTGCGTGCCAATGCCGTTTAACTGGAACGGAACCGAGCATATCAAAAGTATGATGGCAAATTTCAAGATGGTTAGTGCCAAGTACTACAACCGCTACGGCATCTACACAGTCCAAGCCGCTGAAGCGTTCCAGTTGGAAGATGTTAAACCTTTAAATTTCAAGGCAAATGGACTATCCGTTATATGATGTGCCATATTTGGCACGAGACCCAAACGATTTTCGGATGTCGAAGAAACGGCATGAGATTGAAGTAAGGAATCAGGCTGTGGTGGATGACTACTTTGTGGCGAGGGACAAGGGTGTTCCGGCACTTGAGGCGAGGAAACAAGTTGCGGAAAAGCACGGGATGACGCCGAAAAAAGTACTGCACTGCATCATTTGGTTCTGCCAAGAAGCCAAAAGAAGACACATTGTGGTTCCGGATTTGTAAAAAATAATTTTTTTGCATTTTTTTGGAACACATTGTTTAATCCAGCACTATCTTTGTCGTCGAATTCAGAGATCAACGATTAAGTTACTCCGTAACAAATGAAGTTGTCTCGAATTCTCCTCTCCCCGCCGGAGGCACAAATGCTAGCCTCCGTCGGGGTCCCCATAAAGGATGGAGGTCCGGTGTTTTTATAGGGACGATACGGGGACGTACGCGATGCGAACGAGATGCGTACGATTTAGTATGCGACATAGACCGTTCGTGTATGCTACTCATAAAATAGAACATACTAAATCAAAAAGAAAGGAGAGAAAGATGAAAGCAGTATTGATCATACCTATAGAAAGCCTGAGAGGGAAACTGAGGGAGGACGGGTACTACTTCCGGAGGTACAAAGGGCAACAGATCGTGCAAAGGTGTCCTCGGAAGTGGACGGATACGCCGGCACGAAAGGCTGCACGGGAGAGATTCATCGAACGATATGGGAAGAAAAAGGATGCTGACCAATAGTCAGCGCAAAAGAAGAATCTTTCTTCGGACGGTTGTCCGAAGCAGGGAACGAAGACGACCGGCATGACATGCCGGAAAAACAGAAGAAAAGAAAGCGCGCTCAAAAATGAGCGCGAAATGCAAAATATTATTAACCAATTAAACCTAAACTTTAACTATTATGGCAGAAATTAAGCCTATGGCTCTGATTGAGAGCATGAAGAAGAAAGTGTGCGAGCACAGCGATGTGTACTTCCGCACGAACAAGAAAACCGGTAAGGTGTACACCGGCAAGTTGTGTAACCCGTCCACGAAAGAGCCGAGTGCGGCGCAAACGGCAGCGAAAGCGCGTTTTGCGAAAGTGTCGGCGGCTGTGCGTGCGATTCTCGCTGGTACGAGCGAGCAAAAGACCCAATTGGTGGCTGAGTACAACGCTCAGAACAAGATTGGTTCGTTGTTCGGCTATGCGATGAAGAAGTTGAACGGGAACTACGATAGCAATGGTGATTTAATCGGCGACTAAATCACCATTGCTGACCGCCCTACGGGCTGACAGACCGTTACACTGTAGGACCGCTACGCTGTAAGATCGGCCTTCGGCCTGTAAGACAAAAAAAGTATTAACCATTAAACCTAAATTTTAACTATTATGGCAAAAGTAGAATGGAGTTCCGGTATTGATCATGTATCCGGAGCATTGAGCAAACCGGGCAAGAGCGGCCAGCATTCTTGCACCAAGATGTTGCTGGCAACCCACCGCGTGAAACCCACCGAGAGTGCGGATTGCAACCGTCTTTACCTTCGCAGAAAAGTAGAGCGTTCGACCGCTCCGGGCGAGGACGAGCTGTGGGCACGTAACCGCTTCACCGCGGTAGCAGCAGCGGTCAAGACCCGTCGTAAGGACCTGAGCCACATCGCTTCCGACATGCAAGCGTTCGAGGCACAGAAGAACACCGCCGGCGGCAAGAAGACGATGAAAGCCTACCTCTGGCTCGTCTGCGGTCAGGAGTACGATCAGGCTCACCCGCGTAGCTAATGAGAGGAGGTGTGATCTATGACGAAGCAACAGATCATTAAGATTATCATCTCTGTGCTGATTGCAGCGCTGACGGCGCTGGGAGCGGTCTTCGGTTTGAGTTCGTGCAACGTAACGCGCACGATCACCACGAAGAGCGAGTACAGCCAACGAGGCGACACGACCGTGGTCATCCAGACCAAAACGATCGAGACGTACGACGCGTCGAAGAAGCTATAAAAGAAGAGAGGCACCCGATGGATGCCTCTCCTTATTATTACGCACACGCGCGGTCATTAAATAATAATTACCAAGCGGTACCCAACATTCGGAGGTAGGATTTGTAACGCCACTGGGCATTTTCCTGAGCGGCGGCGAAGAGCTCGTCGGCCTCTTTCGGGAATTGCTTAGCAACCGATGCGAAGCGAACCTCACCCTTCAGGTAGTCTTGGAACTTATCCCACTGCGGCTCTTTGGAGTCGAGCGAGAACGGGTTCTTGCCTTCTGCCTCGAGCTGCGGGTTGTAGCGCCAGAGGTGCCAGTAACCGCACTCTACGGCTTTCGCCTCTTCGGCTTGGCTCTTGCCCATACCGGCTTTCAGACCGTGGTTGATACACGGAGCGTAAGCGATGATAAGCGACGGTCCGGGATAAGCCTCTGCCTCGCGGATAGCCTTGAGGGTCTGAGCCTGGTCAGCGCCCATAGCGATCTGTGCTACGTAAACATATCCGTAAGTGGTAGCAATCATACCGAGGTCTTTCTTACGAACGCGCTTACCCATAGCAGCGAACTTGGCGATAGCGCCGAGCGGCGTTGCCTTGGATGCCTGACCACCGGTGTTGGAGTACACCTCGGTATCGAGCACGAGGATGTTGACATCTTCGCCGGAAGCGATGACGTGGTCGAGTCCGCCGTAACCGATATCATAGGAAGCACCGTCACCACCAACGATCCACTGGCTGCGTTTAACGATATGGTCTTTCTCAGCGAGGATAGCCTTACAGGTGTCGCAACCGCATTTCTCCATAGCAGCCACCATCGGCTCGTAGAGACGGTTGGTAACCTCTGCAGAGTTCTGGTTCTCCAGCCACTCTTTGAACATCGCCTTGAGTTCGTCGGAGCAGTCAGCGCACTCGAGACCTTTCTGCATGAGAGCAGCAAGACGCTCACGCAGTTTGCGGTGTGCGATCTGCATACCGAGACCGTACTCGCAGAAGTCCTCGAAGAGGGAGTTGGACCAAGCCGGACCGTGACCCTTCTCGTTCTTAGTATAAGGCGTAGAAGGAACCGAACCTGAGTAGATAGAGGTACAACCGGTAGCGTTAGCGATGATCTCGCGGTCGCCGACGAGTTGGCTGATGAGCTTCAGATACGGCGTCTCACCGCAACCGGAGCAAGCGCCGGAGAACTCGAAGAGCGGAGTTGCGAACTGGCTGTTCTTGACGTTGTTGAGTTCAACGAGGTGTTGCTTGGTAGCTACGTGCTCTACGCAGTAATCCCAGTTAGCAGCCTCGCCGAGTTGGCTCTCGAGATCGACCATAGCGAGTGCTTTGCCGGTCTTCGGATTGCCCGGACATACATCGACACAGTTACCGCAACCGAGGCAGTCCATAACGCCGACCTGCATACGGAAGTGCATACCCTTCATGGCAGCCGGAGCTTTCATCTCGCGGGTAGCAGCACCGTTGAGGCCTGCGAGCTCTTTCTCGTCGAGCACGAACGGACGGATACAAGCGTGAGGACAAACATACGCACACTTGTTACACTCGATACAGTTGTCAGCGGTCCAAACCGGAACGAAGGCAGACACACCACGTTTCTCGAACTTAGCGGTACCTGCAGGCCATGTACCATCCTCGATGCCCTTGAACGAGCTAACCGGCAGGAGGTCACCGTCCTGACCGTTGATCGGACGAACAACTTTGGTGATGAACTCCGGCTCATCTCCGTAGTCCTTAGCGGGATCAGCAGGCAGGCTCGACCATGCGGGATCGATAGCGAGCTCTTGGTACTCACCACCGCGATCCACAGCAGCGTAGTTCTTATTAACGACATCCTCACCCTTCTTGCCGTAAGACTTCACGATGAAGTGCTTCATCTCCTCAACGGCCTTCTCAACAGGGATAACTGCGGTGATACGGAAGAAAGCAGACTGGAGGATGGTGTTGGTACGGTTGCCCAGACCGATCTCCTGTGCGATCTTCGTAGCGTTGATGTAATAAACTTTAATCTTATGGTCAGCGAAGTATTTCTTCACTTTGTTCGGCAGGTTCTTAACGAGCTCGTCTCCCTCCCAGATGGTGTTCAGCAGGAACGTACCGCCGTCCTGCAGACCGCGGGTCACATCGTACATGTGGAGGTAAGCCTGAACGTGGCAAGCCACGAAGTTAGGCGTGGTAACGAGATAGGTCGAGTGGATAGGCTCGTCGCCGAAACGGAGGTGCGAGCAGGTGAATCCACCGGATTTCTTACTATCGTAAGAGAAGTAAGCCTGGCAGTATTTGTCGGTCGTGTCACCGATGATCTTCACGGAGTTCTTGTTAGCACCTACGGTACCATCGGCACCCAGACCGTAGAACTTAGCCTGGAAGAGCGAAGCGTCACCCATAGCGATCTCCTCGCCAACAGGCAGAGAAGTGAAGGTGAGGTCATCGTTGATACCCACGGTGAAGTGGTTCTTCGGTTGCGGCAGGGCGAGGTTCTCGAATACTGCGAGCATCTGCGCCGGAGTGGTATCGTTCGAACCCAAACCGTAACGACCGCCTACAACGAGCAGGTCTTTCAGACCGAGTTCGTCGAGTGCGTCTTTTACATCGAGGTAAAGCGGTTCGCCGTTAGCGCCCGGCTCTTTGGTACGATCGAGCACGCAGATACGTTTCACGCTCTTCGGCAGCGCCTCCTGCAGATACTTGAGGCTGAACGGACGATAGAGGTGTACGTTGATGAGACCGAGTTTCTTGTTACCCTTAGCAGCCTCGTAGTCGATCACTTCGCGGATAGCCTCGCAAGCAGAACCCATACAGATGACGATGTTCTCTGCGTCGGGAGCACCGTAGTAGTTGAACGGACGGTACTCGCGGCCGGTGATCTTGCTGATCTCCTTCATGTAGTCGGAAACGATATCCGGCACTGCGTCGTAGAAACGGTTGCAGCTCTCGCGGTGAGCGAAGAATACATCGGGGTTCTCCGCCATACCTTTCATCTCCGGACGCATCGGGCTGAGGGCACGCTCACGGAACTCCTGGAGCGCCTTGTAGTCAACGAGCGGACGAAGGTCCTCCATATCCATCGCTTCCACCTTTTGGTACTCGTGGGACGTACGGAAGCCGTCGAAGAAGTTCAAAAATGGCACGCGGCTCTTGATAGTAGCGAGGTGTGCTACACCGGCGAGGTCCATTACCTCTTGTACGGAAGCCTCAGCGAGCATAGCGAAACCGGTCTGGCGGCAAGCCATGACATCCTGGTGGTCACCGAAGATACAGAGCACGTGCGAAGCGAGCGTACGAGCCGATACATGGAAGACGGTCGGGATCAACTCACCGGCAATCTTGTACATGTTCGGGATCATGAGGAGCAGACCCTGCGAAGCCGTGAAAGTGGTGGTCAGCGCACCTGCGTTCAGCGAACCGTGAACGGCACCTGCTGCACCGGCCTCAGACTGCATCTCCTGCACGAGTACGGTCTCGCCGAACAGGTTCTTGCGACCTGCGGCAGCCCACTCGTCCACGTTCTCCGCCATCGGAGACGACGGCGTAATAGGATAGATAGCAGCTACCTCGGTGAACATGTAAGCCACATGCGCCGCAGCTGCGTTACCATCCATGGTCATAAATTTTTTCTCTTTTGCCATAAATAAAAATTTAAACGTTGTTTATATTTTTGATCATTCGTTTCACTCATTGTAAGACCGGCCTTCGGCCTGTAGGACCGCTACGCTGTAGGACCGTTTCACTGTAGGACCGTTTCACTGTAAGACCGCTACGCTGTAGGACCGCCTACGGCTGTAGGACTTAGTATAGGAAGCCCAGGAGCCAGAGCGGCATCTGGTTACCGCGACCGAGTTCCAGTTCGCCGACTGCGGTCGGACGGATGGTGTCGCGTACGGAAACCTGCTCCTTGACATCGAAATAGTACTGGTTATCCACGATGAACATCGCCGAGCGCTCGGTGGCGTTCACACGGTGTGCGCCATGAACGGTATTGTAGAAGAAAGTCTCGTACAGATCCAACGGCGCTATCTCGCGGGTGAAATCCATTCTGGCGACGTTGGTGTTGTGCATATAGACCTTCGTCGGCTTCATGGGGAAGTTCTTTCCTTCCGGATAGAGCAAGTTGATCAGACGCGAGTCCTTGAGGTACTTCACGTAGTTCATCGTCGTCGCACGACTCAAGCCGATCTCATCGGAGATATTGGAAATATTGAGTGCACAGGGTGCATCGTGCATCAGGATATAGAAGAGTTTGCGCAGCTTATGCAGACACGCTACGTCAATCTGCTTGATCATCAGCACGTCCACCTCCAACTGCGAGTTCATCACCTTCAGCAGCGCCGTCTCGAAAGACTTACTCTCGAGGTAGGAGGGGTAATAGCCGTGGTGCAAGTATGCCTTAAAGTACTTGAGGGGTTGCACGCGCTCGCATATCTCGCGCGAGATAGAAGCATGGCGTTGCATGATCTCCTCCAGCGTATAGGACGGCAACTTCAGACCCGTCTGGATATTGAGGTACTCCCGGAAGGAGAATCCGCGCAGGTTGTAGGTGTGCACGATCCGCTCCAGATCATGATTATCCTCGTCGATCGGCATGACCGGCGTAGCACAGAAGATGATATGCAGTTGTTTGTATTTGGAATAGCAACGTTTGAGTTCCCGCGACCAGTTCTCGTACTTGAACAGCTGGTCGATGAACAGATATCTTCCGCCGGTACGGGCGAACTCACCTGCCACTTCCATGAGGGAGTTTCGGGTAAAGAAGAAATCGTTCATGCTGATGTACAGACAGGGCCGTACGTCCCGCAGGGATTTACGTTTGCTGGGTTTGCCTTTTTTCGTTAAGGGAACAGGTATATTCCTCCACTCGGTCTCGATCTCCTTCACACGCCAAAGCATAAAGTCGGTCTTCCCCACTCCTCGTCCGCCCTTAATGGCAATCAGGCGGTCGTTCCAGTTAATCTCATCCATCAGCTGCCTCCGAATAGGCATAGACGAATGCGCGACTAAGAAGTCGTGTATTCGGAAGAAAGCATCCAATAGATTCGTTTTGTGTTCTTCTTGCTCCATTTTTTTCGGTTATTTTTCAATTTGGGCACAAAATTACAACTTTTTTTTTATATTTGCAAGGCTTAGGTATCATTTTTAATAAAAAAATGAGGGTCTGCAACCGCAAACCCTCAAAATTACACATTTTTTGTTAAAAAATCCACCTTTTTTTAGAGGCTGATAGCACCACTCGGGCATACATCAGCGCAAGTTCCGCACTCCGTGCAAACGTCCGGATCGATGGAATAGTGTTCGCCTTCCGAGATAGCGCCCATCGGGCATTCGTCAATACAAGTACCGCAAGCAATGCAGTCGGTTGAAATTTTGTAAGCCATGATTATAAAAATTAAAATTTTTAGACCGTCCTTCGGACTGAAAGAATAAAGACCGTTCACTTACGTTCACTGAAAGAACAAAGACTTTTTTTCTTCAAATCCGCTGCAAAGGTAGTACTTTTTTTTGAGACTACCAAATTTTAGGGAGAAAAAAAATTAAAAATTAAAAATTACGAATTAAAAATTAAGAATTATTTTCTCTTCTTAACCGTCGCCAGCGCCGCCAGCAATTGGGCATTCGGACCGGTGAGTCCTTTGTCGGTGAGCCCTTTGCGCTTGGCGTAGGTGGTCCAATCTTTGGCACCTCCTTCGGACACAGGCATCCCTAATTGTAGGTAATGACAGTACGCTATGGCCAGCGCATCGGTGGCATCGAGCTTCTTCGGCATATCCTCGTCCGCGATATGCATAAAACGCTGCAGCATACCGGCTACCTGTTGCTTTGTCGAGTGTCCGTTACCGGTGATCGCCATTTTGATCTTCATCGGCGAGTACTCGTAGATCGGCACATCTTTGCTGAGTGCTGCCGCAATCGCGACCCCCTGTGCATGGACGATCTTGATCATCGTCTGCGGGTTCTTATCCACGAACTGCGTCTCGATAGCCAGCGAAGTAGGATGATACTTGTCAATCAGATCCTGCAAAAAGAAAAATTCTTTTTGTAATCGCGGATACTGCCCTTCGAGCTTATGCACATCGTAAGCCCCGAACTCGAGTATCTCCACCTGCTGCCCGACGGTATGCAAGAGGGCATAGCCCATGAAGAGCGTACCCGGGTCCACCCCTAAGATAATATGTTCCTGACGGACTTTATCGAGCATTCCGTTTTAGTCTTTCTCGTGGTTTCTGATGAATCCGCGAATGATGATGACGATGGCACCGGCGATGAGCACGTAATCTGCCCAAGGCTCAATTTTCGCCACACTAAGTGCGGCTCCAACGGCCAGAATCACCAGGCCGATGATCATTATAATCGATGATTTTCTCATTTTGGTTCCTCCACTAAATAGATGTCCTCATTAGGGGCATGCATAAAATATTGTTCGCGCGCGTATCGCTCGAGGCTGTCCGGTTGGTTGAGTGTCCGGATCTCCTGCTCTGCTTTAGCAGCTCCTTCGCGATACATATCCCGCTGCTCTTCCAAGTGCCGGATTTCCTTCCCGCGACGAATGAAATGCATGACGCTCTGATCACCGATGAACAGAAAGACGACGGCAAAGACCAAGATTGTAATCACATACTTGGCCCATTTGCGTATCTTAATCGATGTCCAGAACTCAGAAAAATCCATTAATTTTCTTTCTTTTTATAAAATCGGGGACAAAGATACACTTTTTTTTGCATATATCAAAATTTTTTTGTAACTTTGCGCCCAAATTAATAAAAATATACATGAAAACTCGCTTTGGACTGTTTTTGATTGCCTTGTCAGCAAGCCTTCTCTCGATTGCGCAGACGCATATCACAGTAGATAATCCTGCGACCTGGAGCGGTGAAGTGCTACGCCCGTATATCGGTCAGACGGTTGTTTTTGATGTACCGATGTATATCACAGAGAACGCTTACGGCAATTATAAAGTCTCTCCATGGCGTAAGTTCCAGCCGGAAAGTCACGGCTATAAGGGAACCGACGAATACAAAGAGACCGTTCGAATCAATAACTCCTGTATGTTCGTTATCGACAACATCCCTGCGCCTACGGCGGCGATGAAAGAGCCGATGCATCGTTGCGGCGAGCGGATCATCGGATTGCAAGCGAAGGTGAACAGCACGAACAGCCTGACATGGGTCAAAGGTACATGGGACGGCAATACCCGTGCTGACCTGGAAGCCAGTTTGCCGGACTTGGGTGATTACCGGTTATTGGTCTGCGGATTTAATCTGGAGAACTACTTCATGACACTCCAAAAAGATGGAGGTATGGGAGCGGAAACTGAATTTAAAAGACAATTGCAACGCAAGAAAGTCCGCGCCGCCTTGGTACGTATCAACGCAGATATATTTGGTTTGGTGGAGTTGCAGGTAGGCGAAAAAGCGATTGATGAGATCATGCAAGACTTGAACGCCCGGCTGCCGGAACGCAATTATATGCACTTCAAAGATGCCGCTTCCGGTACGCTGCAAAAAGTGGATTTTCTGTACGACGCCAACAAGGTAGAGCCGGTTAGTAACACGCCAGCAGAAACGACGGTTGAGTTCGCGCACCGAAAAAAGATGATGTGCTTCCGCGAGAAAGCGACCGGCGAGAAATTCATCTATTCGATTAATCACTTCAAATCAATGAGTAGCGATAGCGAGTCGCGCCGCGTGAATGAAGCCAAGGCGGTAATTGACCTATATAATAAGTACAGCAAAAATAATATCGTACAAGATAAAGATGTGCTGATTATGGGTGACCTCAACTGCTATGCTTTCACAGCTCCCATCAAGCAGTTTATCGACCGAAATTATATAGACCTGCATCAAGTTTACCACGCCGATACCAGTTACAGTTATATGTACGGTGGTTTGACCAGTTATATTGACCATGCCATCAGTAACGAGACCATGTACCGCCAAATTACAGGCGTTTCGGGCTATCACATCAACTCCGATGAGGACGATCGTTACACGTACGACAAGTCTACAGGCGACACAACTATGTTTCGTTGTTCGGACCATGATCCGGTGCTGGTAGGTCTCAAATTAGACAGCACCCTTTCGCACTCCATTGAGCCCTATTTCAACGGAGCCAATTTTGCACAAGACAGCCTCTCGTTCTACAGCGTCTATACGCCGACCAACGAGAACCCGATGCTCTATTTTGACATTTATATGCTGAACGGTCTACAGATATGTCCGCCTACGCGAGTAAAAAACGAGGGTGACTTGTTTGAGATGCACACCAAATACTATACCCTGTCTACGTCCAATCCAAACCTGCCGGAAGAATTGAAGCAATTCCTCCCGATGCCGGCAGGGCTGTATATTCTGCATTTCTATTATGGCAATGTTGTTACCTCTCATAAATTGATTGTCAAATAAGTGGATTTATTCAGTGAAATAGAAGAACCGGAGCGGGAGGAGTTACGGGCCTTGCGCAAGGAGTTGGAGGAGGCGAACTATAAGTACTACGTACTGAATATGCCTACGCTCTCGGACCGCGAGTTCGACGAGAAGATGCATCGTCTGCAAGCCCTGGAGGCGCAATTCCCCGATATGTTTGATCCCAAAAGCCCGACGCAACATGTAGGGAGCGATTTAGTCGTTACGGGACAGAGCCTGTCGTTAGTCGTTGGAAACAAGGGCTTTGAGCAGGTCAAGCACAAGTACCCGATGTTGTCGCTCGCGAATAGTTATTCGCGCGAAGAGATCGAGGAATGGGTGCGCAAATTGCCTTCGGGTGTGGAGATCGTGTGCGAACTCAAATACGACGGTCTCTCTATTTCGCTTTGGTACGAACACGGTGTGCTGGTGAAAGCCCTCACGCGCGGCGACGGACAGCAGGGCGACAACGTGATTGACAACATCAAGACCATTCCATCTATCCCTTGGAAAATCGAGCGGACCGATATCCCGGAATTCTTTGAGTTACGGGGCGAGGTACTGCTGCCTTGGGCTAATTTTGAGCGTCTGAACAAAGAACGCGAGGAGCAGGAAGAACCGCTGTTTGCCAATCCGCGCAATGCCGCTTCGGGCACACTCAAACTGCAAGATCCGCGAGAGGTAGCACGGCGTGGTTTGGACGCGTACCTCTATTACATGCTCGGCGAAAACCTACCGGGAAATACGCATTTTGAGCGACTTGACACGGCCCGTCAATGGGGCTTCCATATATCCGATGCAATTAAGGTGTGCCACTCCGTGGATGAGGTGATGGCTTATATCGCTTATTGGGACACGGAGCGCAAGAACCTGCCGGTGGCCACCGACGGTATCGTGCTGAAAGTCAATAACTTAGCGCAACAGGAAGAACTCGGTTATACCGCCAAGACGCCGCGTTGGGCGATTGCCTATAAGTTCCCCGCAGAGAAACAACTGACGCTGCTTAAGGAAATCACGTATCAGGTGGGTAGAACAGGTGTGGTGACACCGGTAGCGAACCTTGAACCGGTACAGTTGAGCGGTACGATGGTGCAACGCGCGACGCTGCATAACGAGGATTTTATCAAGTCGCTTGATATCCGTCCGGGCGATAAGGTTTGGGTGGAGAAAGGCGGAGAGATTATTCCGAAGATTACGGGGAAAGAGGTTACGGGTGACGGGTTACAGGTTACGGATTATCATTTTATAACCCATTGTCCGGAATGTGGCGCGGAGTTGGTGCGTGTGGAAGGTGAAGCCGCATGGCGGTGCCCGAACGAAGCAGGCTGTCCGCCTCAGATAAAAGGTAAGATCGAACATTTCGTGAGCCGCAAAGCGATGGATATCGAGGGCTTGGGTGAAGAGACGATTGATCTATTCTACCAGAAAGGACTGCTTCATAATATCGCCGATATCTACGACCTGAAATTAGATGATATCGCCGCACAGGAACGACTCGGCGAGAAGAGTGCGCAGAACATTTTGGACGGTATTGAGGCCTCGAAACAAGTACCGTGGTCGCGCGTGCTATTTGCCTTAGGCATCCGCATGGTGGGGGAGACAACGGCGAAGAAGATTGCGCGCAAATACAACACCATCGACGCACTCCAATGGGCGACCGTGGAGCAACTCTGCGCCATCGAAGATGTAGGTCCGCAGATCGCAGAGAACATCGTCAAGTACTTCGAGGACATCCGTAATTTAGAGATCTTGAACCGCCTACGGAAAGCGGGCTTACAGATGGAAGGCGAAGCCGCACCCGAACCGACAAGCGATAAGTTAGCGGGCTTGAGTATCGTTATTTCCGGTACGTTTGCCCATCACAGCCGCGATGAATACAAGGCGATGATCGAGGCCAATGGCGGCAAGAACGTGGGGTCGGTCAGCAAGAAGACCAGTTTCATCCTTGCCGGCGAGAACATGGGTCCCGAGAAACGCAAGAAAGCAGAAGACCTCGGAATAAAGATGCTAACGGAAGATGAATTTTTAGAGATGCTATGAGTTTAAAACAACGAATATTTGATTATTTGCGCAGTAAGCAGGAAGCCCGTAATCCGCGTTTCCCGCATTTGGACCAACCTCTCAAGATCATGATTGTCTATGAGAGCGACGTGTTGGAGCGCAATGACAGTATTAAGTCCATTCGTCAAGATCTGTTACGCCGGCAAATGGACGTAACGATGTGGGGCTACGTAGAGAAGAAAGAAATCACCACCCTGATTCTGCCGCAGAGCCGTATTTTAGGTGTGAATGATTATAATTTCTTCGGCAAACCGCGGGACTACGTGCTGACGGATCTGGCGGCGGAACATTACGATCTACTGATTGACCTCACGACACGGCCTTTGTTACCGCTTCGCTATATCACGATGTACACCGACGCGGACTTCAAAGTGGGTCTGAACCTCGGAGAAGGTCTCCACGACATGCTTATCTCCCTACCCGACTTTAATCCGGAACAGGGAGAAGAAGCCGCCATTGAAGCTACATGGCTGTACCACGAAATTATGAAATATCTCACCACGATCAAGAGCAATGATTAAAGGTTTAGGTACCGCACTTATCACGCCGTTTAAGGCAGACAAGCGCGTCGATTATGAAGCGCTTGCACGCTTGTTGGACACCCAACTCACGGGGGCAGTCGATTATATTGTCGTGCTCGGAACGACCGGCGAAGCGGCTACGATGACGGAGGACGAGAAACGGGAAGTACGGACGTTCATCCGCACGTACGTGAACGGTCGGCTGCCTTTGGTTTTAGGCGTAGGTGGAAATAATACCGCTGCTGTATGCGAAAGCTTAAAGACCATCGATCTCACGGGTTTTGAAGCCATTTTGAGTGTCTGCCCGTACTACAACAAGCCGAATCAGGAAGGTCTATTCCAACATTTCCGTGCGGTTTCCGAGGCAAGTCCGATACCTGTTCTTTTGTATAATGTTCCCGGGCGCACGGGCGTGAACCTGTTGCCGGAAACAGTTATGCGGATCTATGAGGCACAGCCGAAGAAGATTGTCGGCATCAAAGAAGCCAGCGGCAATGTGGAACAGATCAAGCACCTGATTGATTTGGCAAAAGACAAACTGATGGTCATAAGCGGCGACGACGGTATTGCCTGCGAGATCATGGAAGCCGGTGGTGCCGGTTTGATTTCTGTCGCAAGTAACGCTTTCCCGGAAGATTTCTATGCTATTGTGCACAAAAAGGACCAAGCCAAGCAAGCGCAGTACGAGCAGATGGTGAAGCTTCTGTTTAAAGAAGGCAATCCCGTCGGCATCAAAGCCGTGCTGGCGCAGAAAGGAATCATTCAGAACTATTTGCGACTACCGCTTGTTCCGGCAAGCGCCGTACTACAAAAAGAGATACAAAAAGAGCTCGCGTAATTGCGAGCCTTTTTCTTGTAAGAACTATCGCGTTCAGCAACCCCATTAGGTGACTTACTTAGCAGCTTTCTTTTTCGCTTGATCAACAACTGCTTTGAAGGCAGCGGGTTGATTCATAGCGAGGTCAGCAAGTGCCTTGCGGTTGATAACGATACCGGCTTTCTTGAGGTAGCCCATCAATTGGCTGTAGCTCAGACCTTCGAGGCGAGCGGCAGCGTTGATACGCTGGATCCAGAGAGCACGGAACGTACGTTTTTTGTTCTTACGATCGCGGTAAGCATACTGCAAACCTTTCTCCCATGTGTTCTTTGCTACGGTCCATACATTAGCGCGGCCACCAAAGTTACCACGGGTAAGGCTCATGATCTTTTTACGACGGTTGCGCGAAGCAACGTGATTAACTGATCTTGGCATTTTCTTGTCCTTTCACTTTAGATGGTTTAACACTTAACGAAGCAGCAGCATCTCACGGATGGAGCGCATGTTCGTCTGATCAACAATAGCAACATGAGTCAAGTTGCGTTTTTGCTTTTTAGTCTTCTTCGTCAGAATGTGACTTTTGTAAGCGTGCTTACGCTTGATTTTACCGGTTCCGGTAAGCGTGAAACGCTTTTT
>CAMHSB010000033.1 GCA_946187695.1 uncultured Bacteroidales bacterium
CATAGGCTTGGAAGCCCATACTGCCGTTCGGCGCACCGTGGAAGAAAGCCGTCGTATAGCCCTTCTTACCCAAACGCTCCGCGATCGACGACACCTCGTTCGTCGAGTACGGACTCACCGTGTACGGCTCGATCAGCATCGGGATAGACGACAATGCCGACGGCATCGCGTCAATACTCTTGCGCCCCGAAGCGTACGAATAATCGAAGGTCACGCACTGCGCCAGCAGGCTGTCCAGGAACGGCGTATAACCCGTATAACCCTCGATATCGTGGTTGTAGAATCCTACGTACTCCTTGCTGCATGACTCCCAGATGATGATCACCACATTGTCGGTTCTTACCTCGCCTTGCTCCGCCGCATGGATCGGGTTCATATGGCTCGCCAACTCGTCGTCATCAAAGAAATGTTTCTCCACGTAGGTCGTGTTCTCGATCGTCTTCATCAGCGAGAACGGGGTGTTGAGCACCAACGCACTCTCGCGTGGTGCATTTGTGTACTGCAGTGCGTTACTGAGCGTGATAGGCCGTGTGTAACGACCAAAACCGCCGCGGATACCGATCACACTGAAATACACCGTCACCACCATGATCAGTGTCTCCAGCGGATAGTAGATTGCCGGTTTGAGTCGCGGCAGTTCATAGTGCCGCCTCGTGCAAACGAAGAACACGGCTAACACCGCGATCAGCGCCAGCACCGCGTACCAGTATTCCAGCACGCCGTTTGCGATCACCGTCCCCATGTTGTCGTCATTCGACACCTCAGTGAAGAAAGCGCAGGTCGTTCGCCGATCCACAAAACGGATATATACGCTGTCTGCCATGTTAAAGATGATGCCCAACGCGTTCGGGATCCAGAACAACCACAACAGCACTTTCTGATACACCTTGTTCTCCCGCCAGCTGATAGGAAGTGGTAGGATCATTCCGACCAGGTACGCCGAACTAAGATACAGCACCGCCGTCAGATCGAAACGCATACCGCCTAACAAAATCTCCATCAGATGTGCCGCGTCGATATTGGGAAATATAACCCGATCCATCCAATAGCAGAAGATACGCATAAACGTATAAATCGCCATGATCAGCAGCATGTTACATGCCGCTACCGTCCACGGATGTTTCCAAAAACTCTTCATCATACCTCTTACACTTTACACTCTCGTTTTTCTCTTTAACTCAAAATCACGCCCCAGATAGTTCTGTCTCACCACCGGGTTGGCCGCCAGCTCTTCCGGCGTGCCGTGGAACAGGATCTTTCCCTCGAACAGCAGATACGCGCGGTCGGTGATCATCAGCGTCTCGTCCACATTGTGGTCCGTGATCAGGATGCCGATGTTCTTGTCCTTCAGTCGCCAAACGACATCTTGGATCTCCTGCACCGCGATCGGATCGACACCCGCAAAAGGCTCGTCCAGCATCACGAACTTAGGCTCTATCGCCAGGCACCGCGCAATCTCCGTACGTCGTCTTTCTCCACCGCTCAGGCGATCACCGAGGTTCTGGCGAACATGCGCGAGGTTGAACTCCTTGATCAGACTCTCTAACTTCTCTTCCTGGTACTCCTTGCTGAAATCCGTCAACTCCAGCACCGACCGGATATTGTCCTCTACCGTCATCTTGCGGAACACACTCGCCTCTTGCGGCAGATAACCGATACCCATCTTCGCACGTTTGTACATCGGATACGAAGTAATATCCTGGTCGTTGAGGAATATCTTACCGTTGTTCGCCGCCACCAGACCTGTTGTCATATAGAACGTGGTCGTCTTACCGGCTCCGTTCGGACCCAACAAACCCACGATCTCACCTTGCTCCAGCTCGATCGACACATCATTCACCACGGTCCTCTTCCCGTATTTCTTAATCAGATGTTCTGTCCTTAATCTATCCATAATGCTACTGGGCAGTGGTCGCTATGCACTGCCTCTGTTAATATTTTACCGTCCTTTAATCGCGGCCTCAAGCTCTCGCTTACCCACAGATAATCGATGCGCCAACCCACGTTCCGTGCTCGTGCACCTGCGCGCCAACTCCACCAGCTATAGCGTTCCGCACTCTGGTCGAACACGCGGAATGAGTCCACGAGTCCGCTCGCTTCCCAGCGGTCCATCCATTCGCGCTCTTCCGGCAGGAAACCACTCACGCCGATCTGTCGTTCCGGGTGGTTGATATCGATCGGTTTGTGGCAGATATTATAATCGCCGCAGATCACGATGTTCGGCCGCTCTTTGCGTAACTCGTTCACCCATACAAGGAAGTCCTCCAGAAATTCCATCTTGAACTCCTGCCGAACATCTCCGGTCGTGCCGCTCGGGATATAGGCATTTACAATTGTCAGGTCGCCGAAATCCACCCGCAGCACACGTCCTTCGCGGTCGTATTTGGGATTACCCATACCGACCACTACCTTATCCGGTTCTTGCTTGGTGAAGATACAAACACCCGAATAGCCTTTCTTCTCTGCCGAGTGGATAAAACTCTTATACCCCAACTCCTGCATCGCCATTACGTCGATCTGATCGGGCTGCGCCTTACTCTCCTGGATGCAGAACACATCCGGGGCCTCCGTCTTCAACCACTCCAACAATCCTTTTCCGATTGCTGAGCGGATACCATTCAAATTATAACTGATGATTTTCATGTCCTAAGATGTCGTATGTTTTTCCGTTTCGGAGAATATAGATCTGTCCGTTTTGGAGTACCTTTCTGCTGCCTGCTAACTGCTCATCGTTCACCATCACTTGCTCTGTCGGCGTGGCGTCCCGATAAATGAAACTCACCCGGCCGTCGTCGTGCTGCACGATGTTCGTCACCTCATGCCCTGCAAAACTTGTCCAACTGTTTCCGCCGCAGGGATAGGCGTCCGTGTCGTATGCCCACTGCTCCCTACCGGTTGCTGTGTTCGGCGTTGCCTCGATCAGATCTACGCCCTGCGCATTCGCACTGTTATTCACGGTGTTATTCGCCCATTTGTAGGAGTCATACTGGATCTTCGTGATCAGCATACCGCTTCCCGGCAGATGCTCGTCCCAGCCTGTATGGGTTCGCACCTCCAGCAGATAGAACGTCTGCGGATTCGGATTGTAACCCACTAAGTTGTGACTGTTTCCTTCGCAGACCAACAGCGCCTTTTGGTTGTCTATGGGACTTAACCATACATACTCTGTCTCATTCAGCACCCGCGGTGTCAACCAACCGCAGTAGAACCGCTCGTAGGCCGAGTAAGCGGGTGGGGTATTGCCGCCGTTGTTGTAGCAGCCTACATCCAAAATGTCCCACTCGTTCAAGGTGTGCGGAGACGTGCCCGAGTTGGCTGTGTAATACAAGTCCGGCAAACCGATCACGTGACTGAACTCATGACAGAACGTACCGACACCCGTATAGACCTGCTCCCAATGCTGAATCTCATTTGAGCAGGCGTAGTTATCGATCGTCTTGCCGTCCACCACACACGTCACACCCCATCTTGTTTTCAGATACCAGTTGTGCGGCCAGATGGTGTACGACGGACCACCGTCCGCTTCACCTTCGCCGGCGTAGATCACATACACGAAATCCACATATCCGTCATTGTCGTTGTCATACAGCGTGAAATCCGCACCGTTCGCGTCCGCTAACTCACAGGCCTCTTTAATCACGTTCTTCGCACCACTGTCGTCGTAGTTGCGCACATTCTTACTCAGCGTGTACGGACCTACTACATCAAACACCGGATTGTACGCACCGTAACTCTGGTCGCGGAAATACTGCTTTGCACTTCCACGTCCTATGATCGTTCCCTGATACTGCTGGCCGTCTTTGTAGATATAGTCATAATCGTACGATCGAACAAAATGATTCGCGTTCATCATACTGTCGATTGTGTCGCGGGGCGTCGTGAACGCGACGTCGGCAAAATTCACCAAGATCACCAACCCACGCGGTGCCAGATTCGGTGCACCACCGGTCGACTTCTTTATATGCGCCTCGTGCGGGTTCACACCTGCGCGTATATTTCGGCCTTCTACATCCCGCGTCTCTCCGTTCTCATCAAACGCTCCCTTGCGCGGCGGCATTGCCCATACCCCCGCACACGCTAACAAAACGGCTATCAAAAATAGTTTCTTCATTGATTTGCTTTTTTTACTTTTTTAAATAATTCTGATGCGAACACGAAATCGTTCAGCGCCTCATTGTCACTCGTCATAATATCGTGCCGCGAGCCCTGCCATTCGAGCTTACCGCCTTTCAGGAACACGATATTATCTCCGATCTCCATGATCGAGTTCATATCATGACTGTTCACGATCGTGCAGATATTATACTCTTTTGTTATGTCTTGTATCAGTGCATCGATCACCAGACTCGTCTTCGGATCCAATCCCGAGTTAGGTTCGTCGCAGAACAGGTATTTCGGCGCCAGCACGATCGCCCGCGCGATCGCTACACGTTTCTGCTGACCGCCCGAGATCTCACTCGGCATTAGGTTCCATACCCGCTCCGGCATCTCCACGCGTCGCAAACAGAACTCTGCCCGCTCGCACATCTCCGCCTCACTCTTGTTGGAGAACATCTCCATCGGGAACAGCACGTTCTCCATTACGGTCATCGAGTCAAACAACGCACTCCCCTGAAACAGCATACCTACCTCGCGGTGCAACATTCGGATATCCTTACTCCGCATCTCTGCCAAGTCCCGTCCGTCGTACAGGATCTGCCCGCTATCCACCGCGTGCAACCCGATCAGACTCTTCATCAGCACCGTCTTACCCGAGCCCGACTGACCGATGATCATGTTCACCTCTCCGTCTCGCAAGGTCGTGCTCACATGATTCAGCACCACGTTCCCGTCAAAACTCTTTACGATATCTTTTACTTCGATCATAACAGCAACTTACTTAAAATGAGATCCAGGAACAGGATCATGATATTGGAGTTGACCACCGCGTTCGTACTTGCGCGACCTACATCCAGCGCACCGCCTTTGGCGTAATAGCCGTAATAACTCGCCATACTGGTAATCACAAACGCAAATACCAGCGCCTTGATGATCGCGTACCAAACGAAATACGGGTTGAACGCATACTGCACGCCGAGCAGATAATCGTGTATCGTGATGATATCCGTGAACGCACCGACTCCGTAGCCGCCAATCAGACCGGCTGCCGTCGAGATAATAAACAGGAACGGCATCATGCTCATAAAAGCCAGGATCTTCGGCAAAATCAAATAGTTCGCACTGTTCACACCCATGATCTCCATCGCATCGATCTGCTCCGTGATACGCATAGAACCGATCTCCGAGGCGATATTCGAACCTACCTTACCTGCTAATATCAGACACAGAATCGTACTCGAGAACTCGAGCAACAACGTGTCGCGCGTTAACAGACCCGTGATATAGGTCGGCAAAAGGGGATTCTCGGTGTTCGTTTTGGCCTGGATCGTCAGGATGGCACCGATAAACACAGAGATCAGCAGCACGATCGGCAAACTCTGCAATCCCTGCTTCTCCAACTCCCTGCTGTACTGCCGCCAGAACATCCGCTGCCGATCCGGAATCCGCAACACGCGCCCCATCAAAAGGAAGTATTCTCCTGTATGTTGTAAAATCCGCATATTTATGCAAATTAAAAAAAGTGCGCAAAGTTACAACAAAATTTGCATATATGCAAGTTTTTTACGAAAAAATCGTTTGAACATACTGAAATAAGAAGTTTTTTTGTTTAAATCAAAAAAAAGCAGTAATTTTGCAGCCAATATGAAACTATCCGAAATCAAACAAGCAATAGGAGCGGTGGCAACCGTTGTGGGCGATGACCAATTGGAAATCCGTCATCTGCTTATCGACAGCCGTCAGTTGGGCGCTGAGCCCGAGAAGACCCTTTTCTTTGCCATCAAAACGGCCAAGAACGATGGGGCAACTTATATTCCCGAACTCCAGTCCAAAGGGGTACAGGCTTTCGTGACAGGCGATGCCTTAGCCGCATTGCAGGCACTCGCCGCCTATGTCCGCTCGCAGTTCAATGGAACCGTCATTGGTATCACCGGCTCCAACGGAAAAACCGTCGTCAAGGAATGGCTCTACCAACTCCTCAAAGACGACTATACCATCGTGCGTTCACCGAAGTCCTACAACTCCCAGATCGGTGTACCGCTTTCTGTTTGGCAACTTACTAATTACCAATTACCAATCACCAATCAAAAAAAGCCTTTGGCTATTTTTGAGGCGGGTATAAGCCAACCGGGTGAGATGGAGAAACTCGAGCGCATCATTCGTCCGACTATCGGTGTAATCACCTATATCGGCCATGAGCACGATGAGAATTTCGATTCGCTCGAACAGAAACGCGAAGAGAAAATGAAACTCTTCGTACATGCCCAAACGGTCATTGAAGATCCGACCCACCAAAACGTGCGTACCTGTGCGGCCGTCTTACGGGCACTTGGTTACGACGAGGAGACCATCGCTTCGCGCATCTTGCAGCAGACCCATGAGACGGTACTCAAAGTGAACCTCTCCGCATTGGTCGATAATGTTCGGTATTTCCGTTCGAAACTGGCACCGACAACCAAACTCACTTGCATGGTGAAGGCTTTTGCCTACGGCGCTGGAAGTGTCGAAGTAAGTAAGGCCCTACAGGCCTCCGGCCTCGTCGATTATCTGGCGGTAGCGGTGGCGGACGAAGGAGTCGAACTACGTCGTGCCGGTATCACACTGCCGATCATCATCATGGATCCTGAAGTGGCGGCGATGGACTTGATTCTCGAAAACAATCTCGAGCCGAATGTCTATTCTCACCAGTCGCTCAAGACCGTCATCGCGGCGGCACAGGCGAAGGGTCTGGAATATGTGCCGATTCATATCAAGATCGACTCAGGTATGCACCGGCTCGGTTTCTATAAAGAAGACATGCCTTGGCTCATTGACCGTCTGAACCATCAGAAAGCGGTGCGCGTTGCTTCTGTCTTCTCGCATCTGGCCGGCTCCGACGAGGCGCAGTTTGATGACTTTACCCTCTCGCAAATCAAGTATTTCGATGCTTGTGCCGAAGAACTCAAAGCCGGTCTACGCGCCGCAGGGATGTATGGCTCCGGAGCCTCTCCGGCGATCATCAAGCATATCTGCAACTCTGCCGGCATCGAGCGTTTTTCGCAATACCAATTTGATATGTGCCGCCTGGGTATCGGTCTCTACGGTTTCTCGTTCGCGGGTGCCAAACTGCGCAATGTCTGCACACTTGAGACGACTATTCTCTCCGTTAAGACCGTCAAAGCCGGTGAGACGATTGGCTATGGTCGTCACACGACCCTCACCGAAGACCGTACGATTGCCGTCATTCCTATCGGCTATGCGGACGGCTTCGATCGGCGTTTCTCGAATTACGGCGGTGAGGTCTGGGTGCGTGGCAAACGTTGTCCTGTGGTGGGGAACGTGTGCATGGACCAGGCCATGATCGACGTCACCGGTGCCGATGCCCGTCCGGGCGACATCGTCGAAGTGTTCGGTGAACATATGCCGCTCCAGGAACTCGCCGATAAACTCGGTACGATAACCTACGAAATCCTAACATCTGTTTCTCGCCGTGTCCAACGTATCTATTTCTACGAATAAGCTGACGATTGGTTACGGCGCTACCGTCATCCAACGCGATCTGACGTTCTCGCTGCATGCCGGCGAGATGGTCTGCATGTTAGGTCCCAATGGCTGCGGTAAATCGACACTCTTGCGCACACTCGCCGGTCTCCAACCGGCTCTTAGCGGTGAATATACGCACAGCGATGCGAAGAACATCGCGTTAGTGCTCACCGAGCGCCTCTCAATGGACAATACGACGGTTCATGATGTGGTCGCTTTAGGTCGCTACCCCTATTCGTCGTTTCTCGACGGCTTAAAGAAAGAAGACGAGAATATTATTTCCGAGTCCCTTCGTCAAGTCGGTTTCGATAATCGAGAATCGCTAATCGCAAATTCCTTCTTCAACGCCCATTCGGACGGCGAGAAACAACGTATCCTCATTGCTAAAGCCCTTGCGCAGCAGACACCGATTATCTTGCTCGACGAGCCGACAGCACACCTCGATCTGCCTCACCGTATCCTCATCCTTCGGCTCTTGCGTCAGCTTGCCCACGAGCAAGGCAAAACGATTCTCATCTCCACTCACGAGTTGGATCTGGCTCTCGCCCTCAGCGATCGTATCCTTCTTATGACGCCCGGCAAAGGCATCCAACTCGACACCGCCGAGAACCTAAAAAAAGCAAACGCTTTCACGTCTGCTTTCTCAATGGATATCTTTAACCCGCTCGGATAAATTTTATGCTTATGAAAAAACTTATCTTTACCCTTTTGATGGTGATGCCGATAGTCTGTGTCGCACAAGAAACGACCGTCAAGGACACCGTGTATGATAGCGCGAAGGCTTTTCGGGTCATTGAGCGTGCGGACAGTGTGGTGCTCTCGGAGGCAGCGTACAGCGTGCTGTTCGACAAACAGAAGAAGGAAAACTACAACCGTCTGGAGCGCGAGACCTTGTACTATCCCGACGGCCAGACAAAGGAGACGCTGGTGCTGGACTACAGACAGGCCAAGAACGGTGTCATGAAGCTGTATGAACGGAAGTGCTATTACCCGGACGGGACCTTGCAGTATGAGGAGATAAAGGACGACCCGTCGAGCGAGATCAAAACGACGTATTACAACGAAAAAGGAAAGAAGACTCGCCACCCCCAGGAGACGATTCCGCTCTACATGCAGATGCCGGAATTTCCTGGCGGTCAAGAGGCTCTCATTGCATACCTGACCAAAACCGTCAAGTACCCTGATATTGCACGTGCCAACGGAATACAGGGACGTGTAGTCGTGCTGTTTGTGGTGGCGAAAGACGGCCAGATAGAGAATGTTGAAGTTCTTCGTTCGGGCGGCGATCCTTCGTTGGATAAGGAGGCGGTGCGGGTCATCCAATCCATGCCCCGCTGGATCCCCGGTGCGCAACGCGGCAAACCCATCCGCGTTCAATACAAAGTCCCGGTCAACTTCCGATTATAGAAAACCCGCTCAGCCCATAACACTGTCGGTTTGCCGGCGACGCGGCAACCGATCACGAACGCTGTACCACCATCACGGAGGTGCAGCTTTTTCTTGAGCTGTTCCGGAGTAAGGGGATAGTTGCGCGTGAGGACGTTGGCTTGTCTCTTGGCTTTTGGCTCTTGGCTCTCGGCTATCTTCCAAATCCTGCCGGGGAAGTCAGGAACGAGGGTCTCAGCAGCGTACAGATGCGTATTTACGTCCAATTTATGGAGTCCAAATCGCTCGGCAATTAACTTATATGCCCCGGCCTTTAATATCGCCGCATTCGGCTCGTAAAGAAATCCACCATTAAGCAAAGTGTCACCATTCATCAATAAACAATTCTGCTCCTCCTCTCTGGTAAACACAAAAGCTTGGTCCTTTTTTTCGAGATCGATAGCGGTAATACGTCCGGAACCGCCGCTTACCAGCAGCACCTCTTTTACCTCATTCTTAATCGCCACTGCATGTATATCCCACGTTACTTGCGAAAGACTTGTGACCGCTTGCGTGAGGTCGAGCATGGGGGACAGTTTGATCATTATCCGTTTGCCGTGCGCGAGAAGAGTAGGTAACAACTCTACTACATTCGGTGTACAATCTTCTAACCGAAAAACCTTACCGCCATGACTGTCGCGTCGTGCAGGATCAAGGAATATTAAATCGTATTGTCCCGCTGAGGCTAAAAAATCCTCGGCAGAGGTATTGTGAATAGCGATAGGCTTATCAGCGAAATTATGCTCTGCTATCCGACATAACTCGGCGTTCTGTTCCACATAGTCCGTGTGCGCAAATTGTTCGCTTAAGAAGTAGGTATCAACTCCGTACCCACCCGTAAGATCCACCATCTTTTCGCCGCTTACCAACGAAGCTTTATACCGTGCCGCCAATTCCGACGAACACTGCTCGCAACTGAGTCGCACCGGATACCACCAATCGTCTATCGTCGCAAAGGTGGGCAGCTTCTCTGCTGTCCGCTCACGACCCTCGACTTGTTGCAAAAACCAACGCCATTCGTCGTCCGTCAGGTGCTTGTATTTATTTCGCTGGAGTGCTAAGTCGGCTACCGACATAGTAATAACTTAGTATATCTTCGTAGTTGTGTCCTTCGCTCGCCATGACCGCCGCACCAATCTGACAGAGCCCTGCACCATGCCCCCAACCGTGCCCATTCAGCGTCCAAATGCAGTCGGCATGACTTACCTCAAACCACGAACTATAGAGACAGGATTTACTTAACCAATAGCGGATCTTGAGCTCCTTGCCGATAATCTCCGTGTGCTTCGTACCCACGATCCGCAAACTGTCAATTCGTCCACTCGCTCCGCGATGAAGGGGCTCGATAGCGGTAATGTGCCCGAAATCGATCCCGGACTTCTCGGCGATGATGGCATCTAACTCCTCGTCCTTGTACGTGACACTCCAATCCCGAAAATCCTTGGTCTCTTGGTCATAGTCATTGAGCACCAACCGCAGTATTTTCGGCGAAGGAGACTTGCAGTAATCGCAGTTTACCGATTGGATATACGGCACGTCGATATCTTCCCAGCAAGTGCGCCAGATTTCGCTTTTACCGCCGCAACACTTGTAATACCGGCAGTCGCAAATCTCGTCGCCAAACATAAGGACCTGACCTCTTGTGGCGTTCACGGCTTCTACGGCCCTTTCGTTCATTCGTTTGAGTCCCTCATAGCGCTGACAATGGTCGTCGGCACAGACGTGGAAGCCTTCGTGGTTGGGGTGCTCCATGGCACGAATCGCCCAACTGCGGCTGATGACCGCGTGCGCTTTGAGCAACTCCATCGGACTATTGGCGTTCATTTCCGACGAAATGACCGAACACAGATAGTCCTCCAAATCGATGGTGTTGATGGCGGTTTGCGTGCCGTCGGCATTGTCACGGATCTCCAACGTACCGGCGAATTCTTGGTCTTCATCGCGTTGCCAATGAAAACCAATACCGATCCGGACATTCTTTAAAATGAATGTCTTTTCTCGTTGCTCAAACTCGATATGCGGAGTCGTTAATATGCCTACTTTAATCGTGCTTGCAGCTCCCATGTACGCAGACGATCTTTGTACCAGTTATTGCGGTTCATGGCGACGATGTCGCAGTTAGCGTCCGAGTTATCCTCCCACCGACGGCAGTTATACACCACGTCATAGATGCGGCCGATCGGATAGTCGCGACTAATCCGAAGACCTACGGCATAATCCTCACCGTACTTGGTGGTCGGGTAGTTGATCGTGCGCAGCAGCGGCACATAGAACCCGCGCGGTGCACCAAGACCGTTGATACGGAGCGCATTATTACGACCGTTATCGTCGGTCCATTCCCGGTGGTCGATCACGCCCGGAGGAAGAATCTCCCCTGCCATGTTCGTCAACTGGTACGTGCCGATAACCATGCCATACTCGCCTTTCTCAAAAGCGTCAATGAACTTCTGCACGGTCGTCTCATCGAAATAGGTATCGTCGCTGTCTAATTGGATCGCGTACTTACCGCAACGCGGGTCGTGGATGGCTACATTCCAGTTGCCACCAATCGCATGCCAGGTCTTGTCCTGCGCAATATAAACCAATTTATCCCTAAACTCTAAACACTCAACACTCAACTTTTTAATTATCTCTGCTGTACCGTCGGTCGAGTTGTCGTCCACTACGATCACATTGAAGCTATAACCCTCCCGCACTTTCTGGTTCAGCGCACTATGCACCGCGTCTGCGATCGTGCGCGCACGGTTCTTACAAGGAATAATAACACTCGCCGTCACCGGATAATCCTCTGCTTTCGGCAGCTCTTTATATGCACCCGGTTTCAGGTACGCACCGATGCGTTTGAGGTGCGCCGTGACGCATTGCTCCATCTCGATCTGCACTTGACGGTTTCGCGGATCGACATAGTCGAACAGCTTCTCTCCGGACTTACGCGTGTCGGTCTCTACTTCGTAATACAGGTACTCCGGTATGTGCTCGAGTTTCTCTGCCCGTAAACGAAGATCGTACAAGCCTGCGAACTCGTATTCGGTGTCCATCTGATCGACGATTGCTTTCAGTTTGGCGGTGTCCCAGAGAAGAACGGCACCAAAGTCAAAATCGTCACGCAGCGCACCGATCTGATAGTCGATCACTGGTGCCTCGGTAATACGTTCGCCGATCTTGGCGAAGTGGTCCGCATAGACCATCGTCGCGCCGGTCATCTCCAGCACTTGCATCATTCGTTCCTGTCCCAGGTACACCCATTCGATCTCGGGTTTGAGACAGATCATCGTGTACTTTGCGGAACTCTTCTCCGCGATTTCCTTTATCGCCTTCGTCGGGCACACGCGTCCCGGTAAATAAAAAGTATCTATCATATCAATTACCAATTACCAATCACCATTTTATTCCGTTGTCGGAATAATGGCGTCTTTATGAAATTCTTTCAGTCCCTCGATAGGATCCTTGAGGATCGTGCCTAAGGGCATGCCTTCTGCCTTCATGGCCTCTTCGAGAACCGGCTTGTAGTAATAGGCAATCGAGCCAACGAATCCGATCGGTTGATCGGTTTGGTACTGGACGAGGTTGCGGCGGATAAACTGCACGAAATGGTCGTACACAAGCTCGTGGATACGCTTGTCTTCGATATGGTCCGCGCAGAACTTGGACAGCTTCGCCAGGAACCGATTCGGGAAGGGTTGACGATACACCTTCTCGATGATATCAGCCATACTCGTTTCATACTCTTTAAAGAACGCATCCTTCAGGTCGTCACCCAACTGATTCTTCAGTAAGTCACCCACGAGGCGTTTGCCCAGCACCGCTGCCGAACCTTCGTCGCCGAGGATGTATCCCAGCGAAGGCACGCACCATTCGATGTTCTCGCCGTTGTAGAAACAACTGCCGGAACCCGTTCCGAGAATACACGCTACGCCTGCCTCGCGACCGAGCAGACCCCGTGCCGCACCCAGCATATCGGACTCCACATGCACTTCCGCTTTCTTGAAAACGCCCTCTAATGCTTTCTGCACATACACTTTTTTCTCGGGCGTACAACCCGCTCCGTAGAAGAAGACATGCGTCAGCGTGCCCGCCCAGAGTAGGGGGGCAATTTGCGGCAGGAGTTGGTTGCAGATACTGTTCCGCATGGCGTCGGAAGTCTGGAAAAGAGGGTTGATACCATCGGTGAAAACGTCAGAGCATTGACCGCTCGCGGTGACGAGACACCAGTGCACTTTGGTACTACCACTATCGGCTAAAAGAATCATAACTGTAAAATTTTTCGTGCATTAACCTTTGCGGCTGCAAAGGTACAAAAAAAAACGCACATATGCAAATAAAAAATGAAAAAAGAGCCCCGAAGGGCCCTTTTCCCGAGAAGGGGGTGACGATTAGCTACGCGGGTGTTGCTGATCGTACTCCTGACCGCAGACGAGCCAGAGGTAAGCACGCATCGTCTTTTTGCCGCTGGCAAGGTTCTTCTGCGCCTCGAACGCTTGCATGTCGGAAGCGATGTGGCTCAGGTCCTTACGACGGGTCTTGACCGCTGCTGCTACCGCGGTGAAGCGGTTGCGTGCCCAGAGCTCGTCTTCGCCCGGAGCGGTCGAACGAACGACCTTCTTACGGAGGTACAGACGGTTACAATCGCTGCTCTCGGTGGGTTTCACACGGTGCGTACCCAGCAGCATCTTGGTACATGAGTGTTGACCGCTCTTGCTCGGTTTGCTCAATGCTCCGGATACATGATCAATACCGGAACTCCATTCTACTTTTGCCATGGGATGTTCGGCGTTTGCCGAACAGACCGTCCTGCGGACTGAAAGACCGCTGTCGCTGTAAGACCGTTTCTTAACCGCAAGGGTACGATTATTTCACTGAAAGACCGGTCTGCGACCTGTAAGACTCCTGCTCGGTTCTCCACGCCGTGGGAGGGGATAAGGTTAAATAAAAAGATTTGGTGATCAGCCGTTGGCTTGATCGTAAGCAGCGGATTCGAGGCTCCAGATGTAGGAACGCATGGTAGTTTTGCCACCAGGGGTGTCCTTCTGAGCATTGAAGGCTGCGAGGTCGGCTGCTTGCTTGGTGGTGTCGTGCAGACGGGTGTTGACGGCCGTGGAGACGGCGGCGAACTTGGTCCGGATCGTGGTCTCGCGAGCAGTCACGGGCGTGGAGCGCGTGATGGAATTGAGATCACGGAGGTAGACACGAGAGCAATCAGGCGAGGTGGTCGGTGCTTTACGGTGAGTCGTGAGCACCATCTTTTGGTCTGCCGCGTGCGGAGACTTCTTGTTAATTTTGTTTAGTGCACCGCTGACCGTTTCGAACATAGGTGCATAAGAGGCCTTTGCCATTTCGCGTTGTGTTTTTGATGGTTAGAGATGTGTCCGGATAATATCCGGACGAAATGGACGTTGCTTTCTTTTGATAGGCGAACGATTTACCTATGTGGGGAGCTCGCGGAGTTAACCGCGAGAGCAGAACCTACTGCTTTTTGTGCTTCTCGATGTGGTAGAAGCCGAGAGTGAGGATCTTGATGAGGATCTCAAAGAGGACTTGGGTCCAATCGGATTTCTGATCTTCGTTTTCTTGTTTCTTAGCCCCAAGGGCACGATTAATTTCATTTTTCATGATCGGTAATAATTAATGTTGTTACATATCTCCAGGCGGGTCTCTTCGTGAGCGGATTGCTCTGCGAGCCAACGAGCTGTGAGAGATTGCTCCATGTAGGCCGAGATAAGGATACAGCCTTTACTGTGCTCAGGTAGAGAGCCGCGGTGGAAGCGGATGCCGGTGCGGTCGGGGACTTGCACCAATATGGGCAGGGGGCGTTTGAATTTGGGCGACTGCGTGACTTGCACCTTGTAGATCAAAGCAGGGATGAGGTAGTCGGCGTTTTCGAGGGTGTCGCAGATGTAGTGCAGACGCTCGACGAGGAGGCCGGTACGCTTGTTGATGTAGTGCGAGGTGCGGTAAAGTTTGCCGTGGACGGATTTGTCGGAGGGCATGTCGCGGATAAGTTTATAGTACATAGGTCAAAAAAAGACACATGCTAAAATTAAATACAAGCAAAAAAGACACAAGCTAGAGTGAAAAAAGTACCAAGCTTAAGTGAAAAGGAGCCAAGTGGGCAGCTGAGACTAGGATCTCTTTTTGTAGACGTAGTCGATGCCCATCAGCGCGCCGGAGAAGGTGGCGACTTCCCCGAACGCGACGAGGAGCGATTCATGGATTTGGCCTTCGGGGTCAATGAAGACTCCGCAGAACAATAATACAAGGCCGCCAAAACTGAGGACAGATGCCGTTATGAGTTGCAGATTGATTTTCATAAAAGTTCTTGTTTTGTACGCATATGCTACTCTTCAGGGTACCGGCAGGGGCATTCGTGTGTGCTACTCATCGAGACAACTCGCCCCCTGCTCGACGACTCTCACGTTCCCCATCCGTTCGAGACGGTCTCGATTGAGTACACACACTCACCGAGGAGAGAGGAAAACTTGAAATTCGATGCAAATATGCCCACAATTTTGGCGGTTTTGCAAATTTTTTGCTAAAAAGTTTTCCATCGCGTCGGCAATAAGGTCGCAAAGGACTGACAGTGGGCGACCTTTTATCTCGGTCGACTTAGGCTCCCCGCCTGTCTTCCCTTTTCGAAGCCAAAAGTCAATTGGCTTCTCCACCGCTTTCCCCACCGGGTGCAGCAAGTGGCACTTTAGCGCCCGTCGGGGGCCCCAGTGATAAAATCACCATGAATATCTGAGGAAGGCTTCTATGTTGGTGTCAGTGACCGGTTGTCCGGTGATTTCTTGGAAGCGCTCCATGAGGGTCATCAGGTGCTTGATGGGGATGAGTTTGCCGGCACGATGGTTGAGCCGGTCGTGAATCTCTTGGGTGGTCATTTCGCGCTGGCTATCCTTCGTCGGAAGCGGCTTACAATGACTTCGTTACCACGTAACTCGTATAATTGCCGCGCTTCCTCCTCTTCCCACAAATTAAAATTTGCGGGAGCCCTAAAAGGGGAGAAGGTTGCACCCGTAAAGAGTGCGCCCTAAGCCAGCTCAGGGGGACAAATTATTTAACAATTTCTAAATTCAGTTTGGTCGCTATCTCCCGAAGATGGATCGGGATTGCATCGGGGTTTTGCCGAGAATGGACCGGTGAAGTCGCAGAAAAACGCGCATAGTATTCCGTCATGATCGCCTTTTGCAGTTTGGTTGGTGCTTTGATCGTCGGTGCGAATGTTTTGTACAGGTATCGCAGCCGTTCTTTGATTTTAGGGCGCATCGCAATAGCTTCTTGGATGTCCTCGTACTGCGCTTGAAGGATAGCAAGACAGTTGTCGATGAGGGTTCGTTGCTTGAACTGCGCGCGTTGCTTGCGCGTGGGGTTCTTGGGGAGGACAGGATCGGGACGGCGGTACATGTGCGTGTGACCGTTGATGGTGCGGAACGATATAGATCCGACGGAACCGGAAAGGGATTGTATCGGTTGATTGGGGTTGAATTTAATTTTAGCCATAAGGATGTTGTTTTGCGTGTTATACAATTCCGGCATACAATGCCGGGACAATGGACGAAGTGATTTACTTGCGGGATTGGACATCCTCCATTTGCCAAACGCGGGCTTCGTCGCGGGTGTAGAGACCGTAGGAGCCGTTGAACTTGGCGGAGACGATTTTGCCCTCTTTGAGGAGGCTGTCCACTAGCCTTGTGCCGTCCCAATTAGAGGGATACGGATGGCAATAGGAGATGATCTCATATGGCGTACCATAGAAGCCCTCTCCGCGCCATTTGCGGTAAAGGAGATAGAGATAGAGGCGGCGTTGGTCGGTAAGGCTGAGGGCGTCCCATTTGTCACCGAGTTTGAGATCGATGCGGTACTTGCGCTCGGGGTCGATCAGTTTCATAAATGCGATGAGCGATTTATTCTGCCGCTTCTCTAAGAGGTCGTCTATGGTTTCCATAAAAAGGGGGATTTTAAATTTATAGAATAAATTATTTTGGGGGATATTATTCCCCACCCGCATGGTTTTCTCTTTGGTCCTTTCTCTTTTTAGCTTGTTCCCTTTTGTGGCAAAAACCAGGGGAAAGGGAACAAGCTGAGTGAAAAGGGCCAAGTGGGCAGCTAAGAGAGTTAGTCGATGACTTTGACGGTGAGTTTGATCTCGTCGGGTTGTTTGTCGGGATAGAGTTCGACGAAAGTCTTGACATAGCCGTTCATGATGGCGGTGCGAGCCTTGACGAGGTTCTGCTCTTTGACCTTTTCTTTGGCATTCTCACGCCATTTGACGGCTTGTTCTTGCTTGTACTTGTTGTAGTCGGCAAAGTCAAAGACTTCGGTGCGCTGGAGTTGGAAGGTACCTACTCCGGGGATGGTGAACTCGCCGCGGTCTTTGCCTTCGGCGGCAAGGATAGCGACGGCTTCGGTGGTGGCGGCGTCGGAGACGGATTCGATACGAGCCTTGAGGGCTTTTTCTTGGGTGCGTAACTCACGCAGGAGGGTTAAGTTGGTTGTTGATAATTCAGTTGTTTGCATAATGATAAAAATTTTTAGGGCGCCGGATACTATCCGACGTTAATAAACAAAACTTTATTTAGCGCGGGGAGTTAGCCCCGCGAGCTGGACCAGGACAGAACCTTTTTAGGGTTGTTCCCTTTGGAGGTAAAAAACAAGGGAAAGGGAACAAGCTAAGACCCAGACTATAGTAAAAAGGACCAAGCTAGAGTGAAAAGGACCAAGCTAGAGTTCTATGATCTTTTTAGGGTTGTTCCCTTTTAGGGCAAAAACCAAGGGAAAGGGAACAAGCTAAGACCCAGACTATAGTGAAAAGGGAACAAGCTATTGCACAAGTACAATACAAGTACAATACAAGTAGGATACAAGTAGGATACAAGTAGGATACAAGTGGGATACAAGTACAATACAAGCAAGAGTGAAAGGGGGGCAAGGGGGCAGCTTCGCGTTCGGCAACAAGATCGCAAAAGGTTTATACCACTCCGCTAAATAAACGGGCGACTTCTTTGCCCAAGGGCACGATCTGAAGGTATGGTGCCTCCGAAAGTTCTATGTGTTGCTTGCAACACTCGAAGTGCCATCCGAGGCACTTCTTCACCCACAAAAATCTCGTGCGATTTCTTAGCTACGCACGATATTTTTAGGGGGCCCCATTAAGCGCTAACACTCCATGTGGTGGGACATTTCGTATTGCATGATTTCGTCGGTGGTTCGAGAGTCGTGGAGGAAGCCGGTGAGCATGGCCTGGAAGTCGGGTTCGGGCATGGCATGCCAGCGGTCGAAGTCGGACCGTTCGAAGATATGGAGGTTACCGAGTAGTTCACGAAGGGCTTTCTGGCGTGCGTCATAGTGTCTATGGTCTTCAGGAGAGAGCCAGATGAGGTTTTCCGGACGATTGTCGGTAGTGATGCCGTTGAGGTGATGACATTCGAAGTCCGGGTAGTGATGGGGACCATGCCAAGCGGCGGCGACGAGGAGGTGAACGAGGTAGGTGTTCTTTGGCGCAGTAACGACTTTATAGGACTGTTTGCGTCCATAGTTGACGCTACGTGGAGCAGGTTTGATGAGTCGTTGCGGGAGTTCTCGAAAGACTCCAATAGCCTGTAGGATAAAATAGATGTGTTCGCCGTCTTCGGACGCATAAAGCGGTTCGGGCGTGTGACAGTACTTGGCGGGTGTACCGTCGGGTAAGGTTACAATGGGATTATACATAAAACACCGCTTAACGAAGGGATGTTATCTCCGAAAAGCGGTGCAAAGGTAGAGGTTTTTGAATCGGGTGCGCGGAACTATAGTTCCTTGTTTGCAAAATTTCTTATGTTCGTTTTAAATACTTGGAAATATTGCGTTTGGTGCACACAAAAATATCCGCCGTAACACGAACAGGAGCGCGAAAGTTGCGGTGACATGCTTGGTTATACACATGACGGATGAGACCGTCGTGAAGGGTTGTGAGATTGCACGTAAGTGCAAGGAACTGCTCATCAGAGAGCGACTTGAGATGGTCCTTGACGACCTCAAGCAGGAATTGTTCTAAATAATCGTTCATTGTGTTTATGAGACAGATTTGACTGCCTATAAACACAAAAAGCGCATTGCTTCACAGCGACACGCTTCCACATAAAAACATAAAAATCATGAAAAAAACCTTTACGGAATCAATCCGTAGGTATATCTTTATTCACATTTTTCGAGCCCCATTGCGCATAGAAGAGGATATAACACAGACCTATCAGAGGTACGATATAACTGCCGATATATCCGACGGCAGGGATGTCCGCCACCCATCCTTGGATGAGAGGAAGGATACCACCACCGCAAACGAGGGTCATGAATATTCCGCTGGCGGCGGGAGTATATTTGCCAAGTCCTTCGGTAGCGAGGTTGAAGATAGCGCCCCACATGACGGAGGTACAGAGACCGCAAGCGACCATGAGCACCATGCTGACGGGCAGTTGAACAGAACGGAAGGTGATTGTCCATTCTTCGGGAAGAAGGATGATCGTCAGCAGTAATAGCGTACCGAGAAGCGAGACGGTAGTGAGCATGGCTTTGGAACTCACCTTACCGGCGATAGATGCGCCGACAAAACGGCCTACGAGCATCATGAGCCAGTAGATCCCAACGACGGTGCCGGCAATCTTCGCACCTACAAGCGGGTCATTGGACATATAGAGGTTACCCATATTGGGGATGCCGACCTCGATACCGACATAGAAGAAGATAGCCAATGCACCGAGCGCAAAATGACGGAAGGAGAGAGGTGAATGGGTGTTTGTGATTTGAGATTTTTGATTGGCGGTTTGAGATTGGTCGAGGTGGGGTTCGGGGATGCGAGAGAAGAAGACGATGATGCCCGCGAGCAGGAAAATGCCCATAGCGATCATCATAGCCGGAGCAGCATCCGCCACGGTGGCTGCTTCAACATTACCGCCGATGAGGTAGCCGAGCAGAATAGGGGCCAGTGTACCACCGACGGAGTTGAGTGTACCGCCAATCTGGAGAAGTTGGTTGCCCTTGGTCCCTCCGCCGCCGAGGGTATTGAGCATCGGGTTAACGACGATGTTGAGCAGACACATTGAAAAGCCGGCGATGAACGCACCGACGAGGTAGATGGCAAAGGACTCGGCGTAGCCGCTTAGCCACTGGATGCCGACGCCGATGAGACCGACCGTGACGGCAGTGAGAGAGGTGAACTTATAGCCCTTGCGACGCAAGATGATTCCAGCCGGAATACCCATACACGCATAGGCAATAAAATTGGCAAAAGTACCGAGTTGTGAGAGGGCATTGCCGGCATGGAACTGGTTCTTGACGATGACGCCCATCGAGCCTGCAAAATTGGTGACGAAAGCAATCATGAAGAACAGCGCAAACATGACTGCGATGGGAAGGAAATTGGATTTTTTCATTTATGATTTCTTATTTAGTTAAACTTTGACTTACGCAGATAAGTCAACCCCGTGAAGGCTAAAGCCATGATGAGTAACGGCAG
>CAMHSB010000034.1 GCA_946187695.1 uncultured Bacteroidales bacterium
TGTTTCATAAAATAAACCCCAAAAGTTTTTTGTCTAACTTTCGGGGTTCATTTCATTGTGAGTCGCTTTTTAGTGTATTTACCTATTTCCCTGCTACCCGCACCATAGGATTCCCATACCATTCCCATAAGATTCCCATAGGATAGAAATGCCTCTTCAATTCGCTCAATACACCTTCTGTATATATATACTATAGGCGCTCATACATCGACAAATAAGAGTTTTTGTCAAAATTCATGAAAATTATTTGCACATGTCAAAAAAAAGTAGTACCTTTGCAGCCGATTTTGATCGTGAGGATGGATTTGACTGCTTGCAACCTCGTTAAAACAATGCTAAAACTTGTGCCACAAGCTAAAACAGTCGCTTGTGGATTTTTTTACGATTAATAGAAACATGCATTATTTATTTACATCAGAATCGGTGTCGGAAGGACACCCGGACAAGGTGAGCGACCAGATCTCGGACGCTATCTTGGACAATATGATTGCGCAGGACCCGCAGGCTCATGTAGCCTGCGAGACCTTGTGTACGACCGGACAGGTGGTGATTGCCGGTGAAGTGAGTTGTAAGGGCTGGGTAGATATCCAGAAGGTCGTTCGCAAGACGATTGCGGATATCGGTTACACGAAAGCGGAGTATAAGTTCGAAGCAGAGAGTTGCGGTATTCTAACCGCGCTGCATGCGCAGAGTCAGGACATCAACCAAGGTGTCAGTCGTGCGGTTGCGGAGGAGCAAGGAGCCGGTGACCAGGGAATGATGTTCGGCTATGCGACCGACGAGACGGATAACTACATGCCGTTGACGCTGGACTTGGCGCACACGCTAGTCTATACGCTCGCGCGTATCCGCAAGGAAGGCAAGCAGATGACCTATCTGCGTCCGGACAGCAAGAGCCAGGTGACGATTGAATACGATGCGGTCTGTGACCGAGACGGAAAGCCATGCGGACAGCGCCCCGTTCGTATTGATACGATCGTACTAAGTACGCAACACGACGAGGGTGTGACGCCTGAGAGCATCAAGAAGGATATCATTGAGATCCTCTTGCCGCGTGTCGCGACGCGGGACAGCCGGTACGGACACCTGCTGCACGCGTTCCTGGAGGACAAAGAGGCGAAGTTGCTGGTTAACCCGACGGGTAATTTTGTGATTGGTGGTCCGCACGGTGACACGGGTCTGACGGGACGTAAGATCATCGTGGACACGTACGGTGGTCGGGGCGCTCACGGCGGTGGTGCTTTCAGCGGTAAGGATCCGTCGAAAGTGGACCGTTCGGCGGCGTATGCGGCACGTTGGATTGCGAAACACCTGGTGGCTGCCGGTGTGGCACACGAGGCCGTGGTACAGGTTAGCTACGCTATCGGTGTAGCAGAGCCGGTATCCTTGTATGTCAACACCTACGGCACTGCACGTATCCCGATGAGTGACGCAGAAATTGCCGCTAAAGTAGCGCAGTTGTTCGACCTCCGTCCGGCTGCTATCATCCGTGACTTGAAGTTGACGCAACCGATGTATGAGGAGACCGCCAAATACGGTCACGTAGGCCGCACGAACGAGGTGGTGACCAAGACCTTCATTGACTCGGACGGAAAAGAATATACCCGCGAGGTAGAATTGTTTACATGGGAGAAATTAGACCGTTTAGCAGCCGTCAAAGCCGCGTTTGGCTTGTAATTGCGATCGTGCTGGGAGCGGTGGTCATCGATCAGGTGATCAAGCTCTATATAGCAACGCATTTTGCGGTAGGCGAGAGCCATGAGATATGCTCATGGTTTTGGCTGTGCTATATCGAGAACAACGGCATGGCGTTCGGCATCGAGTGGTTCTCCAAGTTGGCGCTGACCCTGTTCCGCTTGATTGCGGTGGGTTTGTTAGGCTGGTATGTGGATACGTTGATCCGCAAGCCGGAGACGCCGACGGGATATATCGCGACCGTAGCGTTCATCATCGCGGGTGCGTTAGGCAATATCATTGACTGCGTGTGCTACGGTAAGCTGTTCGGCTATGCGGATTGGTTCTTCGGGAAAGTAGTGGATATGTTCTATTTCCCGCTGATTCGCAATAGTGCGGGTGAGGTGCTGTTCTTCCGTCCGGTGTTCAATTTCGCGGACAGTTGTATCACCTGCGCCGTGATTGTGATCCTGCTTTTCTATATGAAACAACTGAATGGCAAAAAAGATTAGTCTGATCATAGTGCTATTTGTTTGCCTGACGGGTTGTCGACCGAAGGGTATCCTGCATTCCTGGGAAATGCGGGATATCTTAATTGATCTGCATAAGACGGACGCGTTGTTGTACACGAAGGGTGTTCGAAACGGTGATTTCGAAGGACGGACGATCTATTACGCGCAGGTAATGGAAAAACACGGCACGACGCAGGCGCAGTTCGATTCGTCGCTGGTGTGGTACACGGCGCATCCGAACTTGTTCAATAAGATCTATCCGAAAGTGCTGGCCGAACTGAAAGAAGAGGAGCAAGCCTTTTTAGCCGAACATCCCGAGTTCGACCCCACCCTCACGGGTACGCAAGAGCAGAAGACGGTTGTTATCGCCTTCACGCGTGCGGATTTTGATAGTGTGCTATGGGTGAGTCAGCACGGTTATCCGAACCACTGGAATCCTTTAGTGCGTGATTTTAAAGATGAGCTCTTTCCACAGATCGGCGTCCTTCGCGGAGGGGTTGTTGATACCCTTCAGACGGGCGTCAAACTCCCGGAGGTAGCCCACGATTAGGAAAGTCTTCCCGGCAGGATATCTTCTTGCCGCCATCTCATAATCTTTTACGAAATACGGATTGATACCTAATTCCTTTGCCACGACAGCCTGGGCTTTGGACGGCATGTAGTGGTACATGAGCAGGTTGGAGAAGAAGGTATAGAGCGGCGCCATCTCGCGGATCATGGGATGATCCTTGGAGGAGGCGAAATACTGCGTGATCCGGTTGGCTTTGACGATATCGCCGCGGATGAGGGCCGCTTGCAGTTCCATGATATTATAATCCTTGGAGATACCGATATTGCGCTCCACGAGTGCAGCATCGATGGTGTTGACACCTTCGGGACGACCGTCGATGAGTTTGTTGATAGCACCTACGATTGCCGAGAGATCGGTACCGATATGATCGGCCAGAACTGGTACTACACGCGGGTCGATTGTCAATTCAGGATGTTCTTTTTTGATGTCCGCTATATACGTCGCGATCCATTTCTCCACCTCAAAATCCCGCAGTTTATCAGACTGAAGCCAAACGACCTGCGGATGGTCCATGACGTGCTTCCAGACATTCTGCCGTTTGTCGGGTTTGCCGTTATAGCAGATGACGAGGACATTCTGCGGCATCATGTTATTAAGGTAAGCATCGAGGGCGTCCCATTTCTTGATGGCCTGAGCCTCGCGCACGATAACGACCTTACGTCCGCCCATCATGGCATAGCCCCGCACGGCAGAGATGACCGGCGCGATGTCCGCACCGGGCAGATCACGACCATAGAGTACCTGTTGGTCAAACTCACGCGCCATCTCATCCAGCGCGTTGGCTGCAATGAACTCATACACGCGATCGGTGTAGTACGCTTCTTCGCCGCACAGGATGTATATCGGTGCGTAGGTGCCGGCCTTGAGGTCGGAGAGGATATCATTGAACTTCTTGATCATAGACGTAAATCATGTATTTATATTTGGAGCGATCGATCGCTCGGTAACCGGATTCGAGCAGCATGCGTTCGAAGCGGCTGTCTTGGTCTTTGTATTCGGGTTTGGTCTTGAACTGCGGGGAATAGGTGCAGAAGACGGTCGGGTGTTCGGCCGCAATGATGGGTGCATATTTGGCGGTATAGACCGAGTCGTATATGTTGGACCAGAACTCATTGAACCGCGCAGCCTCGCAGTTTGTCACGGCACGAAGGAGATGATTCTCTTGGCCGACGGCCAAGATATTGGATATTGGATATTGGATATTGGACAGACTATCGCAGTCGGCTTGGTATTGCAGCAGACGTTGCTGTTCGGAAGAGCGGATGGCGATGCCTTGGTAGGGCGCAACAGAGGCGATGATGTTGACCTTGGTGAGGTCCTTGTTACCAATGCTGTTGGTGGTCATGCGGTAAGCCGTTACGACAGAGAGGATCGCGAGCACAGCAAACCAATAACGCTTCTCGGTAAGGGTCTCGTACTGCGATAAAGCGATCGGCAGCAGACAGAGTACAGCAGGGAAGAGTTTGAGCCAAGCGGTGTCGGTGCCGAGTGTCGCAACTATCAAGATAGCAGCGCCCATATACTGCTTGCGCGCTATTGCGATCACCAGCACAAGTGCCGAGATGAGGTAGGTCAAATCGGTGTTGTACCACTGATGGGGGTTTGTCGTATAAACCACGACGAGTGCGATGAGTGCACCGACGATCCAACCGGCATATTTCTTTTCCCGAAACACCATCACGCCTAGGGCCAGGAAGGCATAGAGGATGAGTTTGCCGCTGTTGGTCCATAGTTTGGTGAGCATGTCCAGAAGGTCATGACTCGTCATCGCCGCGTCCATGGGTGCGGGAGTCACGAAGCAATAACCCAAGAGATACACGATTCCGGCCGTGAGCGCCGCAAGGGGGATTTTCCAAAGCGCTTGCTTCTTCCAAAGCGGAATCAATACCAGCAAAGCGAGTATATTCGGAAAACGGGCGGCGATTGCGAGACCTAACACCACCGGACTCTGCGTCACCCACAAAGCCGATAGCAGCAACACGGAGAGGGTGCCGGAACTGAACTCTTGGAACGCACCGTATCCCATGAGGATATAGGTGAGGGCCAACCAATGGAGGTTATCCCGACGTTGCTCTTTGTTGAGGAAAGCGCAGTAGGGCAAAGCGATTGCTGTGACGGTACAGAGCCAACCCACGAGTCGTAGCGCCAGTAGGCGTGCACCGAAGAGTCGCACCACTACCCCACCCGTCAGCAACGTGCCGACAGCCATCCATCCGCCTTCAAGGTGCTCGTATTTATAGAGCCAGTAGAGCGGGTCCTGGACGTTCCCGAACCCGGCAAAGACGAAGACCAGTGTGTACGCCAAGGCGGCGACCAGCAGGATCAGTGATAATATGTGCTGATGAGTTCGCAAATCGTTTGTACTTGTTCGATCGTCAGATCATAAAAGAGTGGCAAACGCACGAGGCAATCGGCGTATCGGTCGCAGTTGGGTAATGCCCGTCCGTCATGACGCGGCGCATAATAGGCGCTGCTGTGCAGACTCAGATAATGGAAGACCGCACCTACTCCGTGGTTCTTGAGGTAGGCAATGAGATCCGTTCGTGCCTCCAGAGACGGCAGCACGAGGTAGAACATATGCGCATTGTTGGTGGCATAGTTCGGGATGTCTGGGAGCGAGAAGAGACCCTTCTCGGCAAGCGGTTTGAGCAATTGATAGTACGTCTCCCAGAGCGCTTTCCGTTTGGATTGGATATCGTTGAGGTTCTCCAGTTGTGCCCAAAGGAAGGCGGCATTGACCTCGCTGGGCAGGAAGGACGAGCCGATATCCACCCAGCCGTATTTGTTCACTTCGCCGCGGAAGAACTCCGCCCGGTTGGTGCCCTTTTCCCAGAGTATCTCTGCCCGACGCACAAACCGTTCGTCATTCACCACGAGCAGACCACCTTCTCCTCCGGAGGTGACGTTCTTCGTCTCATGGAAAGAAAAGGCCGATAGGTGGCCGATGCCACCTAAAGGCATTTGTGATTTTTGATTGTTGATTTGTGATTTATAGTAGGAGTCAATCGCTTGGGCGGCATCTTCGACGACGAGTAAGTTATGTTTCGATGCGATTGCCATGATGGCGTCCATGTCGCATGCCACGCCGGCATAGTGGACGGGGACGATGACCTTGGTGCGCGGAGTGATGAGTGCTTCGATAGTGTCGGCATCGATATTGGGATTGCGGGACATGGAGTCCGCAAAAACGACTTTCGCTCCCTCGCGCAGGAATGCCAAGGCGGTGGAGACAAAAGTATAAGAAGGGATAATCACCTCGTCGCCGGGTTTCAATTCGCACAGCATCGCGCACATCTCGAGCGCATCGGTGCCGGAGGTTGTGAGCAGACATTTGCGGAAACCGTAGCGCTGTTCGAACCACGCCTGACAGCGTTTGGTGAACGCACCGTTCCCCGACAGTTTGCACGCAGACACCGCTTCGTACATATAATGGGCTTCCTTGCCCGTCAGATGAGGTTGATTGAAATTGATCATAGGAAAAAAACAATTACACCAATGAGGATGATGGTTATTGCGAGAGCCTTGCGGCGGGTGATTTGTTCTTTGAACAGGAGCCAACTGAGGGCCGGCACAAAGAGATAACTGAGACTCTCGATGATGCTGAGTTCTTTGAGTTGGAGTCCCCTGTGCATGCACCAAATATTGGCGATCATCGAAGCGAACATAACGGCATAGCCGGTGATCACCCACGGATTGATATACTGCCTCCACCAAGGCGTGTAGGCTTGGCGTGCGCCCTGCTTGAGCAGCATCTGTGCACAAGCGGCAATAAAGACAACGCATATGGCAATCAGGGCGTATTTCATGACTTGGCAAGCAGGGTTATTCCGATAATAATCAGCACCGAACCGAGGATGTTAGGCAGCGTGATGGCTTCGCCGAAAAGGAGTGCGGCAAAGAGCATGGTGAAGATCAGGGTCGTGCCCTTGAAGAGGTAAGCGGTACTAAGTTCGATCCGTCGGAGCACCTGTTGCCAAAGGAGCGCATAGATGGCGATGATCGCTACCGCCCCGACAAACCACAGCATATACGCCCAGGACATAGGCGTTTGGAGCGCCGCCATCTTGGTGCATATACCTACGCATGCGTACAGCAGATTAATACCGATCAGTGTGCATAGCGTAAGAACTTTGCCGGGTTGCCTATCCATATCTCGTTATCCGGTATGTTTTTGGTTAATACTGCGCCTGCGCCCAGTGTTGCGAAATCGCCGATCGAGAGGAACTCGCGGATGGTGGCGTTCAGACCGATATGTACGCCTTTACCGATATGCAGGTAACTGCCCACGGCCGCTTGGGCGGCGATATGACAGAAATCTCCCACCTCGTTGTCATGTCCCATCATCGCACCGGCCATCATCAAACAACCTTTGCCCAGACGGGACGCGGGGGACATGGAGACGTTGGGCATGACCACACAGCCGGGACCCAACTGCACGGAGGGCGCCACATAAGCCTGCGGGTGCACGAACGTGGCTAGCCGATCATCAGGAATGCCGAGGGACTCGAAGAGTGCGATACGCTCGCGGTTGCCGTCGATACGCAGGATGGTGTTGATGAACAAATAGCCCTCATGCAAGAGCCGCGGTGCGTCCGCCAGCTTACCGATGACGGGAAAGAGATCGAGGTGTTTGCCCACTTCTTCGCGGTCATTGAGGAAGCCTGCCACCTCGAGATCGGTCGCCCCCATGCGACGTGCATGCTCGATCGCTGCCGCGACGACGGTACCGTTGCCGACACCACCTAATATAACTACTTTACGACTCATAACACTTGCTCAATGATATAATTGGGTCTTTGTTTGGTCTCCAGGAAGATCCGGCCGATATACTCGCCCAGGATACCGAGGAACGCAAAATTGAGTCCGAAGAGGAAGAGCATCAGCACCATCATGGAGGTCCAACCGGTGAGGACGTTGCCCATGAGTTTGTAGATAATGAGTGCCACCGCACCGATCATACTGCCCACGCAGAGCAGGGCACCGAGGTAAGTCACCATGCGGATGGGGAACATCGAGAAAGAGAAGATCCGGGCGAAGGTGAGATTGAGCATCTTGCCTAAGTTATACCCGCTCTTACCGGCAAAGCGTGCGTCGCGTTTGAGCGGCACCGCCACATACTTACTACCGATGAAATAGAGCAGGCTGACCGCGGTGGCCGTCTTCTCAGGGAAGCGCCGTAACTCCTCCACCACACTCTTCTTCATCACGCGGAAGATACCCAGCCGCGGCATGGTGTGGATGTCCGTTATCCGGTTGCTCACCCGCTGGAAGAGTCGTGAGACGGCGATCTTGAGTCGGCTATCCTTGCGTTCCTCCCACTGGGCGATTGCCATGCTGGCCTCGGGATCCGCCAAGAGGGCATCGATCAGCACCGGTATATCTTCGGGCCGGTCCTGCAGGTCGGAGTCCATGAGGACGATCAGGTCCTTGGTGGTCAATGAGAGTCCTGCGGCAATCGCGTTCTGCTGACCGAAATTACGGCTCAAGCGGGCGATACGCAAGTGCTGGTAGGCCTTGCGCGCCTCGTTCATCACCGCCCACGAGTTATCCCGACTGCCGTCGTCCACGAGGATGATCTCATATTCCGAGACAATAGACTCCAGCACGGCGGTCAGACGACGCAGTAACTCGTCGATCACCTCCTGGTCATTATAGATCGGTATTGCTACCGACAGACTGTTTGTATATCTCATCGTTTTGATAAATTACATATCCTGTTCGCTCGGCGCTGCAGGTCAGTTCGTGCGGGGCTTGAAAGACCACGCTGCTACGCGCCTGTTGTTGTACATGCACCTCGATCGGCAGACCTAATGCCACCTCGATGACACCCTTGAGAAAGTCGTATCCGGTACTCAGCTGCACGAGGTCACTTCCGATAAAATCGCCGCCCATCCGACCGGCTATCTCCATCACCACTACCCGTCCCTCGTCGGTTATCTTATACTCCGAATGCGAGGCACCATCGGTCAGACCGAGGGCATCGAGCGCTTGGCGAGTGATAGCAAAAATACGTTCCTGCATGGGAGCCGGTAAGGTAGAGGGCTGATGATGCCCGAGCTCCACAAAATGCGGTGCGCCGGTCGTATCCTTGTCGGTGATCTGCAGGGCATGATGCACGCCATGTTGCGAGATCATTTCCACGCTTATCTCCCGTCCTTCGATAAACTCCTCCACGATCGCTTCGCCGGCAATAGAGAGACTTTTCGCCAAGGCTATCGCCGGTTCTAAATCCTCCGCGCGCTCCACTTTCTGCACGCCCAAGCTACCGCTCCGATCCGTCGGTTTGACGATGAGAGGGAATTTTAGATTTGAAATTTGAGATTTGAGATTTGAGATTTGAGGGCAGTCCACTCCCGCGGCCATCAACACGTCGCGCATGAGGTGTTTGTCGTGGGCTCGCACCGCTGCTTCGTAGCGGTTGCCGGGTAGGCCCATCTGTTGTGCCACATAGGCCACGGTCGGTGCGGCGACGTCGCTGGCAATCGTGCAGATACCGTCTATCTGCTCCGCCCGGCAGGCCGCCAGGATTGCTTCCTGCTCCGTGATGGAGATGGGATAGAAGACATTGCACAGGTCCTTGCACACGGCGTCCTTGGGCCAGGAGAAACAGATCGTCCGTAGGCCCATCTGCTTGGCGCGCTCTACCAAGGGCTGCTGCAGATAACTCGCTCCTATGATGGCTAAAGATTTCAAATGTATGATTTCAAATTTATGATTTCACTTTTAATTGTACGACGGCATAGCGGCCGTTGCGCACTTTCCAGATGATCTCCACGGGTACGCCGTAGTGTTTGTCGATCTGTTCGCACACGCGCTGCAAGGCAGTATGTTCGCGGTCGTAACGGCGGTCGGTGAAGATATACATATCGTCCCGCAAGAGGGCACGGTAACTGTGTCCGACGGGTTTATTAAGCGGCAGATAGGTGGTCCAACCCAGCGTATATTTATGAAAATCATAGGGCCAGACATGCCAGGGATCGGTGGATTCCATCATCATCGATGTGCCGATGGTGGTCACATAGGCCTCCTGCGGCACGTATTCCAGCAAAGGCTGCTGCAGTCGCGTCCACACACTGCGGTTATACTCCGCAGTGAGGCACTCGGTGTAGATCTGATAGCCGTACCAGCCGCTCAATCCCAGCAGAGCGATCGTGATGCCCCAACGGCGCTTGCGACCGGTGGTGTCCGGCAGGAGCATGAAATCCGTGATGAGGATCGGCACGATCATGCAGAGGAAGACGCGGTTCTTGAGGAAGCCGTCCAGACTGACATGCACCATGAGCACGAGCACAAAAAGCGTGTAGAGCAGCAGGAAAATTCGTTTGTCTGGATTGCCGGTCGTGAGCATCATCAGCACCAGCAGCGCCAGCAGGATAGCTATCTCCACGGCGTAGCGGTCCAGGCGGTGGAGGTTGGACAGTTGCCGTCCGAACGACACCTCACCTACCATCGCACTCAGTTGGCGCAAGGTCGGCAGATCCATCTGTTCGGCATCGGGGATAAACCGCAAGAGCAGCAGATAATCGATCACATCGACCCCCTCGGGCAACTGCGCGGCAGACATCTTATACGCATTCGGGTTATCGTTCAGTTGGGCCCGTAGTTGATTGTACTCGCGGTAATATTTCCATTCCGGATCGGCATCGTACACCGCGCGGTTCACGTATCGGCAGCCCACCACAGCGGTCAGCATGACCACAATCGCGATGTACTTCCGCCATTCGAGGCGGTAATGGTAGACGATGATCGGTACCATGAGCAGCCCGACCAAGCCGGCCGCGTAGAAACGCACCAGGGCGGCAATCAGCACGAACACTACTCCGCTCCATCGCGCTTTGGCGCTGTTACGGAGCAGCAGCATACAACCCGCCAGGCAGGTGATTCCCGCGACGGTAGTGAACTGCAGCGCGATGATCGTTCGTGCCCAGAGCACGTAGAGGATCAGCAACCACAGGATCCGTTCCCAGCGGGCACGGTGGGGCATGGTGAGCACGCAATAGGCAATCACCGACATCGATACCACATGCAGGGCTGCAAAGGAGAACGTGTACCACTCGATCGCTTGCGTCAGACCGTACAAGAGGGTCAGTATCCAGCCGTAGAGGACATTGATATAAACGAGGTGAAAGTCCGGTGTGCCCGAATAGGTACCGTTGGCGATCATGCACATCATTACGTCGTCGTTCTCCTCAAAACCCAGAGGTAACGCCCATGCCAACACCGCAAAAAGCACGATGTTCACCGCTAACACTATGTACTTCAAACCTCTCATTCCCAGTGTCTGTCTTTTGCGAAGAAACGCACGGCGCCGTTGAGTAACGTCGTCGCAGCCATATGCCATGCGTAGGACGGACTATACTTTCCGATCCGCCGGGCATTACGCAGTCGTTCCTGCATCGTGTGCCATTTGCGAGCGATACGGTTCTTCGGTGCCGTGGTATGCGTTTTGGGTTCGATCATCTTCCCCGCCAACAGGTCATGCATCAGACCTTCCGCACGGATGGTCAAATCGGGAACATCCGTATAGAAGAACGCCTCTTCTTTCGGCAGATCGAGGAAAGTCACGAGCAGATACATATAGATTTGCCACACGTCCATGAGGTGCAGTTGCTTGAGCCAACATTGGAGTCGGCGAGCATCGATACGGTCGTGCGTGTGCCGGAGCAGCAATGTCAGATCGAACAGCTGCCGCAGGTTTGCGCCCTGCGTCGTCATATGCTCCCAGGAATGGAGGAAGACAAAGAGCGCATTGAAAGTCGATTCGAAAACCGTCACCTCTAACCCGTTCACCATTAATCGTTCACCATTCACTCTTCCGTACGCCTCCATGCGCGCGTAGCGTCGCGCGTCAAGCGGGTGCTGAAAAGCGACGGACACACGGTGGATCTCAATCGAGATACCCTCCGCAATGAGGTTATAATGTTTGTAATGGTCCAGTTCCTCGTCGAACTTCAATGCATCGGGAAAAGTGGCGCGCATGACGGCACAAGCAGGATGGTACTGGTCGATACCCACCAGCAGGTCGATATCGCCCCAAGCACGTTGTTCCGGCGAGGGATAGAGGGCAGCCAGTCCCGCTCCTTTCATCAGTACCGGTCGGATACCCGCGCGCGTAAGAGCCGTCCAGGCTTTCGTGAGCACATACTGCAACTTGACTTGTTGCTGCATGTTGTGCACGCAGACCGCCTTCATCGGGGCACTATGATCCGGATCCGTGCTCTTCTCCAAGCGTTGGGGAAAAACGGTCGGACCTACCCCTTGTGCCACGCATTGCTTATATGTGAGGGAATCGAAGATCATGCACTATGGGTCTTGTGCGTAAGGATGGAGCGCATGGTCAAGAAGAAATACTTGATATCCGTGCGGATCGGGTGCGCCAGGTACTCCGTGAGGTACTTGTCTTCGCTCGCGAACAGCTCGTCGAAGGTGTCGGGATGGTCGATATAGAACGGCGGGATCAGTCCGGGTTTGCTCAGGGTACGTTTGTCCTGCAACCATTGGGGATAGGTCTCGAACATGGTCCGGCTCAACGGACGTACACCCACGAGCTTCACATCCCGTTTGATCCAGTTAATGAGCATCGGCAGTTCGTCCAACCAGTACTTGCGCATGAACTTACCCCAGGTGGTGATCCGCCAGTCGTCGTTCGATTTGTCGGATATATCCATACCGCCGCGGGCATCAAACACATATTTCTGGATGTACTCCGCATAGGGGTGCATCGTACGGAACTTATAGAAATACTTGATCTCTTTGTTCTTGCAGACGCGCGGCAACTTGATCAGCGGCCCATAGACCTTGATCTGCTCCTGCGGATAGGGCTGCGACTTACGGTGGGCAAACACATACTCGATATGGCCCATCGGCACAATCTCATCCACCTCGAAGCCGCAGAAATACAGCCGTCCGAGCACCTCGGTCTTACTCAGCATGCGCTTGCGACCTTTGGTGATGTCATAATAGAGACGACTCGTGAGCATCAGGCGCGGTACGACCCGTTTATGCCAGAAATAGAGGCAATAGATGAGCCAGTTCAGCCCCCAGGGATAGCGTTTGAGGATCTTCGATTTGATATATTCCTGCGGTCGGTAACAGCAGACGTACCGTCCGTCATCGGGCAGTTTCTGGTTCACGATACAGAAACGGCGGTTGATACCCTTGGCATCATTGAGCAGGGTCAGATCGACCAGAGTCTCGTATTGATAATCGGGTATCTGCAGGAAGGCGAACCGATTGCGGTCACACACCACTTTGGTCTGCCGGCTGTCCAGGCGTGCTTTCTTGCGGAGCATGTAATAATCGGCTTCGGTGGTGACAGAGAGCACCGACTGATGGATGGACTCGATACTGCTCTTGTGCCGTTTCTCGTCGGGCCGCAGGACCTGCGCACCTTTACGATGCTCGATCTGCATCGCCGGCACGGTCATGTTCGTCGCATATTTCCAGTAATGCTCCATCACCACGACGAAAGTCTCCAGCGCGCCCACAATCAGGATGGTCCACATCGCCACACGCGGCGAGAGGTTATACGGCAACTGCGGCAGGACCCACCAGCACAGGCCGATCAGGATTCCGGCATCCAGGATCAGAGATACCATCGATTGCCAGAGCCAGGCTTCTTTATACGAGCGGTAGAGCTGGACCGCAAAGCCCACGATGATCCATGCCGCCGCCAGAATACCAAACAACGCCCAGTAATGTACCAACTCACTCTTGTCACTCACCCAGCGCCATAACATACACACCAGCGCCGCCAGCAACCACACCAGCAGATCCACTGCTATCCTTCTATGCCATCCTTCCCGTATCATTCGCCTGTATATCTGTTTTTCTTTCCATAAACGACCCATTTATCCAGCGCCACGAGCACAGCCGGTACCACGGTGAGCGTGAGCACGATCGCCATGAACGCTCCGACAGCCAGGCAGCCTACGATATTCGATATCATGACATCGTCGATCACCAACGACATCGCGCCCGGACCGATCACCATGATCAGACCCGAGGTCAGGATCGTACGGATCGACCCTCTGTACGCTGCACAGACGGCATCAACCGGCAGCATCGTCTTGCGGCTCTCGCGGTAGTAGTTCGCAAAGAGGATACCATAATCAATCGTGGCACCCATCAGGATGGCCTGTACGATCAGGTACGCCAGATAGAGCATCTGACCCGTTACCAAGCCGGCCACCACTACATTGACATACACCGCACTCATAACAGTCACCACGAGGATCGTCGGTACGATCACCGAACGGAAAGTCAGCGCCACGATGAGGAAGATAGACAGGATCGTCAGGAGCGACACCACGCCCATCTCATGGTCAAAACCGCCTCGCATTTCCGCGTACATCACCGACTCGCCCACATAATAATGTTCATGCGGCAAGCGGGCATCGGCCAGAGCCGTCAGGGTATCAACGAAATTATAGGTCTCCATCGACTCTTTGGGCAGCGAGGTGAGCAGCACCAGCAAGGAGTGTTGGTCCTTGCGCAACATGCCTAATCCGTCTTTCATCTGGGCCTTGATATTCTTCGCCTGCTGACCGATCGTATCGGGCAATATATCCTCCAGACGCGGGTCGTACACCAAGGTATCGCACAGGTAATTGAGCAGCGGCTCGAAGCCCAGACGAAGCGAGTCGCAGGTATCGTTCACCGAGAAATAATAATCATATAACAAGGACATCTGTGCCGCTGTGACAGGCTCTGCCTTCACGTCCGACAGCTTCATGAGGCGCGCTAACTTGCTTGCCATCTTGTCCGGTGCGTAGGTCTTCTCGCCGAACACCAGTTCGGTGAACAGCTCGGCCTGCAGGTCGGCTTTACTCGGTCCTTTATGTTTGACAACGGGCGCCTCCTCTTTCTTCGGCATGACCGCACGCATGGTGTCCGTGCTGTGCAGCGAGCGCTGCATGTCGGCTATCGTGCTGGCAATCGCCTGCGTGTTCAGTTCCGACGGCTGTTTAGCCACTTTCTTCTCCGGCTTCGGAGGATTGGCGATCGCTAACAACTCGTCGTCCGTGAAGCCCTCAATACCGAAGGCGCGGAGTAAGATATTCAGATCGTGCGGTGTGAGGCGGGCATTCTGATCCGCCAGGTCCATGAGGTAGGTACGCTGACTTAACAAGGTCCGTTGCTCGTCCGACACCATTCCTGCCAGGCCGGGACGTCGGAAAAGGTCATCCACCAAGAGGTGCACGTACTGCAGCGGCGTCATCTTCTTCACTTTGCCCGGCGCATAGCCGTACACCAACTGGGTCTGGATCATGGTCGAACCCATGAAATTAGACATCTCCTTGACGGACATCGGCAACCGGATCGCGGCCGTATCGGTCAGTTTGTGCATCTCCACCGAAGCGGCAGAGGTCTGCGTAGCGTTGAGCCGTGTGATGAAGGGCACGATAGCGATCTTCTCCACCTCCATCTGCGGCACCTCCACACTGTCCTCCGTGATGGCCAACGGCGCGGTCGTGGCTGTCAGCATCGCGATCGTCTCGCGGCGCGGCACCACGGTGTCCTCCAGCTCGATCGGAGCCTTGGGAGCAATCGGCATCTTCTGCGTTTTCGGAGCTCTCGGCGCAGGCTGCACATCGAGCATGGACTGCAGGTCCGCTATCTGGCGCTTCATATTCTCGTCGAGGTAACTCGAGAAAAGCGGATTGGTCGCCACATGGGTATGTAAGAACCGTGCGATCGAGGGGAAGTCCAGTTCCCGCTCCACGGAGTCTTTGTGCTCCATGTAGTACAGCAAGCGCACCATCTCGGGGTTGATCATATCCAAGGCCTCCGGCGGCACGGTCGTACCTTCCGGCATGAAGTCCTTGAAGTCCGTCAACATCGACCGCACGTGGTTCGCCATCTGGTCAGGTGTCAGCGGCTGCGACATGAGCGTCGGATAACTGATCACCAGGTTGATACCCGGCTGCGCCACCAGGCTGTCCACCAAAGCGTATATGGAGTCTTCGTCCTGCGTGTCATAGACCAGCACAAACGGATTCGGACTCGGGAAAATCTTCTCTATCTGCGACTCCGACTCGGCGGAGAAGAAGATCGTCGTCTGCCGGCTCAGGTACCAGGATCCGAAGAACAGGATCACCGCACCGATAGCAAAGGGTAACTTATGCCGCGAGATGAACTGTGCGAAACGGTCCGTCGACGGCACATAGGCTTTCTTCGCCGTGCGGTTGATCGTCTTGCGGAACAGCATCATCAGCGCCGGCATGGCAGAGAACGTACAGATGAGCGAACAAACGACACCCTTGGCAAGCACGATGCCCATGTCCGCACCGATCTTCAGACGCATGAAACAAAGCATCAACAGACCTACCACGGTCGTCAAAGCGGACGACAGGATGGAAGGTGCAGCCTTGGCAATCGCCTTATTGGCCGCTATGACCGCGGTGCTACGGTCCGTGTGCTCATCCTGCTCCTGACGGTACCGGTTCAGCAGCACGATACAGTAATCGAGCGAGAGCACGGCTTGCAGGATCGAGCCAATGAAATTCGTCGTGATGGACACCGAAGGCAGCAGGGCGTTCGTGCCCATGTTCAGCGCAATCGCCAGACCGGCGGTCACTAAGATAACGACCGGTTCGAACCAGGACTGCGCCATGAGGAAGAGCACGCCCATGATCATGAAAGCGGCAAAGATAATGACCGACACAGGCGGCGTCGCGCCATCCTGCGAGGTCTCTACCACGCAGTTTCCGCCGAAACGGGTACTGATCTGCTTGCCTAAGGCTTTCTGATCCACCGACTTCGGCACGTCCAGGTCAAAAACCGTGTGCGTGCTGTCGTCACTATAGCGGTAACTGACGCCATGCACATCCTCATAGCCCTCCAAGAGCGTGCGGATACCCGGCACCTCGTTCGGCTTCACGCCCTCGAACATGACATGCACATCCGTGCCGGACATCTGCGCCGACGAACCAAACTCACTCATCACGATCTCCAGACCGCGCTTCATCTGCGAGTCGTCAGGCAGGTACTTGGTCATGTCCGCATTGACGTTCGTGTGAAACATCATCACGATGCTCACAGCCGCCAAGGCTACCGTGATAGCAAATAATATGTAATGGGTTGCCCGCTTCACGTTTTACTTTTCGCTCTTAAAACTCATCTGCAGGAAAGCCACCTCTTTCGGGGTCAGGAAACGCCATTTGCCGCGACCTACATTCTTCTTCGTCAGGCCGGCAAACGATACGCGGTCCAGATTGACCACCTTGTACCCTACCTTCTCGAAGATACGGCGTACGACGCGGTTCTGACCCGAGTGGATCTCCAGACCGATATGCTTGCGGTCCTCTTTGGGGAACTCCAAGGCGTCCGGGATGATACGCTCGTCGTCCAGCACCACACCGGCGCGAACGATTGCTTCGTCCACCTGGTCCAGCTCCTTGTCGAGCGTGACGGCATATACTTTCTTCTTGTTGAATTTCGGGTGCGTCAGCTTGGCGGCCAGATCACCGTCGTTGGTCAGCAACAGCACACCGGTCGTGTTACGGTCCAGACGGCCCACCGGATAGATACGCTCCGGGCAGGCATTGCGCACGATGTCGATCACCGTGTGGCGCTCTTGCGGATCGTCGGTCGTCGTCACCGTGTTCTTCGGTTTGTTGAGCAGAATATAGACCTTTCGCTCACGGCGTACCGGCTGATCGTGGAAACGGATATCGTCCGTCGGCAGCACTTTGGCGCCCAGACTGTCCACTGTTACACCGTTGACCGAGATCACACCGGCCTGAATGAAATCATCCGCCTCACGACGGCTGCATATACCGGCATTGGCCAGATACTTGTTCAGACGTACCGGCTTGGTCGGATCCTCGTGTTGCTCACGATAGACTTGCTGCTTGTGACCGGAATACAGATTGTTGTTACGTTTAGGTTTACCTCCAAACGGTTTGTTCGGCCGGTTCGGGCGCTCGCCTCCAAACGGGCGTTCTGTACGCTCACTGCCGAATCCGAATGGTTTAGGCCTACTCTCTCCGTCTTCGCGACGGAAACGCGGACGAGCACTTACCGGCTCTCCTTCTCTGTGAAAACGCGGACGAGGTCTGCGTTCACCTTCATTGTTCAAATTGTTGTACATTTCTTTGTCATTATGCGTATACTCACGTACGCGCGTTAATTAAATATAAGGTGAAAAGGCAAAAGGAAACCCTTTTACCTCTTACCTTTTACTTTTTACCTACCGGATCAAGCTTCTGTTTGCTCAATAGCCAACTTACCACGATAGTAACCGCAGGACGGGCAAACCGTGTGGTAGATATGCAATGCGCCACAGTTCGGGCATGTTGCCAATGTAGGCGCTTTCACTACGTCATGCGTACGACGCTTTGCTTGTCTGGTGTGGCTTTGTCTTCTTTTAGGATGTGCCATAATATTTTACAATTTAAAATTTCAAATTTATAATTTATAAATTATCAATTTTCGGGCTCCGGCTCGTCACATAGGTGATTATGGAGGAGAAGTTCCATCTGCTTGTTGCACTCACCCGCTTGGTGACTGTGAACGATCGGAATATTGATACTTACTATTTCATATGCGAGCCAGGTCAAATCGAGATTATCAATTTTCGATGCTCGATTTTCGATTTCCTCGTCCGCCGAGAAAATCTCCTGCTCGTCTTCTATTTCAAGGGGCATGGGATCGAGGCATCTATCGCACAAAACAAAGACAGTTCCGTGAACCGCAATCTTGAGCTCATAGTCCTCCTCCCGGAGATTTAGCGTCGCTTTTCCAACCACCTTTCCGCTTAAGATTTCCGTTTTCTCCAAGCCCTTGAAGAACGCGTCATCCAGCGTAATATCGAAGCTATGAAGGCCTATGGGAAGGCGTTTCAAATCAATGATATAGTGGTCTTTTTCGCTCATTACGCAAAATCGGCTGCAAAATTACTGCTTTTTTTTGAATT
>CAMHSB010000035.1 GCA_946187695.1 uncultured Bacteroidales bacterium
AAAAAAGTTGTACCTTTGCAGCGGATTTAAATCGTAAAGGGTATGATAGATGCTTTTGATACTCCATTATCGGTTGCTCAGGAGGTGGCAAGTCGTGTGAAACAGCGTAGGTTGGCATTGAGGCTAACCCAAGTTGAGCTGGCGCAGAAGGCAGGGATTCCGTTAGCCACCTATCGGCTCTTTGAGACGAAAGGACAAATTGCTTTTTTGGGGCTGCTGCAAATAGCATTTGCATTGGATTGTATGAGCGATTTCAATGCGCTTTTTGCCTCGCAGTCATGGGCTACGATGGATGATATGTTAGCTCAAACCAAACCCGCAAAACGTGTTCGCCATGATTGATGTTCAGCAAATAGAAGTATGGATGCATGGCCGTCAGGTGGGGCGTTTGGCGCTCACTCCGCAACGTCCGCAAACTTGCGCATTCGAATATACAGCCGAATGGCTACAAGACGGATTCAGTATATCGCCTTTTGAGTTACCGCTTACGCCCGGACTGAAAATTGCGCCATACAAACCCTTTGACGGACATTTTGGCGTCTTCTCGGATAGTCTTCCTGACGGCTGGGGACAATTGATCCTTCATCGCCATATGGCGCAACAGGGCATCAACAGCCTGTCGCTTAATCCTCTACAACAGCTCTGCTTAGTCGGTAGTAATGGGCGCGGTGCATTGGAGTATCGTCCGGACGAGAGTATTCAGCACACGCAGGAGTATATGGATTTGGCGCAGATAGCCGCTGAGTCATTTGCTATCCTTGAGGATGACAACTATGCCGGCAAACATATTGCTGAGCTGGTTCAAAGAGGTGGTTCGCCGGGTGGCGCAAGACCCAAAATCTTTTTGAAACAAGGAGACGATGAATGGTTGATTAAGTTCCGCGCCAAGAATGATAAGAAATCCGTCGGGCGCGAAGAATACCACTACTCGCAATTAGCCAAACAATGCGGCATTGAGATGCCGGAAACGAAACTCTTTGAAGACCAGTATTTTGGAGTCAAGCGCTTTGACCGAATAGATGGACGCAAACTGCATGTCGTTAGCGCGTCAGGCCTGTTGCAAGCCGATTACCAGATTCCGAGTATTGATTATTTGCACTTGTTTAATATTTCCGCGCGCCTGTCACACTCGATGGAAGAGTTATGGAAAATCTACCGCCTAATGTGCTTCAATGTGATCATCGGCAATCGTGATGACCATGCCAAGAACTTTGCCTTTGTCTATGATAAAGGTTGGCGTTTTGCTCCTGCCTATGACTTATTGCCTTGCGGCACGGCGGGGGACTATCATACTACTTCCGTGAACGATAACCCGCTTCCCGAGCGCACAGATGTCCTTCGGTTGGCAGAACGAGTAGGTTTTGATGCCAAGCAAGCAGCGGATATTTATGATCAAATGCAATCGAAGTGTCAAAAAAAATAATATATCCTTATGAAAAAACTCTTTTTTATTCTCATCCTGGCGCTGACAACCGTTACGGCCGGTGCACAGCATCATCATGACAATCGAGGCCCGCACGACAGAGGTCACGAACGTCATCACATCGAGTGCGCAACGCACGAACAAATGAGCATGACCATGCAAGTGTTGAACCAACAGTCCTTTGATGATAAGAAGCTGGAAATAGCGAAGTTATGCGTCGTGCTCGGGCATTTCTGTGTGGACGATTTGGCACGCATGGCCGCTGTCTTCTCCTTCGACGACAGCCGTCTGACGTTCCTCTCTTTTGCGTACGAGTACTGCGAAGATCCGCAGAACTATTATGCCCTGCGCGACTCGTTCTCTTTCCGCTCGAATTTCGACAAACTCATGGATACCGTCCATCCCGGACATCGACGCTAAAAAACCTCGTTTGTGCTATGAAAGTACTACTGATTAACGGATCTCCGCATAAGAGCGGAAATACCTTCCTGGCGCTCAAAGAAGCCGCGCAGGAGTTGGAAAAGAACGGCATTGAGACGGAGATCGTCTCTGTCGGCCAAAAGCCGGTAAGAGGCTGTATCGCTTGTGCAACATGCAAAACAACGGGCGCTGACCGTTGCGTCTTCGACGATGATATCTGTAACGAAATATCCGCTAAAATGGCTGCGAGCGACGGTCTGATTGTTGGCTCTCCGGTCTATTACGGTCAACCGAACGGCACGGTCTTGGCGCTGGTACAACGGATGTTGTATTCGAATGGTGCGGCGTTCAACGGCAAACCTGCCGCAGGGGTAGCTGTGTGCCGTAGAGGCGGTGCTACCGCGGCGCTCCAGACACTCAACATGCCTTTCCAGATTCTCAATATGCCCATCGTTACTTCCCAGTATTGGAATATTGTCTATGGACGTCTGGAAGGCGAGGCGGCGCTCGATGCGGAAGGCATGCAGACGATGCGGTCGCTGGCGAAAAACATGGCGTATTTGCTCAAAGCCACGGAGGGAAAACCCAAGCCCGAGTACGAATCCCGCCAAGCCATGCATTTTATTCGATAAGCTGAATGATGCTTATGCAGGAATCGGTTCTCTTCGGCAAAAAGAAGTAAAAGAACGCAAAAAAGCAGAAAAATTGCAGAAAAATGGCATACACTATTGTGTATGTCAATTTTTTTTTGTAATTTTGCCGCCGATTTATGTGCGCGAGTGCGCAAACGCGCGTACATATACATACAAAAAAGGAATAAAATAACGCTAAAATACAATGGAAGAACAAGAAAAAGAGAAGTATGATGGCTCGAGTATTCAAGTGCTCGAGGGATTAGAGGCGGTGCGCAAGCGGCCTGCGATGTATATCGGCGATATATCGCTCAAGGGTCTGCATCACCTTGTTTATGAAGTGGTGGATAACTCCATCGATGAGGCGCTCGCCGGTTTCTGTAACGAAATCGCCGTGCATATCAATGAGGATAACTCGATCACCGTTCAGGATAACGGTCGTGGTATTCCGGTGGATATGCACCCGAAGGAGCACAAGAGCGCCCTGGAGGTCGTTATGACCGTCCTCCACGCCGGTGGTAAGTTTAACAAGGATTCGTACAAGGTTTCCGGTGGTCTGCACGGTGTAGGTGTGAGCTGCGTGAACGCACTCTCGACCAAGATGCACGTGGAGGTATATCGTAACGGTGCGATCCACTCGCAGGATTACGCGAAAGGCAAACCGCTCGCTCCGGTGCACACGATCACCGAAGAGGAAGCAACCGGTAACTGGGAGCAGCGTAAGACCGGTACGTTCGTGCAGTTCTGGCCGGACGATACGATCTTTACCGAGACCGTTTACCATTGGGATATCCTCGCCAACCGAATGCGTGAGCTCGCTTTCCTGAATGCCGGTATCAAGATCGTGCTCAAGGACAAGCGTGTGGTCGATGCAGAGGGTAACTGCAAGAAAGAGGAGTTCTATTCGGAGAAGGGACTTTCTGAATTCGTTCGTTATATCGATGGTACCCGTACGCCGCTGATCAGCGAGGTGATCCACCTCAATACGGATAAGTACGGCACACCGGTAGAGGTAGCGATGATCTACAACACCGACTTCAACGAGAACGTACACTCCTACGTCAATAATATCAATACTATCGAGGGTGGTACCCACGTAGCCGGTTTCCGTGCTGCCTTGACGCGTGTGATGAAGAAATACGCAGAAGACAGCAAGATGCTGGAGAAGGCCAAACTCAAGGATAAGGACGGTAACTCGACCATTGACCCGAACGATTTCCGTGAGGGTCTGACGGCGGTCATCTCCGTTAAGGTGGCAGAACCGCAGTTCGAGGGTCAAACCAAGACCAAACTCGGCAACTCCGAGGTTGCAGGTATGGTTAGTGCGGCTGTGGCTGAGGCTTTGCAGAACTACCTTGAGGAACACCCGGATGATGCGAAGAAGATCGTGGAGAAAGTCATCCTCGCAGCCCAGGCACGTATCGCTGCCCGTAATGCCCGTCAGTCCGTTCTCCGTAAATCGCCGCTCAGCGGTGGTGGCCTGCCCGGTAAACTGGCGGACTGCGTATCGAAAGATGCGGCAGAGTGCGAGCTCTTCCTCGTCGAGGGAGACTCTGCAGGTGGTACGGCAAAGACCGGACGTGACCGTGTTCACCAGGCTATCCTTCCGCTTCGCGGTAAGATCCTCAACGTCGAGAAAGCGATGGAACACAAAGTGTTCGAGTCTGAAGAGGTACGTAACATCTTCACAGCCCTCGGTATCACCTTCGGTACCGAAGAGGACCCGAAAGCACTCAACCTCTCCAAGATCCGTTACCATAAAGTGATCATCATGGCCGATGCCGATGTGGACGGTGCGCATATCGCAACCCTTATTATGACTCTGTTCTTCCGTCATATGAAAGAGGTGATCGAGCAAGGCCACCTTTACATCGCTTGTGCGCCGCTCTATAAGTGCTCCAAGGGTAACTACAGCGAGTATTGCTGGAACGATCAACAACGTGCCGCTTTCATCCAGAACTACGGCGGTGGTGACGAGAAAGCGATCAAGACCCAGCGGTACAAAGGTTTGGGTGAGATGTCCGACGAGCAGCTCTGGGAAACGACCATGGATCCTGCACGCCGCGTGCTCAAGCAAGTGACCATCGAGAACGCTGCCGAGGCCGATCGTATCATCGCGATGCTGATGGGTGACGATGTGGCGCCGCGCCGCGAGTTCATCGAAGAGAACGCAACTTACGCAAACATCGACGCCTAATGCGCATAGCAGTCTATTGTTCGGCGAAAAATGCGATTCCTGAGGAGTATTTGATGCTCGGTGACGCATTGGGTAAGTGGATTGGTGACAACGGTCACACGCTTATCTACGGCGGAGCTACAGGCGGTCTGATGACCCGTACGAGCGATGCGGCGAAGAAAGCCGGCGCACATGTGATAGGAGTCATCCCGCCGCGCATCAAAGCCGCTGGTCGTCTGGCCACCAACTGCGATTACCTCATCGAGGTGAACAATATGTCGGAACGCAAGCAACGAATGCGGGACGAAGCGGATCTCATCGTCTGCCTGCCCGGCAGTTACGGCACCTTGGACGAGATGATGGACGCAACAAGCAGCGCGATCGTAGGAGAGCATCATAAACCGGTGTACGTGCTCAATTATAAAGGGTTCTATGAACCGCTCAAGCAGCAGATACGTGTCATGCAAGACTTGCAGTTCATCCCGACCCAACAGCATTACGAGCCGATTTTCGTCGATACGCTCGAACAACTATATGAGCGAATATAAATGATTAACACATATGAACTTATTTAAAAAAATATTTGGTAAATGGTTTGCCTGCGATAAGAAGGAAACCTGCACATTGGATGACATCGAGCGCGTAGTTCGTTACCGCGAAATAGAGAACTCGCCGGAACTCAAAGAGTATCTGGAGCTCGACAAACTGATGATGAGCGAGGAGTTCGTCCAGAAGAAGTACAACTGGCAGAAGAAGGACTTCAAGATGACCGACACCTACGCTGTTGCCAGCCGCTACAAAGAGTTGTTGAACGATGAAGATTTGCAGCTGTTCTTGGAGTTGGAAGATAGTACGCGTCTAAAGAACTTCTTGAAGTTCAAGGCATCGAAAGACTACGCCAAACTGCAAGACAAAGAGGCGGTTGCGCAATCGACGGACCTGCAGCGAATGGCTAAGTTTGAGAATTCGGATGAGTACAAGCTCTATCTCAAATACCTCAAGTCCGAACTCCCGAAAGAGTACAAGGCTTTGGTAGCGAAAATGGAGACGCCCGAGTTCAAGAAAGATTATGCTTTCTGGAGCAATCCGAATCGTTGGAAAACGACTCCGGAGTACCAGCAGCACGTGCGCTACAAACAACTGTCCAAGCGTGCCGATATCGTGTTCTATCTCCAGCAAGACCCCCAAGAGATAGCTCGTTTGGAGAAAGCGCTCGGCAAGAAAAAATAAGAAAACTTGAAATCATAATTTTTAATAATAAATCATAAATTTTCATTTTATGAACCTATTCACGGCCAGATTAACCGGTAAAATGCTCTCGACCGATGCGTTCGAGAAATCCATTCACGACATGCAGGAGCGTGTAAAACGCTGGCGAGCAATTGAGAAATCGCCTGAGTTGGCGGAGTACCGGGAATTAAAGAAAATGGTGGAGAGTTCGGAATTCCAAGAGAAGAAAAGCGAACTGATCAACCGTAAGTACAAAGACACCCAAGAGGGACGCAAAATGATGGAATACGAGGAGTTGTATAATTCCTCCAGTATCCGCCGTTACCGCCGTGCTCTCAAAGATGAGGAGTTCCAGGCTTTCCTTGCCTTCCGCGAGTCGGAGGACTTCCGTAAGATCAAGAGCTTCAAGGAAGTGCTTACCGATTCGACAATCCGCAAATACAACATGTTGTATTACTCCTCTTATTACAAGAACTATCTGAAGGTGCTCAATTCGTCCGAACTCAGACGTCTCGAAGAGTTGGAGAACGAAGTGCACAAAGAGGACTTCCAGAAACGTCATGCACTCTGGGCAGACCCCAAGCGCTGGCAACACTCCGAGGAGAACAAAGCCTATGTGCGCTATCAGGAATTGGCTAAATCCGATGATATCAAGTTCTATTTCGAGTCCCGCGAGGAGAAGATCGACTGGGCAGAGCTCTTCCGTCCTACCTTCGACGACGATATGTCGAGTTCCAAGAACTGGAAACCGGGCTTCGGCTATGCGAATCCCGCAATGAAAGACGGTCACTCCCGCACCTCCGAGCGTCAGGCTTACAACGCCGGTAAGAACGCCTTCTTCATGGAAGGCCGCATGGATATCGAGACCCGTGAGGAAAGCAAGAAAGCGATCGCTTGGGACGAGAAGAAAGGCTTCACGGAGCATGTGTTCGACTATACGTCCGATGTAATGAACACCAAGGCCTTCTTTGCACAGGAGTCCGGTATGTTCATGGCAAAAGTACGTTCGCAGGGTGCAGGTCACCATTTCTTCGGTCTGAGCACTGGTAAGATGAACAACCCGATGATTGCCCTCTACCATTACAATGGTAAGGTCCATCAGATGGGTCTCGTGAACGGTGCCAAGACGCAAATGGCAGACCTCACCGGTATGTTGCGTTCGATGTACTACGTCTATACTTTCCGTTGGACGAAGAACGAACTGATCTGGTACGTCAACAACCTCGAGATCCTGCGTTTGCCGAATCGTTTGCCCAAAGAGGCGATGTTCTATTTTGCACAGAGCTGGCTGCCGAACGCGGAGAAGGGTGGAGAAGGTAAGCTCAAAGTGCAGTGGGCACGTGCTTACCGTTCCGTAGACGAATAAACTCCTAATTACAGATAAGCATGTTTCTGATAGCAGGTCCATGTGCGATAGAGAGCCGAGACATCGTGCTCCAAACGGCCGAGACGTTACGACGCCTCTGTTATGACTTGGGAATAACCCTCTATTTCAAGTCGTCTTTCGACAAAGCCAACCGCACCTCCGATTCGTCGCGTGGGGTCGGTATCGACGAGGGTTTGCGTATCCTCGAAGAGGTGAAACGCGAGTTCAACCTGCCTATCGTCACCGATGTGCACGAGAGTTGGCAGTGTGACCCGGTTTCCGCTGTGGCCGATGTGATTCAGATTCCTGCTTTCCTTAGCCGTCAGACCGACCTCTTGCAGGCCGCTGCGGCTACCGGACGTATCGTCAACGTCAAGAAAGGGCAGTTCATGGCGCCTTGGGACATGAAAGGGGCAATCGAGAAGATCGAACATATCCATCCCGATGCGGCCCGCGAAGGTAAAATCTGGCTTACCGAACGCGGCTCGTCCTTCGGATACGGACGTTTGATCGTCGATATGACCTCCCTCGTGGAGATGCGCCGTTTCGGATGTCCCGTGGTCTTCGATGCCACGCACTCTGTTCAGCAGCCCTCTTCCCAAGCCGGTATCACCGGTGGTAACCGCGCGATGGTTCCTTACCTGATGCGCGCAGCTCTCGCGGTCGGTGTGGACGGACTCTTCATAGAGACCCACCCCGATCCCGACCAAGCCATCTCCGATGCTGCGAACCAAGTGCGGCTCGCCGATATGGAGTCCCTGCTCAAACAGGCACTCGAGATAGATGCTTTAACCACGAATCGATAATCGCTAATCCCTAATCGATATATGGAAAAGACCATTACTGTTTATTGTAAGAACACGCACACCTACCATGAGGTGCCCCGCGGTATTTCGCTCATTCAGCTCAAAGACTTGATCGGCTTTCAGATGAAGTACCCGGTTATCGCGGCACATGTGAACTACAAAGTGGAGAACCTGGACTTCCTCCTCTATAAACCCAAAGATGTGGAGTTCCTCGATGCCAGCAGTCCTTCCGGTATGCGTGTGTATGTACGTACTTTAAGCATGGTACTGTGCGCAGCGGTGAACGAACTCTACCCGGAGATGGACCTGCGTGTGGAGCACTCGATCAGCAAGGGTTATTACTGCACCCTTCAATGGCATCATGACAAAGCGGAGTCGCCCGAAGAGGAGAAAGAACCGCCCGTGTTGACGCGTGAGATGGTCAAAGCCATCAAAGAACGGATGTTGCAGATCATTGCCGAGGACCGACCCATCATCGAAGAGGAGAAGCAGACCAAAGAGGTGATCAAGATGTTCGCCGAGCGTTATAACAACGAGTCTTCTATCTTCGAGGCCCTGGGTAACCCCTACTGCCGTTACTTCCGGATGGGCGAGTATATCGATTATTACACCAATGTCTTGCTCCCCAGCTCGGGTTATATCAATGTGTTCGACATTCAGCCCTTCCAGGACGGTTTGCTCGTGCGCATTCCGAATCGTAATAACCCGACCCAACTCGAGGATGTGGTAGCCCAGGATAAGATGTACTCGATCTTCCAGGAGTACAACCGCTGGAACAAACTGCTGCATATCCAGAACGTAAGTGATTTTAACATCGCTTGTCAGCAGAACAAGTCCTTCGGACTCATTAAGTTGGCTGAGGCATTGCACGAGAAGAAAATCGCCCAAATAGCAGATGCCATTACCGAGAAACGGCCCAAGATCGTCTTTATTTCCGGTGCTTCGTCTTCCGGTAAGACCACTTTCTCCAAGCGTCTCCAGATTCAGTTGCTCGTCAACGGTATCCGTCCCGAGGTGCTCTCGATGGACGATTATTTCGTCAACCGTGTGGATACGCCCAAAGACGAGAACGGACAATATGACTTCGAGGATGTCAATGCAGTAGATCTGCCTTTCTTTAGAGAGCAGATGAGAGACCTGCTGGAGGGCAAAGAGGTCAACCTGCCGACCTATGATTTTAACAAGGGTGAGCGTGTCTTCCGCGGCAATAAACTCAAACTGCAGAAAGACTCCGTGCTGGTGATCGAAGGGCTCCACGCCCTCAATCCGTGCATTCTTCCGGACGTGCCCAAAGATCTGACTTACAAGATCTACGTCTCCGCCCTTACGACCATCAATATCGACAACCATAACTGGATTCCGACGACGGATATCCGTCTCTTGCGCCGCATCGTGCGCGATTATAAGTATCGCGGTTATTCGGCGCGTGAGACGATTGCGCGTTGTCCGTCAGTTGTACGTGGTGAGAACAAATGGGTCTATCCCTTCCAAGAGGAAGCCGATGTGATGTTCAACTCCGCGCTGATCTTCGAGTTCGCGGTGCTCAAACGCCATGCCGAACCGATCCTTTCGGAGGTGCCTAAGTTCTGCGAGGAATATACGGAAGCCCACCGCTTACTGAAGTTCTTGCAGTACTTCATTCCGATTCCGGAGAAAGAGATTCCGCCTACATCCTTCTTGCGTGAGTTCGTCGGTGGTTCGTCGTTCAGATATTAATAACGGATATGAAAATATTTTTAGCGATATTTATTGCGGTAGTGAACCTGTTCCCGGGCGTGCAAGTCGTCCAGGACTCGGCGATGGTCATGCTGCTCGACGAGGCCGTTAACGGCAAGCATGAACTGGTTGAAATGGACGGTTATCGCGTGCAGATATATTCCTCCAACCAACAGCAGACCGCAAAATCGGAGGCACTGGATTTGGAACAGGAACTGCGCAATGCGGTCAACCAGACCATCTACGTGCAGTACCTGCCGCCGTTCTGGAAAGTGCGTATCGGTGATTTCCGTACGTACGACGAGGCTCGTGACTATAAGAAACAGTTCGTTGCACTCTATCCCCACCTGATGGGCGATACCTATATTGTGCGCGATAAAATTCAAGTAATGCAATAATGGACCTGCAAGAATTCCATAGCAATCCCGAAATAACAGCCGCGATTGAGAAAGCGGTGGAGGCAACCCTTATCCAAATCGGAGAAGACCCGCAGCGCGAAGGACTCAAGAAGACCCCGCACCGCGTAGGCAATGCCATCCAATTTCTTACCAAAGGCTATCACGAGGACCCCGAAGCCATCCTGCGTTCCGCCCTCTTCGAAGAGGACTATCGCCAGATGGTAGTGGTCAAAGATATCGATTTTTACTCCCTGTGCGAACACCACATGCTGCCTTTCTTCGGCAAGGTACATGTGGCTTATATCCCCAACGGACGAATAACAGGCCTGAGCAAGATCGCCCGCGTGGTCGATGTCTATGCCCGTCGTCTCCAAGTGCAGGAACGTCTCACGACCCAAATCAAGGATTGTATCCAGAACACCCTGGATCCGCTCGGCGTTATGGTCGTCATCGAAGCCGAACACCTCTGCATGCAGATGCGAGGCGTCCAGAAGCAACATGCCATGACCGTCACTTCCGACTTTACCGGTGTCTTCAATCAAGCCAAGACCCGCGAAGAGTTCATGAAACTCATCAAGGGTTAACGGAAAATATTGTAAGCTGTATTGTCTCCCTCCGCTTCTATGCCGGCGGCGAATAGAAGAGAGTAGAATAGATAATCCGTACGATAGCGCTTGTCCTTATTAGCGACGAGCGCTTTTATTTTGTCCGGATACAGAGCGGCGTACTTGTCGGAGTACCATACAACACACGCCGGATTCTGCACACCCGGTATCTCATGTCCGTGCAAGTAACAACCCTCTTCGCCTAAGGCCTCTCCATGATCCGATTGAAACAACACCAACGCACATTGATCCTCTACACTATGGATGACAGAATCCAGAAAATAATCGAGATACAGTACGGTGTTATCGTAGGAGTTGGTGAGTTGCTCTATACTGTTGTTGGTAACCACTCGGTTGGTGGTCGTGGGTTGAAAACGTTGCAGCGCTTCCGGACAATGGGAGTTGTAGTACCAGTGACTTCCTACGGTATGGAGCACGTAGAAAGCACGCGCAGGACGAGGTTGGTACACGCTGTCCAAAGCACCTAATAGGGCCTCATCCAACCACTGCGAATAGACATAAATAGACTTACCGGCATTCACAAACACCACCGTGTCCGACTCCGAAATGAAAGAAGCATAGGGCTTACCCTTATCCTGATTGGATAACCAAGCCGTAGTGAACCCCGTCTCACCTAAGATACGAATGAATGAACATTCGTTATATTGGTATTCCGTGTGCACACTGTCTGCCCGCGTCAGGATGTACGGAAGACACGCGTCCGTGAAGGTATGTTCGCTGAAGATATGCGGCAAAGAGACCACGTTCCTACGTTCCGCCAACAGCGGCGTTGTCTCACGCTCATAGCCGTTGAGCTGCAAGTGATCGGCACGAGTCGCCTCTCCTAAAACGAACACCACGGTGAGCGAATCAGCCTGATCTTTTATTTCGTAATTCGGCACGACACGTGTTTCCGGTTCCCGTTGGAAACTGACGAAATAGATATAGCTGTGATAACCGATATTACACGGGAAACGCTGCTCGAGCACGATACTTGTCAAACTATATTTGGCGTTCACATAAGCGGTGAATAAGAGAAGACCTACGATCATGTGGGCCCAAGACCTATTTACATTGATTCTTGTCCAGCGCCACCAGATCAACACCCCGCATATCACCAGATGCAGCACTACCCAAGCGATCAGTTGCCAAGAAATAACGCCCATCGCTTCCTCCGGGTTTGTGTGCAAGGTGACGTCGATAATCATCGGCGTGAAAGTGACGTGATAACCTACGCGGTAAAAAGCGAGTGCAGCACCCAGAACAGCCCATACCGGCAACACAACTGCCGTCACGTATCGGTTAGCTCCGATGACATAAAGAAGCAGGAAAGCCGCGATGCTGCACGCTCCGATAAAACCGAGCACCGTGCAGAGCGAACGCAGACTGTTTACAGGGTTGTCGATAAAGTCCGGCGCAATAAAACAAACCGCCGTCCAGAGGGTCGCAACAACCAACCAAAGCAGATATTTCCAATTCACCCATCTCATCTGCGAACAAACAATATCTTTATTGCCGCGTGACCTCCTACGGCATTGCACAAGGCCGTATAAACACCTGCTTTCGCCCGACGTCCGTAGGCATCTTTTCCGTCCCAGATCGCCGTTCCGCCGTTACTCCGTGTCTTGCAAACCAGATTACCACCGGCATCCACGATGTTCACTTCCGAGTTCTCCATCAAGCCCGTGATGCTGATGTATCCGCCGTAGTCAGGACGTACCGGGTTCGGGAATGCGTACGCACCGCTCATGTCCTCTTGCGCCTCACTCGCATCGCTCATATACGAGGCAATACCTCTGTCCGTACCGGCGAAGATCTCTCCTGTCTTCGGCATGATTGCTACCGATTGCACGCTGTTGGAAGGCAGCATGCTGTTTGTCTCCGTGAAATGCGCTACCGTGATCGTGTCATCTTCCATCAGGTACAGACCCGAACTGTTGGTACCGATCCAGATCCGGTTTCCGCCATCCACCGCGATGCAGTTGATCTGCTCGTCGCCTAACAGGTAATCGCCTAATCCCGTACCGTCGTTGCGCGGGATGATAATACGATTACAGAGGTTGGATGTGAAGAAATCTACCTCTTCCGGAATGATCAAAATACCCTTATCCGTACCTATCCAGAGGCGATTCTTATTGTCTTGCGCCATACAACGAATCGTAGTCGGCGTCAGAAGAGTGCCGTTCTGATCGATGAACGTGTTCCGCTTCAGGCAGCGATCGTCACTGGCATTCAGCGGCGTACCGCCGTCATCCAATAGAATCACACCGGTTGAGAACTGTTGGTCGGAGAACCATTTGCGTTGAGAGGAACGACGATCGACGAGAATCTCACCCGGAGTAGTCAATTCCAAACGTTGCCCTTGACTGTATAGCGTAAGCCCGCGCCATTGACCGTTTGGCGTGCGGATATTAACAGGCGAACCGATAGACGTGGCATTCAAAACCCATAAGTTACCTTGCTCGTCTATCAACGTACCGTCCGTTCGGGTATAGCGCAGCACATCCGCGTTGGGACTCGTTTGGCGTAAGGTACTGTTCTCGCTGTCATAATGCTGAACCGCTTTATAATCCTTAAACTCATACACGCCCGTTCCGTAGGTGGTCACAAAGAAATGACCGCCATCTGTCGGATCTACGGCATAGCTGACCGCATCGCGCATGTCGTGCCCTGTGTTGGCTAAGGTCTCCCAACGGGGAAGATGCTTCCAGTTAAGACCATTGTACACACTCAAATTGCCGATTCGGTTATACTGTACATCCCATCGACCACCCGGAGCGACGTACAACTGATCGTGCGCTGTATACAATCGATAACCGAAATTACTCATCGGTCCGTCCGGCTTGTAATAATAGCGGACACCGTTCCAAAGCAGATACAAACCGCGTTCAGGAACACCGGACCAGTACTGACCGTCTATATAAACGGCATCTCGAAGTTGGTAGTTACTGTCAATAAGCTGTAAGCGATTGTCTTCCGTTAATTGGGCAAACACGTACCCTTCTTGCTGATAACACAATAACAGCCCGTTGCTCGAATGGATCCAGTTCAGCTTGTCGGGCAGCACTTGCTTCCAATCGATACCTTCGCGACGGTATAAAAGCGAATCCGCAAAGAGTGCATAGATGGCACCCTTGTGTACCGCTACTTGTTTGACCACCTCGCACGGAATGGTGTCGTGTTGCCAGTAGGTATAATCCACCAGATTGTCTTTTAACGATGCTTTGTATAAGCGGTCAAAAGAGAACGCATATAGCGAATCCCCTGTCTCTATCACGTGCTGAATCGCAATCGCGGAGGCTTCATCGCCGATATAATAGGTGTCGCTGATCTCCGCTTTCTTCGTATTGAGCACTAAAATACCGAAATTCATTGCCAGATACGAATGGCTCTGACCGATACCGATGCCGTTGATCGTTACCGCCATCGAACCCGCTTTCATTGCCACATCCGGCATCGGAGTGATCTCCCCTTTGTCATTCAATAAATCAATCTGACCGTTCTCATAGGCAATAATCAACTTGCCTACATGCTGGTCGTACGCAATATGTGCTACCGTAGACCCGCTTAATCCTGTCGATTTGTTCCAATAGCTGATGCTTCCCTCCGTCCGGTCCACACTGAACAGGCTGCCATCTGCTTTGACAAAAACGGCATCTTTTGTCAGAACGATTTCTTGCGGATCGTAATAGGAAGGATGGGGCGTCCATTGCAAGATTCGGCCGGGAAGTAAATCATCTTCGATGGCATCATCGGAATTCTTGCTACCGCTTTCGGAACCTTGCGGATCGTATTCCACCAAACCGTCCGAAGTGCCGATATAAACACGGTCGGTTTGTATGTCGTAAGCCATCGACAAGATACCGTTGGACGGCATGGCCGTGTTGTCGGATGTGTAATGAGCCGTGATTTCTGTCGCTCCTTCATTGAGCACATACACGCCCATATTGAGCGTACCCAGCCAGATCTGACCAAGCTTATCTTGGACAATAGACGTAATCTGTTGTGTGCTCAGTATGGCTTCTCCGTTCTCAATAATATCCGGTTGAACAATCGCATCGGACTGGAAGAAATCCGTCCGTGCCGCTATATACGCCGCTCCTTGCTCCGTACAGATCCATACATTGCCCTTACGGTCTTGTAACGTGGCATAGATATACTCCGGTTGGAAGGCTTGACCGTCCTGTCTTGTCCATTCTTTACGCGTTTTGATACGGTCATCAGCTGTGTCGTAGGTGCCTTTGTCGTCCAGCAGAAGGAGGAACGTGTTATACCGCGCACTGGCTACCCATTTATACTGATTTCTCCAGTCGATAATCAAACCGGCGGGGGTGTACAAAGCTGCATTCTCTTGGCTGTCCTCTAACGGGATCGCGTGCCATACACCATCCTGATCGATACAATGCACACTGCCGACATCTCCCGCTTGCGCTATCCATGCGCGACCGTCTTGGTCGTACACACCGCAATCGGTGCGCGTGTAACTGGCTGGATTAGTGGATGTTGTGATGAGGCTATTGTTACCTCCTCCCGCAATGAAGTAATTCAGTTGGGCGTTGTTGCGGAACTCATACACACCTGTGCCGTAGGCCGTTACGTAACAATGGTAGCGGTCGTTCGGATCGATGGCGATGTTCATGAAATCGGTAGATGCCACTCCGGTGGTCGTGTGAATGGCGCTTTGCGGGATGTTCATCCACGAAGTCCCGTCGTAACGCATTAAACAAGCGGCCCTTCTATATTGCACGTCCCAGCGACCACCCGGTACGATATACAGCATACCGTTGTAGGCGCTCATCTGATAAGGCGTGTTCACCAGCGGTCCCTGCGGCTTGTACGTCAAACGACCATTTGGTGTCACGCGGATAATACCTTCCGACGTACCCGCATACCAATCGTCTGTACCGTCATGGTAATGCACGCCCTTATCCGTGTCGCGCGAGACACGACCTAAGGGCTCCGATTTCCAGTAATGATAGTCAGACAACGGATCGAGTAACGAGGCGCAGTATAACAGGTCGTCCGTGAAAGCGTAAATACTGTCGTTCGTCAGTTTCACATCCTTCACCGGTTTCTCCAAACCGCCAGGGAGTAACCAGTAACTATCCACCAACTTGTACTCCCTCAAGTCCAAGGTCTGGATGCCGTAATGCGTGGATAAATAAGCCTTTCGACCTTTCAACGTCACGTTATAGATCGTCTTGCGTTGCGTCATGTCTTTCTCGTACAACTCCCCGATATAACGCACGCCGTTCGCGCCTAAGATATCAATCTTTCCGTTCCCGTAGGCAATGATCAACTGAGACCCTACGGCATCGTAATGGATACAGGTGATACCCGTCTCGTGCAGTCCCGACTGACGGTTATAGACCTGGATGTGCTCGCTTTGCTTTTCCACGCTGTACAAACTACCGTCTGACACCGCATATACCAGGTCGGGCGTCAAGGCAATCTGCGTGACGTTGTTATACGCAAAATGCGTTCGCCATACCTCTGCCTTGCCCCATAGATGGAACAAAGAGCAAAGGACAAGAACGGCTATAATTCGAAATCTAACCATCTTAACAATTTAACGCTTTAACGAGCTCTGCAAGAGCTCTACTTCTGTGACTGATGCTGTTTTTTATCTCTGCCGGTAACTCCCCGAAGGTCTTGTCGTAGCCTTCCGGAATAAACACCGGATCGTATCCGAAACCTCCATGGCCGTATTCCTCTTCTGCAATCCGTCCCCGTACAATTCCGCTCACCGCTAACCGTTCACCGTTAACCTTTATCAACGTAATGACCGTCCTAAACTGTGCGCCTCTGTCGGTTCTGCCGGCTAACTCACTCAACGCTTTCTTCCTGTTCGCCGCAGGCTCACCTGCCCAACGCGCCGTATAAACACCCGGTTTGCCGCCTAAGGCATCGATCTCCAATCCCGTATCATCCGCAAACACACCGTCTACACCATTTAGCGCAGCGTCACCATTCATCAATCTATCATGGATAAACGCAGCAACCGTCTCTGCTTTTATCAGACTATTCTCCTCCAGCGTCGTACCCGTCTCTTCGATATCTGCCTCAAAACCGATATCGCTCAGACTCAGTACCTCGATGCCCGACGGCATGATCCGACGCACTTCCTCTAACTTATGCGCATTATTGCTTGCAAAAACCAGTTTCATCGTATCCACTCTTGATTACGTCCTAAAAATCCGAGTTTGTCCAACGATCCGCGAAGAACCAGTTTGCCGTTCTTCAGGTAGATCTTGCCGTAATAGAACTTACCGCTCTCCGGATCCAGCACCTTACCGCCTACCAGTTCGCCATTCTCCGCTTTCATGCCGCGGATGATCACTAATCCCACGATCGGCTTATTGTGGTCCTCGTCCTTGCATTGGTCGCATTTCAGATCCAGATCCGTGTACATCAGCATCTTGCTGATCTTGCCGTAATAGAGCCCGTCCGAACCTTTGTAGATCGTTACCACCGAACGTTTCTCACCCGTTTTGTCATCAACGGTCTTCCAGTCGCCCAAGATGCTGCTTATTTGTGCGTGCGCACTTAATACAATAAATAGGAGTGCAAGGATTCCGATTTTTCGCATATTTACTCAATTTAGGCTGCAAATTTACTACAAATATTTGAAATATGCAAGAATTTAGGTGAAAAATATCGTCTATGCTTGCATAAGTAGATTTTTTTCGGCTAAATTATTGCTGTTTGCTCGAATGAGCGAACGGAAATTCGGGGGAATTGCGAAGCAAGGCGGAGTCCGAAATTACATAAAAAACAAGTAAAATGCACTTTTTTTGCATTTTTTTTCAAAAAAATTTGGTCAATTCAAAAAAAAGCAGTACTTTTGCACCCGCTTTCGGTTAAGAGGGCGTTTGATCTTACTTTTATAGATTAAAAAGTTGCGGAAATAGCTCAGTTGGTAGAGCACGACCTTGCCAAGGTCGGGGTCGCGAG
>CAMHSB010000036.1 GCA_946187695.1 uncultured Bacteroidales bacterium
GGCAGACCGTGACGTGAACCCCGACGCACCCATTTGTATCGGTATGGACTACAATGCAAACATCAACTGGATCGTTGCCGGCCAACCCTCCGGGAACCGATTAAATGTGCTCAAATCCTTCTACGTCAAGTTTGAAAGAAAGCTCCCGGCACTGGTGGATGATTTCTGCAATTACTATGCTGAACATCGTAATAAAACGGTCGTTTTCTACTACGATACAACTGCGCTCGGAAGTAACTATGCCGTTAATACACAGGATTTTAGGTGGGTAGTCATCCACGAGTTTGAGCGTCACGGCTGGACAGTCCAGGATGTCTATTTGGGCAACCCAATGCGCCACGATGAGAAGTACCTGCTCATCAACCAAGCCTTCCAAGGCAAGCAGCGACTCATGCCGTTCTTCAACCGTCAGAATAACGATGATCTAATCCTCGCTATTCAGTCTGCCGGAGTGCTGAACGGACGCAATGGCTTCCACAAAAACAAGTCCGGCGAGAAGCTTGCCGAGTCCGAGGAAGACCTCCTCGAACACCGTACCGATGGCACGGATGCCTTTGATACCCTGTACATTGGGTGCGAAAAATTCCCTCAAGAGGTCATTTCGAGTGTCAATTACTCCGGTTTCGGATAGGAATTTGGACCAAAATGGACTATTTTTGGCAAAAAAGATATTTTTTCTGCATTTTTCCAAAATCAGTCCAAAGTAATTGGACACTCATTTTGTAACTTTGCAGCCGATTTGGCAGATGGTGCTCGTTTTTGTCTCGCATGGTGCGCGCAATCCGCTGAACCGCTAAACCAAATCGGAATGCATCAAAGCATGAAGTTACAAAAAAAATCGGGCAGGCTCGAAGAAGAGTAAGGCCTACCTCAGTCCGAAAACCCTTGCCCGGCACAAGCGCCGGTTAGCGAAGCGGATTCGGAAGTTGGAGGCATCCGATCGCCTCAAGTGTCAAACCATCGAGCAGCTGAAGCGGCGGCTTCAATACTTTGAAGCCAAGGTAGATGAGCATGGTGATTGACACGAATTAAGGGGGTGTGAGGTTACTTTTTCTTCAAAAAAGTAGGAATTACCGCACAAATTGCGTCTAAAAGCGCGAAAAGTTGCTGTTTTTCTTGCATATGTGGAATTTTTTTCGTAATTTTGCACGCTTTTTTGTGAGAATGTATTCTTACAAAAGAACATTGACATAGAAATTATGATGCAGTTTGCAGCCCCATCACGACTGAACATTGGAACCGTTACAAGTGATTATAGGAAATGCGGACTCAAACACTTACACCTCTGGTGTGGGCTGTTTGTTGTTTCCTATAAGGCCGGTTCCAAGCTTTGCGCCTAGTCGTGGCAGCGGCAGTCCACACTTTTTTATGAAAATTATGACAGCACTATTATATGCTTACATTGAACGACATACAAGGTTTATTGGCTAAGGGAGAGCACCTCTCCCTTGAGTGCAAACTATGCGCCAACAAGTTACCGAACAGTTTATGGGATACCTATTCCGCCTTTGCTAATAGCTATGGCGGTTATATCTTGTTAGGCATAGAGGAGCACCGCGAGGAAACAGACCCAAGCAAACGTTATTCGATAGAAGGCGTTACCAATCTGGATAAACTGATTTCCGATTTTTGGAACTTAGCCAATGATTCTAACAAGGTGAGTGTTAACGTGCTTTCCGATGATAACGTGCAGGTAATTGACATGGACGGCAAGAAAGTCATCGTTATTCAAGTGCCCCAAGCAGGATATGGCATTAAGCCGGTGTACATCAATGGCAATCTTTTTAATGGATCATTCCGGCGCAATCACGAAGGAGATTATCGTTGTACAAAACGACAAGTGAAAGCTATGGTTCGTGATTCGTATGAGGAAGGGAACGATGGTACTATATTTGCTCAATGTGATATGGGTGATATTGACGAGGAGACATTGCGTCGCTACCGCACACTATTCCGTTATAAGAATGAGGGGCATGTCTGGAATGAAGTGGATGATACCACATTTCTGAAAAACTTAGGTGGTTGTGTAGTAGATAAGGAAACAGGAAAAGTTTCTTTAACCATGGCTGGACTGATGATGTTTGGTACTGGGCTGGTCGTACGTGACCGTTTTCCAAACTTCCGTATGGATTACATAAACATGTGCAACTTGATTGGTGAAGAACGGTATAGTGATCGTCTCACTTACGATGGTCGTTGGGAGAATAATCTCTTTCAGTTTTTCAGCATTGTTCTGCCAAAGATGACCTTTGATTTGCCGCGTCCATTCCGTATGGAAGGTGTTACGCGCGTGGATGATACTCCACAACACAAGGCAGTGCGAGAAGCATTTACTAATTCCATTATCCATGCAGATTTGATGATGGAGTCCGGAGTTCTACGTATTGAGAAACACGATGACAAATTGGTATTCCGCAATCCTGGTCTTCTGCGTATTCCTGTGGAACAAGTGTATGAAGGTGGTGTATCCTTTGCACGTAACCCGAAAATCCAAAACATGTTGCGCATGGTTGGTTACGGCGAGAACCTCGGTTCGGGATTCCCTATGATATTAGCAGCATGGAAACAAAGCGGATGGGGAGAACCGGTGTTGAAAGAAAAATTGGATTTGGACGAAGTGGAACTGACTTTGCCGCTGAAGAAAGTATCAGGAAAAGTGCCTAATAATGTGTACGAAAGCCTAACGGAAAGACAGCGTAAAATCATAGAGATTATAAGTGCTGATCCTAAAATATCGGCAGAGAAGATAGCAAAAGCAGTTGGCGTCTCAAGCCGAACTGTAAAAAGAGATTTGTTAGAACTAACCAAGAAGCAAATTATCGTACGAGAAGGTAATGATAAAGACGGTGAACGGACAATCGTGTCACAGTAAATGTCACAGTAAATGTCACAGGTGATGTCACAGTTGGTGTCACAGTAAATGTCACGGTAAATTGCATTATTGAATAGTCACAAAATAGGTTCACATAGGAGCGAAAATGTTCACATAGAAAGTTCACATAAGGGCGAAAAAGGTTCACATAAGAACTCGGAAAGTTCACGTAAAGAACAGCCGAAAGGTTCATATAAGGGCATTAAGCTTAGAAAAACTGCCGCATATATTGTGGAGCGCATAGGCGCTTTCTCGGATATTACGGCTGAGATACTTTCTGAAGAATTAGGCATATCATACCGTCAGGTGTTAAAGCATATCGAGAAACTCACCAAGGCCGGTATCATTGAGCGTGACGGTGGTAAGCGATATGGAAAATGGAAAGTGAAAGAATAAGTCCCCTAGGGCTGACGGGGTATTAGCTCATCTGGCTAGAGCGCGACACTGGCAGTGTCGAGGTGAGCGGTTCGAGTCCGCTATACTCCACATATGATATTAAATTGAGATATGGACATTTCACAGTCACAAATCGTTTCCTTTATATGGGGAATAGCTGACGATTGCTTACGCGACGTCTTTGTGCGCGGTCAGTACCGCGACGTTATTCTGCCGATGGTTGTTTTGCGTCGTTTTGATGCACTTTTGGAACCAACCAAAGAGCAGGTTGAACAGGAGATTGCCGACCAACGCGAGATTGGTCTCACGGACGACGATTTTGATGAAGGCGCACTCTGCGACATTACCCGTCTGAGCTTTTACAACACCAGTCGGTGGACGCTCAACCGCATCAAATCGCAAGCCACCGATGATAACAATCTCCTCTATCAGAACTTCGTCGAATATCTCAACGGCTATAGCGAGAATGTGAAGGACGTGCTCCGCAACTTCGATTATTACAACAAGGCAAAGCGTCTTGCGGATAATGACCGTCTGCTTGCAGTCATTGAGAAAATCACCGATGCCCATATCAATCTTACCGATCGTCCGGCAACCGACCCGGATGGTCTGCCCCTTCCTGCTATCTCCAATGTGGCGATGGGTACTATCTTCGAGGAACTGCTTCGCAAGTTCAACGAGGAGAACAATGAGGAAGCGGGAGAGCACTTCACGCCGCGTGATGCTATCGGGCTCTTGGCGCGTCTGGTATTCGAGCCGGTTAAGGACAATCTGCCCAAAACGATCTCGCTCTACGATCCTGCCTGCGGTTCCGGTGGTATGCTCACGGAAGGACGCGAGTTCCTGATTGAGAACTTAGGCGTCTCGCCTTCCGCCATCCAACTCTTCGGTACGGAAATCAACCCCGAGACATACGCCATCTGTAAGGCGGATTTGATCATCAAGGGCGTTAATCCGGAAGGTATGTTCCAAGGAAATACCATCGTGGATAATAACTTCGCTTCCAAGTCCTTCGGCTACATGCTCACCAATCCGCCTTACGGCAAGTCGTGGAAAACGGACAAAACGCGTATCTATCACGATAAAGCCCTGTTAGATACACGCTTTGAGTTACCGCTCACGGATTACCAAGGCAACTTGGCCCGCCTTGATTGCACTCCCCGGACAAGCGACGGGCAGCTGCTTTTTATCCTGGAGGAGATTGACAAGATGAAGCCCTTGCGCTTCCAGCCGCAAGGAAGCCGCATTGCGTCTATTCATAACGGCTCGTCGCTCTTTACGGGTGATGCCGGTTCAGGAGAGAGCAATATCCGCCGTTACCTCATAGAGAACGATTTTGTGGATGCTATCATCCAACTACCGAACAATATCTTCTACAATACCGGTATCTCTACCTATGTCTGGCTGATGACGAACAAGAAAGAGGAACGCCGGAAAGGTAAAGTGCAACTCATTGACGCAAGCCACGCTTTCGACAAACTGCGCAAGAACCAAGGCTCGCGTAACTGCACGATTACACCCGAGTACGCGGAAATGATTGTACAGGCGTACATGTCCTTTGCGCCCCGAGAAGCGACAAAAGACAATCCTATTGTTTCCAAAATCTTTGATGGCGACGATTTCCGTTATTATTCCGTAACTATTGAGCGTCCGCTCCGCCTGCGCAGCCGCATGACGATGCCCAAGTGCGATGAACTGCTGTTCGACACCAAGAAAGCCGACCTCAGCAAATGGCTATACAACACCTATGGAGAGCTGTGCTTTGATGGGCTGCAAAACAAAGTGGCGGAGATTAAGGAGTACCTGAACGACGAGGATATCAAACTCACCGACAAGCAACTCGAAGCACTCATAGCAACCAAGAAATGGGAGGAACGCCGACAATTGATGACCATTGCAACCGAACTGCTCCACATCATCGGGACAGACGAATTTACGGATTACAATATCTTCTTCGCACGCCTGCAAGAAGCGGCAAAGGCAGTCGGTGCCAAATTGGGCATCAAAATCTCCGATCCGCAGATAAAGAATATCGCCCGTGCTATGTCCGAAACCGACCCTTCTGCACAACCTGTCATCAAGAAGAAAGACAAAAAGTCCGGCTCTGTCACCTACGAACCGGATACCGACCTCCGCGATACGGAGAAGATTGCCATGGCGGAAGATATTCAAGCGTATTTCGACAGAGAAGTGAAGCCTTATGTTCCCGATGCGTGGATCGACTGGGAGAATATCGCTATTGGTTGTGAAATCTCCTTCAACAAGTATTTCTACAAGCCGGTAGCCCTGCGCACGCTCCAAGAGAACGAAGCAGACATCATCGCTCTTGATAAGGAAAGCGACGGATTCATCAAAGAACTCTTGTCAATAGCAGGAAAGTAGCAGGTAATCCGCTGTCAACACGTAAACGAGACGTAAACGACACGTAAACGAGTGCTGGAAACAACGGCACAACAACATGACATGACCGATACAAAATACAAACATACTGAACTCGGACCTATTCCCGAACATTGGGAAATAGGACGGCTTGCAAATTACTTTACCGAAAGACGAGAAAAAGTTTCGGATAAAGAGTTTGCTCCTTTATCTGTTACGAAAAACGGTGTTCTACCACAGTTGGAAAATGTTGCAAAATCTAATGATAGTGAAAACAGAAAAGGAGTACGCAAGGGAGACTTTGTGATTAATAGTCGTTCCGACAGAAAAGGTTCTAGTGGTGTTTCCGATAGAGATGGGTCTGTTTCTCTAATCAATATAGTTCTTACACCAAGAAAGTCTATCAATACCGCCTATTGTAACTATTTGCTCAAGTCTCAGAATTTTATAGAAGAGTTTTATAGATATGGACGTGGTATAGTTGCAGATTTATGGACTACTCGCTACTCCGAAATGAAACTCATGAAACTTGCCATTCCTCCTCTTGACGAGCAAGAAGCGATGGTAGCCTATTTAGACGAGCAGACGGGAAAGATTGACGCCGCTATTGAGCGTGAACAGAAGATGATTGATTTGCTCAACGAACGCAAACAAATCATCATCCAACAAGCCGTCACCAAAGGTCTCAACCCCAATGCCCCCTTGAAGGATAGCGGCATTGAGTGGATTGGAGCAATTCCGGAGAGCTGGAAAATTATGCGTCTCAAGCGTCTTGTTGATTTTGCAGGTCGAATTGGATTTAGAGGGTACGGAACTGAAGACTTGACTGACGAAGAGAACGGCGCAATTACATTGAGTCCATCAAATATGCAGAACGGGAAAATGACATATCAAAAATGTGCATATCTTAAATGGAATAAGTATTATGAATCTCCAGAGATTATGGTTCATGATGGCGATATTCTTTTTGTCAAGACTGGATCTACTTATGGAAAAGCAGCCATCGTAAAAACATTACCAAAGGAAGCAACCATTAATCCCCAGTTGTTAATTCTGAAAAATATTAAAGGAGATAATCGCTTCATTGCCCATGTGTTATCAACACCGTTCATAAAGAACCAAGTTGAGAGAATTGTTATCGGTGGTACAATTCCAACTATTTCCCAAGAAAAAATAGGTAATCTTAGGATGATTGTCCCAGATAAAGGCGAACAAACTAAAATCGTTGAATATATTGAAGACAAAACAAAACCTATAGACGATGCAATTAACGCGAAATATAAACTAATATCTATGCTTCGAGAGAGGAAGCAGATAATTGTTAACGAAGTTGTTACCGGCAAAATCAAAGTATCATGATAGTATCAGAAACCGACGAAAGAGCGTTTGAAAAACTGATTGAACTCAGTTTGGTTGGCTCCACACGTGAGGAACGTGAAGCAGAAGGAGTTACCGATCCGGAAGTGCAAATACCCGAACCCGGCAAATACTATTGGGGAGTGCCATCCGATATGGACAAAGTGCTCGCGCTCGATGTGCGCCGCCTTTGGTCGTTCCTCAATGCCACCCAATCGCAAACGCTGGTGGATTACAAAGGGCGCGACCTCGCCAAGAGTGTACAAAGCCAGTTGAGCAAAGCCATCGAATCCCGAGGCGTGATTGATGTGCTCCGTAATGGTTTGGATGTGGACAACATCCACCTCACTTTGTTCTATCCCAAGCCCTCTGCCGCTGATAGCGAAGAGAGCCATCGCCTGTACGCACAAAACCAGTTCTCCCTCACGCGCCAACAGACATTCTCTGTCCTTAATCCCGGCTTGGAGCTGGATCTGGCGCTCTTTGTGAACGGTATTCCTTTGTTCACCTTCGAACTCAAGAACCCGTGGACGCACCAAACGGCTCGCAAAGAGGGAAAAGAGCAGTACTGCTCGCCGCAACGGAATCCAAAGGAAACCATCCTGCAATTCGGTCGCTGCTTGGCGCACTTCACCTTGGATAAAGATGAGATATACTTCACTACCAAACTGCAAGGTAGTGACACCTATTTCATGCCCTTCAACAAAGGTTTGGAGAATGGACAGGGAGCAGGCAATCCTGTCAATCCCGATGGCTACAAAACATCGTACATTTGGGAGCAGGTGCTGCAAAAAGATATGCTCGCCGATATTATCATGAACTATGTGCTGTTTGATTACGACGAGACCAAGACACAGCGCAAAGTGCCGCACATCATGCGTAACGCCAAGAAGCTTATCTTCCCGCGTTACCACCAGTTGGATGTGGTCAATCAGCTTACAGCCGATGTGGCAGAGCACGGTGTGGGCAAAACATACTTGATTCAGCACTCTGCCGGTTCGGGCAAGTCCAATTCCATTACATGGCTTGCCTATAAACTCATACGCCTTTGCCCGGCAAGCATGTCTGCCGCTCGCGCAGTCGCTACAGATTTGGCACTCTTCAATACCGTCATCATTGTTACCGACCGCCGCTTGCTCGATCGTCAGATTACCGACAACATTAAGATGTTCGGTCAATCCAACCGCATCATTGCGCACGCGGATTCATCTGCCGAACTCAAAACAGCTCTGGAAGCCGGCAAGCGTATTGTCATAACCACCATTCAGAAATTCCCCTATATCTGCGATACCATTCATGATGTGAGTGATCACAACTTCGCTATCATCATTGATGAAGCGCACTCCTCGCAATCCGGTATTGCGGCAGATAAGATGAATGCTACTGTGCAGAAAGAGGGCGATATGGATGGTGCTGATATAGATGCACTCTTGGAGCGCTTGATGCTGGAGCGCAAGATGTCCACCAACTGCTCCTATTTCGCATTCACCGCTACACCCAAACGCGAAACACTTGAGCGTTTCGGTACGCAGGACGAGCAGGGAGAGTTCCATCCCTTCCATTTATACTCCATGAAGCAGGCTATCGAGGAGAAGTTCATCCTTGATGTGCTCACGAACTACACTACCTACAAATCATACTACGAGCTCATCAAATCGACAGAACAAAACCCGATGTATGATACCGAGCGCGCACAGAAAGTATTGCGAAAGGCAGTGGAGCGCGAACCCAAAACCATCAAGGCGAAAGCCGAGCAAATGCTGCTTCATTTTGATAGTACCATCTATCGCACGCACAAACTGCAGAACCACGCAAAAGCAATGGTGCTTACCAAAGATATTGAGTGCGCTATCCGTTACTATTGGGCACTGCGTGAACTCAAAGAGGAGATGCACCTGCCGTATGGTATTCTTATCGCTTTCTCCGATACCAAAATGGTGGATGGCGTAGAGTTTACCGAGGCTTCCATCAACGGCTTCCCCGATACGCAAACGCCGGAGCAGTTTGATAAGGACGAGAACCGTATTTTGGTCGTAGCCGATAAATACCTCACCGGTTTCGATCAGCCGAAACTTACCGCCATGTATATAGATAAACCGCTTGGCGGCGTGATGGCTGTACAAGCTATCTCGCGTCTCAATCGTTCGGCTCCTCAATACGGCAAGATGAGTGAGGATCTGTTCGTGCTGGATTTCTACAACACCTTGGATGAAATCAAAGAGGCTTTCGATCCGTTCTATACATCCACCACGCTTTCAGAACCCACTGATGTCAATGTGCTGCATGATTTGCGCAACACTTTGCTTTCCGTAGGAGTGTTTGAGCAGGAGGACATCGATAGCTTCATTGAACTCTATATCACCGGCGCACCTGCTAATGAGTGGGCACCGATTATTGATCTCTGCTGCAACCGCTTCAATAATGAAATAGAGTTCCCCGAAAACGGCAAAGCCGATTTCAAAATGAAGTGCAAGCAGTTCGTACGCGTGTACTCACGTGTGGCAGCTATCTTGGATTACGAAATGAAGGAATGGGAAAAACTATTCTGGTTCCTCCGCTTCCTCATTCCGGGCTTGCACGTCGATGTACCTGGGCGCGATGATTTGCGCGACCTCCTCGATAATGTCGATCTCAATACCTATGGTCTCCGCCGTACCGCACTCAACGAGCAGATTAGCCTTGATGCAGAGGAAACGAAGCTCGACCCCAACAAGCCTGCCATGGCAGGTGCCGGAAGCGGTGAGGTAGAGCGCGATTGGCTGGAGGAGATAATCCGCATATTCAACGAAAGCCACTTCAAAGGCTGGAACGCTACGCCGGATGACCAACGCGCCAAACTCATCAGCATCGTACAGGCTATCACCGCCGACAATGATTACCAAACCCAAGTGGTGGACAACCCCGATACACAAGCCGTTGAAACAATCCTCAACACCATCATTGATCGCGTCATCCGCCAAAAGCGACAATCAGATATGTCGCTCTATCGCCAGTATCAGCAAAGCGACAGTTTCAAGGCTGACCTCCGCAGCGTCCTCCAACGCATGTTGAACGCAATCAATCGTCCTGCCGATGAAGTGGTGCGCACACACGTGGGCTTCTCATCGCCACAGAACTCCATTCTGCAAGGTGCAGTTACCGCCGCTCGGAATGGCATCCCTGAAGGCATGCAATCCGTTTTATGCCGCCACAAAAACCCTGCTTGGCGCAATGTAGCGCTTTCGCTCAAACAGCCGTGGGCAAGCCTTGTTTGTATCGGTCTCAAAGATGTGGAGAACCGCACTTGGCAAACCGATTATCGCGGTCGCCTATTCATTGTGGCGAGCAGTTCCAATGTCCTGCCGTATTTCGAGCAAGGGCTAATCCGTCAGCCTATCATGGATGCGATTCGTGAGCAGCAGCGGAAAGGAAATCTGCCTACATTGAACACCCTTCCGCAAAGTGCCGTAATAGGTTACGTGGATATAGTGGATTGTACCGGTGAAGATGTAGATTCCATTTGGAGCGAAGGCTCTTTGGAAGAGGGCAACGTAAACTGGTTGCTCAAGAACGCTTATATTTTCGACGAACCGCAGATGGTTGGCTTCAAGGCGAAACTCAATCTCTTTGAGATTCCTAATTTCGACCCCGACAACCTCCCTCCTGCTCACAAAGTAGAACTTTGACGCTATGGAACCCACAAGAGATGAAATAGAGCAATTCCGTTCGGCGGTCATAGCGGAGTTAAAGAAACTCCCGGTCTATGAAGGCAAATCCCCGCAAAACTACGAGGCTGAAATTGAGGTGGTAAAGAACTATCCCGATGATGTCCTGTTGAATGCCATGGAGTTCAACACTCCCAGGGAGTATGCGGAAATGCTTGTTATGTGATAATCTGATTACCGGTAACTGTATTCAAACATGAGATTAGTCAACTTTCAAGAGAAATGGATCCCGATGGAGCATCCCGATGTCCCGCTAACGAAAGAGCAATATACCGCTCTTTGCAATGGTTGCGACCCCGGCTGGGAAGCAAGATATGCTACTATTGCTCTCGGTGGAGGCTGGTTCTATACGTACCGCTCCGGATGGCTTCTGGAAAAATTCAGGTACGAGAAAGGCGACGATGGTTTATACCACCTTGTAGAGTTTTTCCACAAGTCTAAAGGGTATGAGGATGTGCCGGAACAGTCGAAAATTCCCGTTTCATATTTCGTTAATTGCGCCATGTATGAAGGCAACTACGAGCCTTCATTACGTGAGCTTGCTGTTAAGATAATGAAAAACAATTAGCCATGACCAGCGGTAAGTTACTCAAGAAATACTTTTGGTTCTTGCGAGCCTTTCAGTCCGGACCAATCTCCA
>CAMHSB010000037.1 GCA_946187695.1 uncultured Bacteroidales bacterium
CAGCATCGCCGATGGTACTGCACTGCGTTGTGGGAGAGTAGGTAGCCGCCACTTTGAGAACCTCTGAGATTCGTCTTGGGGGTTCTTTCTTTGTATAGCATGTCCGGCGATGCAAGCGGTAAGCCGACCCCATCCTTTTTTTCTCGCTTCGCGAAAATTTTTTGGGGAAAGAAAAAATCGTTTTTTTGTTTCTCTTCTTTTCTATGTTTGTTTTCGGCGATGGTATCGCCGCTTTTCTTCTTGTTTCCGCTTGTAGTGTGTGGGCTTGCGGTGTAGACGGTTTACCGCGTCGCCGGTACTCTCTCCACGTTCGTGCCATAGTTCGACCATCGCGTCCGGCATATTAGCGTCATGTTCTGCACAAGGCCGCTAAAGATGTCGCCCCGCCCGCTCGGTCTCAATGCGGATGTAGCCCATGCGGCGTGTAGTGTTTTCTCCGTCCATTTCGTTCGGATTGTATCCGGACACAAAGAAAGCGGCATTGCTGCCGCCTTCTGTTGTTAGTTCTTACGATGTTTTTCTACATGGTAGAAACCCAACGTGAGGATTTTTAGGATGACTTCGTACAGAACTTTCACCCAATCTTTGTCTTCGTTTTCAGTTTTCATTGTCGATGATGATTTTAATTGGTTCATTACTCGCTTGCAACGCAAGCCATTTCGCGGTAAGTTCTTGCTCCATGGCGGCATTTACCAAGACACAACCCTTGCTGTGTTCCGGCTTTGTACCTCTGTGGATGCGTATTCCGCTGCGTCCGGGCACGTTTCCGATAAGCGGCAGCATACGTTTGAAGCGCGGTGAGAATGTGACCAAGACCGGATAGGTTCCTACAGGTATGATGTAGTCCGCATTTTCGAGCGTTGCGATGTCTCGTCCATTCACGCGCATACTTCCGCGCACCGCCTTTCCGTTTCGGCTAATGCGCCGCATCTGAATTACCGCCATGCTTACTCTTCCATTTGTAAGTGTAGTCAATCCCGAATAGTGCCCCTGCGAATGTCGCCACCTCGCCGAAGCCCACCAAAAGGCTTTCGTGAATCTCGCCCTGCGGAGCGATAAACGCCCCGCAGAACAAGAGCACTAATCCGCCGATAGAAAGCACCGCCGCTGTAATCAGTTGTATGTTCGGTTTCATAACTGTAATAATTTGTTGTTAAACAAATAGGGTCCCCAGAGTAAACCAAGAATGTTTGCTCTGGGGAGAGCGTAGAACAAGGCGTAGTGCTATACAAGGGCTGTGCCCGTAGTCGCACGAGCCTTAGTTTAAGCTCAAGGACGCGGATGCTCCGAATCCCACTCCAGACCGCAGATGTACCAGTAGTACGCCTTCATGGTCTTCTTTCCGCGCGGGTTGTTCCGCTGAGCCAAGAAGTCAATCTGGTCTTGGGTGATCTTCGACAGGTCGCGACTACGATTGTAAACCATCTCTGCGATAGCTTGGAATCGTTGACGAGCCCACATCGCCTCGGTGCTGTTCGACTTCACGAAGTTCGACTCGTCACGCAAGTAAATACGGTTACACGAATCGCTCGTGGTTGCAGCCCTGCGGTGCGTCGCTAACAGCATTCGACCATGTTTGTGCGGCTCTTTCTTGCCACACTTGCACAATGCGCCGGATACATAGTCAATACCGGCTTGCCATGCTACTTTTGCCATAGTTTCAGTTTAGGTTTAATGGTTTATAACTCTTGTTAATTGAGTCGCAAAGCGGCGCATTAAGCGCCAATCTTTGCGTACTCCTGTGCGAACATATATCCGCGCAGCGTGCCGTACTTGCTCTGGTTCTTGAACGCAGTAGCATAGGCGGTCTTTTGCTCAGCCGTCAACGCATTGACAGCCGCAATCGCCTGACGGAACTTCGCCTGACGAGCCAGTTCTTGCTCGCTAAACGGTTTGGTGCGAGGATTACAGATTTTACCCGTGTACAGGGTATTACCTTTCTTCGCAAAATACACATCGGAGTGTTCACAGATCTTGCCGCTATACGACTTGACCATCTCAATAGGAACATACTTTGCCATAGTTGTTTAGGTTTTAATTGGTTAATAATTAGGTTTACTTGTCATTTGGGGGCCCCGCAAATTTTAATTTGTGGGGAGTGCCGAGGCATTGGTCGCCTGTCTATTTAGCGGAGTGGTATAGACCTTTGCGATCCAATTGCCGACAGCACCGGTTAAGCCGACCTTAAGCCGAGGTTAGAAGCTTTGTCCGCATCTCTTTTTCAAACGACGGTGCAAAGATATAACAAAAAGCGGAGACGTGCAAATTTTCGTCTCCGCCGATGACCAAAAGTGGTCGTTTATACGATGAACGTCGCAAAATGCGCGAATGTGATCTTCACTCGGTCATTGAGTGCGTACTGAATCAGACTTGTTGCGTCCTCTGTCTTGAGCCACCCTTTGTTAGTCTCCCGTTTGCGGTAATGCTTCTTCTGCCGCCAACCATACAACAACGTCTCCCATTCCTTGGACGTATATGCCGTATTCTTATACTGCTCAATCCCGTCTTTGATGTGCGCTAATGGAATCTTATTTTCTCGCTTCATGCTTCACCTTTCTGTTACGCATTTTACAAGCGAATTTCGCAACCATCAGCACCGCTTCGTACAGCCCGTCTCGGTTTGCTACAACGCCGACCATTCTGCCGATGAACCGCAGCAACGGACTTTTCCCGCGATTGTCACCGAAGCACTCAACCGAGGTCTTTCCGGTCTCGTCTTGAATGACCACCAACGCGACACGCTCTTTCTTTTTCCCGTCTTGCCACGTGTCAAATTCCTTTATCATGCGTTCCAAAAACGCTTCATTGCTTTCCAAATTCTTTTTCATCTTTCTTGAAATTAAGAGGTTTAACATCCGTCAATTGGAATGCCTCGGCGGCTTGAACGGTATAAATTCCGTAACGATTATAGTACTTCGCACTGACCATCTTAAAATGCTTCATCATCGAATTTATGTGCTCCGTTCCGTTCCAGTTGAACGGCATAGGCACGCAGTCTTTGATGGCGTAATACGGATGATCTTTGATGGCTATTCCGCGCAACTTCTGTTCCCACAGCGTGACATAAATCTGCCGTTGCCGTTGCAAAGGGATTGCGTTCCATTGCTCCTGGGCGGGCTTGACCATGTGTGCGTGCTGAGGAGCGATGTACGGTGTCAGCAAGTCCAACATAACCGCCCAACTTCTACGCTTCTTCAGTATGTCGTCTAAGGCTTCCATAAATAATTTTTCAAAAAGTAGTAGAGGGAGACTACAGAGGGAGTATATACTATGCAGATAGTCTCCCTACTACGATTTTCTTTTTTCTTTTTGCTTCTTTTTCTTTTGTCTTTTATTCAACGACCTTGACCGTCAGTTTCACCTCGTCCGGCTCCTTATCCGGGTACAACTCCACGAACGTCTTTATATACCCTGCCATCACAGCGGTACGCGCTTTGACGAGGTTCTGCTCTTTGACTTTCTCCTTGGCATTCTCGCGCCATTTTACCGCTTGTTCCTGCGGGTATCGCCTGTAATCTGCGAAATCAAAACTCTCAGTGCGTTGCAGTTGGAACTTACCAACGCCTTCCACCTCAAACTCGCCTTTTTCCAAACCTTTTTTGGCGAGAATGGCAACGGCTTCTTCCGTAGCCTTACCGCTGATTTCGTCAATACGTGCTTTAATAGCTTTCTCTTGGTTGCGCAACTCACGCAACTCTTTCAAATTCGTTGTGTTCATATTATTCTCCGGCGTAAACGTCACCGGCTACGTTGTACATGTTAAACAATTGGAGTAATTCTTCAGAAGACATATTCTTCGGGTCTTTGCTCGGATCATTGTCCTGCCGCGCCACCATTCGCCTTGCCCGCAGTATCACTGCGCGCTTGCGGTTCTCTTCCGGTGTCACCCATTGCAGGTTCTCCGCCCGCCAATCGTAGATGTTGCCGTTGATGTGGTCGCATTCACAACCATCCGGACGCGGACCAATCCAAGTCAGTGCCATGACCGTGTGACACATAGCGTTTCCATACTGCCGCACAGAAGGATAGCGCGTGTGGCATAGCCGTGTGTCTCGTGGCGGACGTTGGTTTACGATGATCCGTCGGAATCGCCACTCTCCGTGTATCAGCCGACGCGAGTAGAACGCACCGTCCCGACTGCAATAGAGAGGTTTTCCGTCTGTTTTCTCTAACGGACAAAGCCGCACTTCCGTACCGTCCTCTGTCCGTCCCCATTCCGGGAATTTGTTTTTTGTTGCCATAATAATTACTTGTTTAAAAGTTTAAATTATGGCTGGCGCCAGCCGTTAGCTGTTGGAAATCCGACGACAAAGGTACTGCAATCTTTCCGTACTTTTCCTTAATTTTTAAGGAGTGTGTTTTTCTTCCTCAAAAATATGCATAGTTCGCCATGTCTTACCCCATTTCTTACGCCAGTTAGTCAGTGTTCCGCTGCTGACATGCATAAGCAAAAGCGCTTCTTCGGTGTAATTGACGATACCGCACTCTTTTAGGTACTCCATCAGATCTTCCGTCATGAAATAATGCAACATCGTCCGGTTGATGGTGTGAACCTGCGGATTATACCGCCGCAGGGTAGGTGAATAACTCCGCACATGCTTGTGCCAAAACTGCAATGTGGCTTTCTCTGCCAGTGTTAATGCTTCCATTTGTCGTATTTTTAAGTTGTTGATAATGTTCACTCAATGACTTTTTTCATTGAGCATGCCACAACTAATACGAAAATTTCAGACCATTAACAAATCTTTTACCGCATTTGGCTAGCAAAATCCACTTTCTCGAACGATTGTTGCCCTAAAATTTGCCTACGTCAATATTTTTTTGTAATTTTGCAGTCGCAAACTCACGCTGGGGTGTCTGCATACATATCACAGGTGAGGGTGCATACATAATTAAGGCGTTTGCTAACGCTTGTTTTGGACTGATAGAAACGTAGGAAATTTCGAATTTAGTTCTCGAAGACAAGTAATAGTAGATGCCCCGGGGTGTTTATACACTTGCGCGTATATGTTACGCGCGTAGTCACGTATATTCACAGCGTGGGTTTCTGCATTACTTATTCGGAACTAAGGGTACTTCCTACGACCTCTATCAGCGGATAAGTAATTAAAGGAATCCGCGTTTTATGATAAAAGAGGTTTATTCCCGTTTTCGAAATCTCATTTTGTATGGGATAATAGGTGGTTTCTGTGCCGCGCTGGACTTCGGCGTGTATTCAGTGCTATGCTACTGGGACTTCATGCCGTATTTGTGGGCTAACATCATTAGTATCCACATTGGTATTTTTACATCGTTTGTTCTCAATCGTTCCTTAAATTTCAAGGTTAAAGACAAAGTGACCACACGTTTCCTGTCGTTCTACACGGTGGGACTTGTCGGCTTGGGGATAAGTGAGTTGATGCTCTATCTAATGGTGACGAAAGGCGGTTGGAATGAAATCGTTTGCAAACTCATTTCCATCGTTGTCGTGGCATTGATACAATTCCTATTGAATAAATATATCACGTTTAGAAACAAACAATAATGGACACCATCTATTTTGTGCTTCCCGCATATAATGAGGAAGCGAACATCGAAGATGTAATCAAACAATGGCATCCTGTATGTGAGAAAATCAATGCAGAAGGACATGTAGCCAAGTTGGTAATCGCCAATGATGGTAGCAAGGATAAAACCTTTGCTATCATGCAGAAGTTGCAAGCTAAATATCCGCTTCTCAAGCCGCTCGACAAGCAAAACTCGGGACACGGAGCAACGGTTATGTACTTGTATAAGTATGCGATGAACAACGGTGCAAATTATATTTTCCAAACGGATAGCGACGGACAAACCTTGCCGGAAGAGTTTTGGCAGATGTGGGAGAACCGCGACATATACGATTTCCAAATCGGCACGCGTGGAGGCAGACAGGATGGGGCAAGTCGCGTGTTTGTTACAAAGACCTTGCGCTTTGTCGTTTGGCTCATGTTCCATGTTTGGGTAAAGGATGCCAACACACCTTTCCGTTTACTCAAAGCAGAGAAACTGAAACCTATTATTGACATTATTCCGCAAGACTACAATCTAACCAATGTGGCAGTTAGTGCAATAGCTGTTCGCAAGCATTATAACATAGGTTGGTATCCGATTACCTTCCGTCCACGTCAAGGCGGTGTGAACTCTATTAACATGCGCCGTATCTTCAAAATAGGTGTCAAGGCATTAAAAGATTTCCGAACGATAAATAAGAACTTACGATGAAAGATATTTTGAAACGCGAGTGGTTGTATCTGCTCATGATTCTTGGTTTAGCGGTACTTACTTTTATGCAAGTAACGAATTTCCGCTTTGGTTTCTTTACCGCTTACGATGAAGCGTACTTCCTCCTGAAATTGCAAGAGGCGTACGATATGAGTTGTATTACTGGCAAAAGTCAATGGAATTTAATCGCAATACATTGGTTCCCATATCTAGATTTGACGAGTAAGTTCTATTCCGCTTTGGCAGCATCTATTCTAATGTGGGCATCCACTATTGCAGTAACTGCAACTTCGTGCATTCTCTTTGATAAAAAACGTGTCATTAAGTATTTCGCCCTTGCTTGGCTGTTTATGTTTGGTCTCGGAGATAGCATGCAGTATGTATCTATGCAAACTGCCGTATTGACATGGGCTTTGTGTGCATTTATGTTATTCTATAAAAGTGACATTCCATGGAAGAAATCCATCTATGCGGCTATTTGTGGTGTGTGTCTTGGCTTTGCACTCTTTATCATTATACCGGCGGCATTGGCACTACTCGCCAGTGTTACCATGTTAATAATCATTACACACTGGAGCGATTGGCGAAAAATGTTATTGTATATAGGTTCCGGAGTGGTTGGAGTACTGCTGACTTGCTTATATATGCACGTGGTTGTTTGTCCGTTAGGAGACATCCTTGACGCAATGTTATTCACGGCAACATATATTGGTAAAAGTGGCTATCATTACGATGGAGCAAGCTTTGTTATGCAATACGCTTTATTCTTCCGTGATTGCTTATTTGTGATTCTTGCTTTTGTCGGTTCTTATTGGCTTTCTAAGCGTATCGACAATAAATGGATTGGCGGTATTGCATATGTGGCTATGATTCTCATCTATACGCACTATCAAGTTAAGCCGTTGATTTCGCCGTCTATGTTTATGATGAGTATTCCGCTTGTACCTTTCCTTTTTGGCGACCTTCCGAATTTCAAATGGAGTGATCTGAGGAAAGCGGAAACATGGTTCTATTTCTTCATATTTGCTTACCCGCTCATTGCCTCGTTTGGAACTAATACCGCATTAAGCGGTAGAATCCATTGTTTTGTTTCTGCATGGTTGTTCTTGTGGTTTGAATATGAGTACAAACGTCCTCAAGAAGACTACAAACGTGTTTATGCGGCGGTGCTGATATTATTTGCTATGCCATTAGCCGGAACTGTTAAGGCTTATCAGAATCGTGACGATTCCCACCATTTCACGCGCGGCAACAAGTATTTTGCAGAGATTGCACTTACAGAAAAACAAGTGGATTATTTTAATAATGTGTATGACATTCTGGAAGAATATAACTATCAGCCTAAGCAATCTGCGATATTAACTGCTTGCTATGATTATTGTTGCTTGTATGCATTTGATGCGGTAAATGCAGCAAACTATCACCAAGTGCAGAACTTCCACTATTTCCCGAAAGAGAAAATGATTGAGCCTGATTTTATCTTCTTGTGCAAATGGGATTCTATTGTCATGGCTAAAGATTTGGAGGAAATGTCTTGGGGCTGGCCGGAAGAGTTTGATAAATACTATGTCGGTACACCTGAGCCAGATGGAGCAAGTTGGGTTAACCATCCAGAATTAGAAACACGTCATTTGTATTGTCGTAAATCATTGAAGAAAGCAGAATGACCCATTACGATTTTCTCATAGTTGGCTCCGGTTTGTTCGGAGCTACCTTTGCCTACAAAGCCAAACAAGCAGGCAAGTCTTGTCTCGTCATAGACAAACGTCCGCAACTCGGCGGCAATGTCTATTGCGAGCAGACCGAAGGCATCAACGTCCACAAGTACGGTGCGCATATCTTCCATACTGCTAACAAAGCCGTGTGGGATTTCGTCAATGCCCTTGTGCCATTCAACCGCTACACCAACTGCCCTGTAGCCAACTACCACGGCGAACTATACAATCTTCCCTTCAACATGAACACCTTATATCAGATGTGGGGTGTTCATACTCCCGAAGAGGCACAAGCGAAAATCGCTGAACAACGCGCAGCTGTAGCCGCCAAACTTGAAAGATCGGAGCCTAGCAATCTCGAAGAACAAGCCCTGCTGCTCGTCGGTCGCGATATCTATGAGAAACTAATCAAAGAGTACACCGAGAAACAATGGGGACGACCCTGCACGGAACTTCCGGCTTTCATCATTCGTCGTCTGCCTTTGCGTTTTGTCTTTGACAACAACTATTTCAACGATCCCTACCAAGGCATCCCAATAGGCGGTTACAATCTCCTCATCGAACGTCTCTTGGAAGGCATCGACACCCGTGTCAACTGCGATTTCTTTGCCAACCGCGACGAACTAACTGCCCTTGCCGACACAATCATCTACACCGGACCAATTGATCAGTTCTACGACTACCGTTTTGGCAAACTCCAATATCGCACGGTGCGTTTTGAAACCGAAACACTCAACACTCCGAACTACCAAGGCAACGCTGTAATCAACTACACCTCGCACGATGTTCCCTATACTCGCGTCATCGAGCACAAGCATTTCGAATCTTTCGGCCAATCTGTCTATGACAACCCAAAGACTGTAATCAGTCGCGAGTATTCCACCGAGTGGCAACCAGGCATGGAACCCTACTATCCCGTTAACGATGAACGAAACGCCGCGCTCTACACCCAATACAAATCTCTCGCCGATGCCGAACTCCATGTCCTCTTCGGTGGTCGCCTCGCCGAGTATAAATACTACGACATGGCTCCCACCATCGAACAAGCTTTGTCCCTCGCTCAACGGATATCATAATTCTTTGTTCATTGCGTCCGAATAGCATTCGGACATCCCACCTTCGTCCATTTCCCGAAATGGCATTCGGGTTCAAAACATCGTTCATTGGGTTGGATGTCATCCAACAAGTAGTTCTTATCTCACTTCGTTCGAAGTATGTCAATAAGGAGTTCGTTACACTCACATCTGGTTTAACGATTTTTTCTTTCCCCCTTTAATAAGGTGTTCGCTTCGCTCACGGCTTTGTCTTTGCTCCGCAAAATTTCTTTATAGGATGGGGTCGGCTTACCGCTTGCATCGCCGGACATGCTATACAAAGAAAGAACCCCCAAGACGAATCTCAGAGGTTCTCAAAGTGGCGGCTACCTCCTCTCCCACAATATTCCGCAGTGCAGTACCATCGGCGATGCTGTCTCTCTCTCTGCGCCCTCTCTCTGCCCTGTGCCCGCGCCCCTCTCCGCCCCTCTCCGCTCCGCTCTCTCCCGCGCCCGCGCGCCGCAGGCGCGCACAGCCCACACCCCACACCGTCCGCCACCGCAGACACCGCGCGCGCCTCTGAAGCAGGCTTGACTACTCCCGAACTACGGTTATACCGCCCGACTACATAAAATCTATGGTCTCTCTCTCAATAAGGTGTTCGTTTTACTCACGTCTTTTTTATTAGTCTCTCTCTAATAAGGAGTTCGCTTCGCTTACATGCTTGTATAAATTTTGCTTCGCTTGTATTGTTTCACCTGATCCCTTTTTATACAACCACCTAACCCCTAACCCTCTAACTTTTTTATTCCCATCTCCTATATATTATAATAAGGTATATACGCGCGCCCCCTCGCGCGTGTACGCATAAGGCAAACGATTTTTAGTGTTTACGTTCCGTTGTGTCGCCGAAAAAAACAATATGACTACACAATAAATTTGTCCATGTCGGATTTTTTTACTACCTTTGCACACGCAAACGCACAACAATGACAAATGCGAATAGAGGAAGCGATAACATATGCCATTATGTCGGATGGTCATGGGAAGACAACCAACCAGATAGCCGACGCAATCAACCGCAACGGTTGGCATATCCGCAAGGACGGCAAGCCTGTTACCAGTGCCCAAGTCTATGCGGTAATTTGCCGCTATCCCTCAATCTTTACTAAAGAAGCCGGACGGATTTGTGTAATGGTATGAATATAGAACAAGTCAGAGAATTTGCATTGGGTATCAATCCCCAAGTAACGGAAGAACTGTTCGCGGAGAACTGGATCTCTTGGAGAATATTCGGCAAATGGTTTTTGCTTATGCAACTCGATGCACCCGAACCACGCGTAGCGGTTAAACTGCTACCCGAAATGAGTGCAGAACTGCGTGCCCAGTATGATGGTATTCGTCCTGCCTACCATATGAACAAAACGCATTGGAACGATCTCTATCTGAACGAACTGCCTGACACTCTTGTTCAAGAACTAATCACCTCATCATATCAGCTCATAGCCTCTAAACTTCCCAAGACGCAACAAGCTCTACTATAACCTCGTGCGCCCAATGGTCGCTCGAAAAAGAGAGAGAGACTTTTTTGAGAGAGCCCATATCTTTTATGTCCCATGAGCGAGTGGCGCCGTACCCCTCTCGCAATGCATCAGAGGCGCGGGGCGGGCGGCGGTGTGCGCGCCTGCGGCGCGCGGGCGCAGGAGAGAGCGGAGAGGGGCGAGGGCAGCAGAGAGAGACAGCATCGCCGATGGTACTGCACTGCGTTGTGGGAGAGTAGGTAGCCGCCACTTT
>CAMHSB010000038.1 GCA_946187695.1 uncultured Bacteroidales bacterium
ACTTACGCAGATAAGTCAACCCCGTGAAGGCTAAAGCCATGATGAGTAACGGCAGGACGGCATCGCCGAGAGGCGAGAACTGCGGGTTGGCCGGGTCGTAACCGCTGTCATCCGTGCCCGGAGGTGCTTTTCGCGGTCCTCTTGCCGGGGAGTGTGCGCAGGGGTGCATGACCCGGCCTCAAATAAAGGCAGGGCGTTTTCTATCCTTAGCTTTGGATTAATAGACCATAAAACAATTCGAGCAACCGTTTATAGCTGGTGGAATGGTGGTATGCGTATAATTGCCCCAATAATATACACCGGAAGCATCTGTACCGGACGGTGTCGTTTCTCCGGCGACATACACAACCGTTCCTTCAATATTATCGTTGTAGTAATAGAGACGGTTTGCTCCGGATGGCAAGTCATACGGCGAGTTACTGTCTCCGTTGTTCGTGTTCGTATCGGTGATGGTCCATACCTGTGCATCACTCCAGTTTTCCGTGTCCACATACCAGAAATCCGTGCTTCCGAACCGGGTCATTGGCCATGTAGATGTGTACGCGCCCATACCTAACACGACTGAGCGACCTATACGGAGATAGACGTTACTCCACTTGGAGTTGCTGTTATCGAACCATATCCGGTGACCGGTTTCACTACTTATCGTTGCTTCAGGATATGACGTACTAGATGCATTATTCCAATAATAATGATTTCCAGATGCGTTAGGTCCGTCTGTTAATACAAACCAACGATCCGCCGTCAAATCATAGCTCCATTCATAGAGACGGTAAATGCCATTTTTATACGTAGTTACCGGTGCAGTATCATCGCTACTGTTCGTGATGGTGAAATGGGTGTAGTTTTTATAATCCGGCGTCTCGCATTTCCACCAGTCCGAATTCCCAATACGCGTGAATGCCCTTGTATAAACATGATCAGCACGTCCGATACGAAGATAGACGTTCGTCCACGCTTTGTTGGTATTTTTGAAATAGAGCCAGTGCCCCGGTTCACTGTCTGCAGCCCAGGCACTGAGTGAGCCCATCGCGACCAGCGCGAAGATGAGACAGGATTTAAAACGATTTTTCATCATTGTATCTTGTTTTTACTGGTTGTTTTTTATTGATATTTTTCTTTAGAAGGCAGAAGGCATGTCGCCTAATTGCGAGGTATTACCGCCTTTTTGTATTTCCTTGGTGCTCCCCGGATTCATGATGGGGGCAGGAGTCCATTGTATATACTCCGTAGAAGGAGCGTTATAGATTTTCTTTTTCATAATCATGACTTAATGAATGCGTTGTCCTTGGGTATTATAGATATGTTGATCACACTGAATGAACAGTTGTCCATTTTGTATCCATTTATGATTGGATGGCTGACGGACGCCTGTTTCTTCGATTGCGGTACTTTCTCCTTTTCCGCTAATGACATAGCGTCTTTTGCCTACTTTGTGCGGCAAAGAGGCAATCTGGCTCATGTCGATATAGGCACGGTTGGATGGTACGCGCACATTGGAGTTCAGCATCCATATCTTGTTCTGCGCCAGGATATAGCGGTTCTCTCCTTCCGGTTCAAGAATCAGATCTTCATTGCCAATATATCCGACTAATCCGTTCACGGTTTGCGCATCCTCTGTATCGCCGGTGAAAGTAACGTTGACTTGATCGGCATCGGCCATGAAGATATAGGGTTTACCTGCTTCCATAGCATCCACTTCTTCGATGATGATACCGTCATCGGCTGTTTTGTCCACCAGTTGGAACATGACTGCGCCGGTGTATGATTCGGCAGCTTTCGGAAGGCAGATCGTACCATAATAGCCAGCCGTTACATTACGGCTGTAACCGTCCAGATTGAAAGTAGCGGTATAGGTGGCATCTTCGGTAGCCGGAGCGATAGCCGGTGACCAATCAACGAAGGAGTAACTGTACTCCGCATGCTCTTTAACGGGTGTTGCACCGGCATACGAAGGCATCTCGCCACAAGTAACGGACGAACTTTGCAGTTCCTCTTCACCATTCACAAAGCGGATGGTGAATGAGGGCTTGCCATTTTGCTTCGTACACCACCAATAAGGTACTTCAAACGGGTCATCCCCTGCTTTCTCATCTCCCGTGGCGGTTACGAAGATATCGCCGTTTATATCCTCTCGATTGTATAAGACGCGCTGCATGGTTGCTTGTACTGCCTCTTCGGATGCAAAGACAGCGATGTCACCTGTTTGGTTGGTATTGGTAATAGTCCATGCTTCGGCTTCGGTGTAATCCGGCGTCGGGCAACTCCACAGATTGGAAGTTCCAATTTGTGTGAACGCATAGGAGGTCATATGGTTATTGCTGAAACCATGCGCTTTGGTGCGTCCGATACGCAGGTAGGGATGATCCCAAGCTGTCTTGGTGTTATCAAAGATGATGGTGTGACCGGATGTGCTATTGATCGGTTGTTTGGGGTACGGGAACCATTCCGTAGCGCGTGCATCGTTCTGCCCTCTACTGAAGATCTTACCGTTCCATACATCGGCGTTCTTGTATGCATCGTAGAAGACCGCGTAGGTTTCTTTGTAGTCTTGACCCTGATACCGTTTGAAGTTCATAGTATATGCCATCGGGAAAGGAATCTGGAACGTAACTTCATATATATGCGAACCTTCGCTGACCGGACTCATTGCCACTTCCTTTGTCTGATTCCCCGACTCGCCGACGTGCAGATACTCTACTTCCAGTTTGACGACAGACGATGCATTCCAGTTTGCACCAAACAGCTCTTCCGGCACGAGATAAACAGTGTATGAATCTTGTGTAGAGGTATTTGCCCAGTAATTGACCCCCGTCGCACTTGTTCCTTGGGCTGCCGTTCCTGTGGCTTTATAATAAACATCCGTATTGATATTTGTTTCGTAATAGTAGAGACGCTCTGCATTAGCCGGAAGATCATAAACAGTGTGACTATCACCATTATTGTCATCCGTGTTTGTAATCGTCCAAGCCTGAAGATTATTATAGGTAGATGTACTCAAATACCAATAGTTCGTTTCGCCTATTCGCGTAAAGGGATATGTAGCACAATGCTTGCTCATACCTACCGCATCCGAGCGGCCTACACGCAGATAAACATTCTCCCATTGGGTCTGAGTATTATCATAGAAGACATACTTATTGGCTGTAATATTATATTTGGTGGCCAGTGGGTCTTTGGAATCAGTATTTGCCCAATAGTGACATCCTTCAGACGTTCCTGCCGGCTCATTACCATTAAGGGTAAACCAACGATTTTCTTTCAAATCATATGAATATTCATAGAGACGATTTGCGCCACTCGGATAGGTAGTTACCGGTGCAGTTGCATCGCTATTGTCGGTAATGGTGAAATGGGTGTAATTGCTATAACTTGGCGTTTCACATTTCCACCAATCAGAATCACCAATACGTGTGAATGCCCTTGTATGAACATGGTCAGCACGTCCTATACGGAGATAGACCGCATTCCAAGCATTACTGGAGTTTTTGAAATAGAGATAATGTCCGGACTCACTGTCACTTGCCCACATACTTAGTGAGCCTAAAAGGGCTAACGCCCCAAGTAATAAGAATTTTTTCATGATGATATTATATTTAATGTGTTATTATTTCGGTTCAATCTTGATGGCGCATCCACCACCGGCTGCTGTGAAGAGTTGGAGTTGGGTCTCGCTCGTCACAGTTTTCTTTGTTATCTTGTAAGCCTTCTTCTACATATTCGATCATTCCATAATATAAATCTTTCGTTTCTCCTGTTGCTGCTTTATGGATAGTTGTTGGCATTTTTTCCATCGTCGTACGAAACCAAACATTTCCATCCTTTGAACTTCCTTTATGCACATTGATCTTGAGTGTACCAGAACCCAAAGAAGAAGACTTTATCGCACAATATATGGGATGAGTAGTATTTCCCCACATCTCCCCTACTCCTACGGTCATCAAGCACAGGGCAACGAGCGCTGCGCGGTATACAGATTTAAAATTGAAATGTGTTTTCATCGCATTATGAATTATTATTTAGTAACCCTGCGGCAACCCAATGCCGCAAGGCTGATAGATTTATCGCATCTCTGCGCCAAGTGCATTATACAGCAAGCCGTTCTTCTCGATAACGAGTTGACCATTGACGATGCGCTTAACAGCTTTTACACCGGCATTGGCATTTTCGATGCCTGCTGCCGTCGGGAACGAAACGACTAAGTCCAGAGTTGCGTAGTTCCACGTGAAGGTGTAGTCACCGGCTACATCAGCGGTCAGTTGGAAGTTACGGCCGTCATTGACAAGGTTCACATGATCGGCATGGTTCCAGTCACGATGGATGCCGTAGAGCGATTCGCCTTCGCCGTTGAGACTCATATAATAACCGTCAACCCATACCTTGATCTCATAGGTGCCGGCAGCCAGCGTGAGCGTTACGGCAGCGGTGGCGTTGTCATTGGCAGGAGTCATGGTGTTGGTAGCGTTAGCACCCCACATGTCTTCTGCATAATTACCTACAAGCGCCACCGTAGGAAGTACGCCATACGTTCCCCAGAGACCATATGCCAGCGACGGTTCGCCTGCCCAACCAACTACGGTAAATTGGTTCTTGTCTGCAGGGATGTTCTGGTCGCTTGTCTTGCCCCAGTTGTCATCCCAATTGATTTCGGTACTACCCGGAGCCATACGAACGAAAACGATAGAAGTGTTGTTGTCGTCGCATACGGCACTGAGGACAGCAGATCCTTCCTCTACCGGCAACATTTGTACGTTGGTGGTGGTTACTTCACCTCCCCAAGCGTGGATGAAAGTGACAGCATCTGCCTCTGCCCAATTGGAGCTGGCAGTGTTCAAATAAACAGTCTTAGCGGACATGCTGACTACAGCCGTCAACGCTACGAAGAAAGAGAAAATCTTTTTCATAATGTTTGCATTTTAAAAGGTTAGTAAATTACGTTATTATGTGATTTCGACATGTTATTTCTTCACGATCTTGACTGCATAGCCGCCTCCGGCAGCGGTGAAGAGTTTGAGTTTGGATTTGTTGGTGACCGTCTTCGTCTCAATGACATACGCCTGCGGATTGGTACGGTAATGCGCTTTCTTGTCATCGTGGTAGATAGTAGCCGTATATTTTCCGGCTGGTAAGAATGACAAGTCGAGGATGGACGTACGCGGGTCATAGCCGTTGGTCGAACCAACGAACCATGCATCTGTGTCTTTCTGCTTGCGTGCAACGGTAAGGTACTCATAGGGTTCGGCTTCGAGATACCATACGGTGTCCCATTCCACCGGCACATCCACAATAAACTGGAAGGCATCGCGGAAGCGCTCGTAGTTCTCCGGCACGTCTGCTGCCATTTGGAGCGGGCTGTACATGGTCACGTAGAGCGAGAGTTGGTTACAGAGGGTGGTGTTGCACCAGGAGGTGCTGTTGGGGTTGAACTTACGGATGTCGTTCTCGAAGATACCCGGTGTGTAGTCCATCGGTCCGCCAATGAGACGTGTGAACGGCAGCATGGTGGTATGGTTAGGCGCTGAACCGCCAAAAGCCTGGTATTCGGTGCCCTGCGCGGACTCGTTGCCAATGAGATTGGGCCATGTACGGCACAGACCGGTCGGACGCACTGCTTCGTGGGCATTGACCATAATATGGTACTTGGCGGCTTTCTCGACGCAGTACTGGTAGTGGTTGTTCATCCACTGGCTGTAGTGATGCTCACCGCGCGGCAGGAGGTTGCCCACATAGCCGGATTTGACGGCAGGGTATTCGTACTTGTTCATGAACTGGTACGCCGTGTCAAGCCAGCGCTCGTAGTTACGGATGGCACCCGATGTCTCATGGTGCATGATCATCTTCACTCCTTTGGATTTTGCATAGTCGTGAATACCCTCTACATCGAAGTCCGGGTACGGAGTGACGAAGTCATAGACAAAGTCTTTCTCATTGCCGAACCAGTCTTCCCAACCGATGTTCCAACCTTCGACGAGGACGCCGTCAAAACCATACTTGGCAGCGAAATCAATGTATTTCTTGACGTTCTCAGTAGTTGCGCCGTGCCGTCCGTGCGGTTTGGCTTTGGTATAATCGGTTTTACCGATATGGATGGACGGAAAATCCCATGTGTACGACCAGTCGCGCATACCGGCGATCATCTCCCACCATACGCCGACGTACTTCATCGGTTTGATCCACGATGTATCCTCGATCTTACACGGTTCATTGAGGTTGAGCACGATACGGGACGCAAGGATATCCTGCGCTTTCTCACCCACCATGATCACACGCCATGGACTGACGGCATCCGTCTGGATATGTCCTTTCGTGCCGTCGATGTCCGGCGTGAGCCATGAGGTGAAAACCATATTGTTATCGTTGAGGTTGAGGTGCATACAGGAGTAGTCCATCAAAGCTGCCTCGTGGATATTGAGCCATTTGCCGCTGTTGGTCTTGAGTAGTATAGGCGTCTGTACACCGGTTGTGGAAAAATTGGTAGTGGACAGATTCGCCTTGCTGGTCTTCTCCTGAATACCACGAATCTCACTCAGTTTGCAGCGGGTGTATTCGTACTCCTGCGTATCGTAGTCGCCGGGGATCCAATACGCCGTGATATTCCCCGGCATAGCGAACTCGGTATGCTCCTCTTCGATGACGAAGTAATTGAGATTGCGCTGTTGCGGGAAGATATAGCGGAACCCCAGACCATCGTCATAGAGGCGGAACTGAATCTGGATATACCGGTCTTTCTCCGGTTGCTTGAGCGTAATGAGCATCTCGTGATAACTATCGTGTATACGACGCTCCTCCCCCCATACGGGTGTCCACCAATCGTCATGGATAAAGCGCTCAGAACCGGTCAATACAAAACCGTTCATCAGACCGTTGGTACTACTCTCGGTCGTCTGCTCTTCCTTATAGTCATTGAAGTTTCCGCGCGAGTGCTCGCCACGAAGGGCGATACCCAGATACGAAGGCCGAATGACCGTATCGCCTTTATGCAACAACCAATAGACCGGACGACCGTCACGAATATCGAAATACGCCTTCATATTCAAAGACGGGGATTCGACCGTTTCTATGGCCGAAGCAGAGCACAGAATACAGAATATAGAACACAGACTGATGATAATTCTTTTCTTCATATTGCAACAATTATTTAATATTCAAACACCAACATCGTATAATATTTCATAGCCGGGATGGTCAGTTCGACCTGTCCTCCGCTATAGGTAAATTCCAGTTCCATAGCGGCACCTTGCTGATTATCTGGCGAAGCGCACCATACGCGAGCCGGTTGCTTGGAGGCTACGATAGAGACAGCGATGTCTTGCAAGGCATCGGGTTCTCCCTGGTCTCCCTTTGTATCGCACCAATCGAGGTGCGTAGCATTGCGATAGGACAGCAGATGGATGACATCCTTTCCGCCTACATGGCGACCCACCGTAGCAACCTGCCCGAGTTGCGGAGCCCACTGGTTGAAGACGCATTGCCCATCCTTGCAGGTCACATCCACGCCAAACCAATCGGTATTGATATTCGCTACCGCAACTTCCGGACGCAGCAGGTTCTCGTACGCTACCGTGAAGTCATAATACGCGATCATCGCACGTTTCAACTTTCCCGACATCGCCAGATCTTCCTTGGGGAAATACTCGTTGCAGAGCATGTGTTCACCCATCTGGAGGATCGTACCGCCCCATGCCATCGCCGCAGCCGTCGCCATGATGATACCCGGGGCATTGAAATAACCGCGACCTTTGTTACCCAAGTCATAGTTGAGGTATGCCGCCAGCACGGTCTGCTTGCCGCTTGACCATGCCGCGTTATTGGTGATGATATCGCGGAAGATATCGTATCCGTTCGCATCGCTATGCTGCCATACTTCGGTATAACAGAAATCCACCGGAGCCGCAGCGATCTGTCCCTGCTGACCGTACTGACCGACGGCGTTCATAACAAGCCGTTTAGTCGGTTGGTTGGCTTTCATATAACTGATGAACGAACCGAACGTACCGGCTAAGTCCACCTTGTTGCCATCATAGTCATAGACGGATCCTCTAGGGCCCAACTGATCTATCTGCCAACCATCGAAATCGAAGACGGCGAACACTTCATCATTCCGCGCAGAGAGGAACGCTTTCCAATCCTCATTGGCGGTATTAGCCAGATAGATCGAACTCTTAAAAGGCGAACCGAGCGGGTGATAATCCGGCGTGCGATGGTTCTGATCCAGATAGAGCAGCCATTCGCGACTCACGCCATCCGTCTCATAGTCTTCGAGCACACCGTAGCCGAGGTTATAGTATAATGTCTTCATACCGCGTGCATGCGAAGCGTCAATATAGCCCTGCACCGTAGCGCGGTAGCAGTTACGGGAGATGATATCGGTCCACACATCCATCGGTTGGGTAGCACTTCCTCCCAGCGGATGATGGTGCTTCCAGTGCCAATCCTGAAACTGCACATAGTTGATGTGATAGCGGGTGAGGTTATCCATGACGGCAGCTATATCCTTATCAGACATGGCACCGTAGGTGGACAGGAAACCGTTACGCGGATAACGGATCGGATCGGATGATACATCAATACCGATCGTGGCAAACACACTGTCTTTTCCGTTGGCGAAAGCATGCAACTCCGCCATATAACCCTGATAGTCATCAGCCGGCGGTTGCCAAGTCCATTGTTTACCCGTGACGGTCTGCTCGCTCAGCGTTTGACCGAGGTGTTGGTATCGCACAGTCACCGTACCTTCCGGCAGGTTATTGAGCGTAAACGACACCTTCTGCCCGGGGGCATAGCAGGCTTTGTCCGTGCTCATCAGGTACGGGATATAAGTCTCACCGTAGGTGACAGGATCCTGCGTCGGTTCATTGATATTACAGCTCGCAAAGAGTACAGAATACAATATGCAAATTATTGACATCTTTTTCATAATTGTTTAAAGGATATAGTGGTGTCTTGGATGTTAATCGTAATGCTCCAGTTGCCTGCAGCCGGAACGACCCATTTATTATCCGGATCACCGGTATGAATCTCAAACGTACCATTCTCCGAAACCGGGCAATCGGGTGTCGGGGCATAGAGCATCTCACCCGACCAATCGGACTTGATCTCGGTAGGGAACTTAATCTGTCCTGCGTTCAGAGCTCCTTCGTAGATAAAGAGGTCTTTCTCAGGGTGTTGCATAGAGGTCAGATGATCCCAACTCCACCCACCGGGAGTCGCATCACCGATCATATACATATGATCATATAACTCCGTGATCTCATTGACAGTGATGGTTATCGTGAGCGCTTTGGTATCCACATCGATGGTGTAACTGCCCGGCGCCTCAATAGCCCACTTCAGATCATCTTGCGTCTCAGTCTCTGACCAATAGAGCATATGCGTTTCATCCTGCGCATCACGTACGTAGCACGGGACCCAATCCTCAGTGGTAGCCAGAATCTTGAACTCGCCTTTATGCATCTTACCAGTCCAGGTATAACCCGAGAGCGTACTCATATCCCACTGCAGCTGTGCGGCATGGTCTCTATCCCATCCGTTCGGCATAGCGTCTCCGATCAGATACAGGCGGGTGGTGTCTGCCAGGTTCCGCACGATAGACACCGGCAGTATCTCCGATACCTGCTGTTCTCCCGACATCAGCACTTTGGCACGTACCCGCATTGCAAAACGCGTGGGCTCATTGTCCTTCACCGAAGCGAAAAACGGAAGCACCGAGTCGATCAACTGACGATGGGTCAAAGCAAAGGTACGGTCCATCGTGCGACCGATCTCGAAATGCAAACCGTTATCCAACGCGCTATCTGCCAGATTCATATCGATCGTATAAGCGATAGCCGAACCCGTACCATGGTTGGTTCCGGCAGTCCAAGTCAGTTGCATCGCCATCTGGTCACCCATACGGCTGTTGCATACCACCGAATCATGCAATGCCTTGAGCACCAACGATTCATCGCGTTGCGGTTCATCCTGCGGTTTCTGGCACGAGAAGAGACATAACGCACAAAGTACAAAACAGATAAATCTAAAATTACTCATATCAATAACCCGGGTTTTGCGTTAATAATTCATTTGCTTCTATCTCCTGCATCGGGATCGGGAAGAGCAGATGCTTCGATGTCGCATTGGTCTTACCCACGGAATGCAGGAAAGTGAGAGCGTAGTTATTCGGATAGCGCAACATATCGAACCAGCGATGTCCTTCAAACGCCAATTCGATACGGCGCTCATGGATAATCTTGTCTCGCATCTGCTGCTGGTTAAGTCCCTCTACCTGCGTACGACTGGTGAGGCCGGCAC
>CAMHSB010000039.1 GCA_946187695.1 uncultured Bacteroidales bacterium
GGCAGCGGGCACTCCGTGATAGGCTGGTGTGCGGAGAATTGTTTGTTGTCATGCGGATGAACTCCGCCTATCTTAAATGTTCTCATAATGCTTAACGATTTAACAGCTTAACCTTTTAACCGTTTAACGTATTCCCAGCGCCAGCGGGAAGACCGCTCTCGGTGTCGCCAAAGCTTTGATCTTTTCAGCAATAACCGGATCGAAGCCCTTCTTCTCTCCACCTGCAGCCGCAGGCGCAGCAGCCGCTTCGTCTGCCGGTACCAAAATCAGTTTGACTTGCTCCATCGTCGGTTCACCACCTACCGGGCATGCCAGACCCTCAATGCCGTTGGCTTTCACACACGCTTCCGCGAAGTTACGGCAGCCAGCGAAGCCGCATCCGCCACAGTTAGCTCCCGGCAACACAGCCGTCACCAGGTCAATGCGCGGATCTTCTTCCACTTTGAAGTACAGGCTGACTACATACAGCAGACAGGCTGCCAAGAAGGCAATCACACCCAGCACCCCCATTGAAATCAGAATTAAATTCATAATGCTTTATTTTTAATTAGTTATAGTTTTCTCGCTGTAAAAACAAATTGCTTTTGTAACCGGTCCTTGAAAAAACTCAAACCGATATAATACACCGCAATGCCGCAGAGCGACAGCGTTCCTATCACCGCCTCCGACCAATCGGTCGCAAAATCCAATCCCGCTATCACACCCATCATCACAATAAAAGGCAGAATGTACGCGAGCAATACCGCTTTCCATGCAAGCTTTTCGCGAACTTCCACCTCTACCTTATCGCCTACCTTCATCGGCTCTAGCATGATGACATCCATCTCTTTCTGCTGACTCTCCGACGACATACACATACTCCGCGCCTTACATGCCGAACAGGCACTCGTCTGCACGATCTGCACGTGCGCCAACTCGCCCTCGACGTTCATTACAACACCCGTATGTCTGATCTGTTCGTCCATAAACACAAATTGCGAGTGCAAAAATACAAAAAGTTTTTTATATACGCAAGGGCGCGCGAACTTTTTTAATAAAAAAGAACGTTTTTTGCCCCAAAACGCCAAATTTTCAATTTTCAATTTTCAATTTTCAATTATTTTTTGTACTTTTGCGTGTTATTTTGCGTAAAAATCGCTAATCGTAAATGACTAAATAAATGACCAAATTGTAAATATTTTTATGCCCAGAACTATATCAAAATCAAAAAATAGTATTGATGAGCGTTCGAACGAACGGGCGATTCGGGTGGAAAAAGGTGATTTCCGGGAGTCGCTCAAGCGGTTCTTAACCGCCCGCGAGACCCGCATGGTGATAGGTATCTTGCTCCTGCTCTTCTCCGTCATTGCCCTGCTCTCTTACGTCAGTTTCCTATTCACCGGCACCTACGATCAGGACATTCTCAGTCTCGATCGGGCCGGACGTTTGGCGAATCGTGAAGCCGTCCGCAACATGCTCGGTCTGCCGGGCGCGATGCTCGCGCAGTTCATGATCGACGGCAGCTTCGGTTTCGTCTCCATCCTGCTCGTTTTCATGCTCGCTATCTATGCGCTGCGGCTGATGCACGTGCTCAAAGAGATCCGCGGCATCCTCCTTTTCTGCGGTGGCTCTTTCTGGGTGCTCTGGGGCTCGGTAGTGTTCGGTTTTGCGCATAACATGACCCACCAGATGGGGGTCTTCCGTTGGGGGGGCGCCTTTGGCGAAGCCGCTTCGCGCTGGCTCGTCAGTTATGTGAACACCACCGGCGCGATCCTCATCCTCATGGCGTTGCTCATCATCTTCCTCGTCGTCACCGATCCGCGCTTCATCGACCGCTGCAAAGCCTTCGGCGCTTGGTGCGCATCACTCTTCAAAAAGAAGCCCGGAGCGTCTCCCAAAAGTAATGGGGAGAGCGGCTTCCGCCTAGAGGGGGAATCTGCTACAGGCGAAGAACTCACCATCGACATTCCGGTCGATGACAATCACCAATCACCAATCACCAAGAACCAATCGGAAGACGAAGTCACCTTCACCATTGACCCGATTCCGGAAGAGCCGGAGCCGGAACCCGAACCCCTTCCTACGCTCGATGACGAAGACGAACCCCTCGGCGATGCACCCATCCCGGAGGATGACAAATCACCAATCACCAATGACCAATCACCAATCTCCAAAGATGCCGAATTGGAAATCGAGGATATTCAGGAAGACGAGCTCTATACCAAAGATCCGGACAAGCTCCTCGAGAAACTCGGACCCTATGATCCACGCAAGGATCTCGAGTTCTTTAAGTTCCCGAGCATGAACCTGCTTAAGGTCTATGACAACGAGGCAGCACCCGTCATCGACGAAGAGGAGCAACGCGCCAACGGTGCACGTATCGTCACCACCCTGCGCAATTATGGCATAGAAATTGATAGTATCAAAGCAACGGTCGGACCGACCGTCACGCTCTATGAAATAGTGCCGAAAGCCGGTATTCGCGTAGCGAAGATACAAGCCCTCGAGAACGATATCATGATGTCTCTCTCCGCCACGGGTATCCGTATCATCGCCCCGATGCCGGGTAAGGGAACGATCGGTATTGAAGTGCCGAACGAGAAACCGCAAGTCGTCTCCATGCACTCCGTCATCGCCTCCAAGCGTTTCCAGGAGGAGCAGAAGATGAAACTGCCTATCGCCTATGGTCGTACCATCACCAACGAGGTCTTTATGTTCGACCTCGCCAAGACCCCGCACCTGCTTGTAGCCGGTGCCACCGGTACCGGTAAGTCCGTAGCCATCAACGCCATCATCACTTCGCTCCTCTACAAGAAGCATCCGGCGGAGCTCAAGCTCGTCATGGTGGACCCGAAGATGGTCGAGTTCGCACCGTATAAACCGCTGCTCAAGCATTACTTGGCAGCCATGCCGGACACCGACCCCGAGCAGATCGTCATCACCGAGTGCGACCGCGTCATCAATACGCTCAACTCGCTCGTCATCGAGATGGAGAACCGCTACAAACTGCTCATGGATGCCGGCGTGCGGAACCTTGAGGACTACAACGATAAGTTCGTTCGCCGTCGCCTCAATCCGAACAAATTGGTGGCAGATAGCCTCCACCACCAGTACCTGCCTTATATCGTCATCATCATCGATGAGTACGGCGATTTCATCATGCAGGCAGGCAAACAGGTCGAGACCCCGATCGCACGTATCACCCAGAAAGCCCGTGCCGTCGGAATGCACATGATCCTCGCTACCCAGCGTCCGTCTGTCAATATCGTCACCGGTGTCATCAAGGCCAATATCCCGACCCGTATCGCCCTCCGTACGCAGTCCGTCATCGACAGCCGTACGGTCCTCGATGCCAAGGGTGCTGAGCAACTTATCGGTCGAGGTGACTCGCTCTATGCCGGCAATGCATCCATCACGCGTGTGCAATGTGCCTTCGTGGATACACCCGAAGTGGACGAGATCGTCAAGCATATTGCCAAGCAGCAGCGCTACTCCGAGCCCTATCAGTTGCCAGAGTACGTCGGCGAAGGTGGCGAAGGCGAGGCGCTCGCACCGGGCTCGGTTGATATGAAACGACTCGATCCGATGTTCGCCGATGTGGCGCGTTACGTAGTAACGAAACAGGAGGGTTCCACCTCCCGTCTGCAGCGTGCCTTCGAGATCGGTTATAACCGCGCCGGTAAGCTCTCCGACCAACTCGAAGCCGCCGGTATCGTCGGACCCAACAAAGGACCCAAAGGCCGAGATGTCCTCATCACCGACCTCGACCAACTCGATAAACTGCTCGAAGAATTAGGCGTCAAATAATCCAACGACTAACGACTAACGACCAATGACCACCATCCTAACCATATTAACCGTCCTCAGTTCGTTTCTTGCGAACCTGGAGACGAAAACGCTCCAATCGGATTTCACCGTCACGGTGGCCGAGGAGGTCAATGCCCCGATGAACTACCCGGGCACGCTCACCATGCACGGTCAGTTATTCCGCCTCTCGATGTTCAATATCGAGGCAGCCTATGACGGCAAGACCCTCTATATGTACACTCCTGAGACGGACGAGCTCACCCTCTCCAATCCTACCAGTCAGGAACTGGTCGAAGCCAATCCGCTTCTCTATGCCGAGGCGCTCGTCCCGGCTTGTAACGTCACGGAGAAAACAATAACCAATAACCAATCACCAATCACCAATATCACCCTCACGCCCAAGGATCAGTCTGCCGGCATCAACCGTTTCACGCTCCGCGTGCGCAACGCCGATCTCATGCCCATCCAGGCCGAGATCAAAGAGGGCAAAAAGACCTCTACCCTCAAGTTCAAAGACCCTAAGTTTGTTACCGGAGAGCAGAAATGGATGGTTGAACCCGACAAGAATACGTTTGTAAATGATATGCGCCTCTAGAAATCTAGAGTTTTAGAAAACTAGTACAATTATGAATAAAGTAAAGTGTTTAATTATAGGTTCCGGCCCTGCGGGCTACACAGCTGCTATTTATGCTTCCCGTGCTAACTTGGCACCGGTACTCATCGAAGGTCCGCAACTTGGCGGACAGCTCACCACGACTACCGAAGTGGAGAATTTCCCGGGTTATCCCGATGGTGTTGAACCCTTCACCATGATGGACGATATGCGTCGCCAAGCCGAACGCTTCGGTACGACCTTCGTCTCCGGTATCGTCACCAAAGTGGACTTCTCGACATCTCCGAAGAAGGTCTGGGTCGAAGACACCGACCTATATGAAGCCGATGCCGTCATCATCGCTACCGGTGCCAGCGCCAAATACCTCGGTATCGAGTCCGAGCGCACCTACAAAGGTCGCGGCGTGAGCGCCTGCGCTACCTGCGACGGGTTCTTCTATCGCAAGAAGACTGTAGCCGTCGTCGGCGGCGGTGACACCGCCTGCGAGGAAGCGAACTACCTCGCCGGACTATGTGAGAAAGTCTATATGATCGTCCGCAAACCTTTCCTCCGCGCATCGGATATCATGCAGCAGCGCGTGCTCAATAACCCCAAGATCGAAGTCCTCTTCGAGCATAACACACTCCAACTGACCGGTGAAGGTAAGGTGCAAGGTGCCGACCTCGTTTACCGCAAAGGCGAACCCGATGAACAGCTCCGTCATATAGCTATCGACGGTTTCTTCTTAGCCATCGGTCATCATCCCAATACCGAGCTCTTCAAGGATTACATCGCTCGTGATGCCGAGGGTTACATCATCACCCACGATAATAGCACGCAGTGCTTCAAATGTGAAAATGCGCAAATGGGTAAATGTGAAAATGAAAAAATACCCGGCATTTTTGCTGCCGGTGACTGCGCCGATCCCCATTACCGACAAGCCGTTGTCGCTGCCGGCTCCGGCGCCAAAGCCGCCATCGAGGCAGATAAATATATCAAAAGCCTCTAAATCGCCGCCAAACGCGTGAAAGAGTAGCCGTGTTTTTGATAGTTTCAAGCCGCATCTCATTCGAGGTGCGGCTTTTTCGTAAGTATGCCGGACGATCAAATTCGTCGCGGCATAATTCATGAATAAATATAACTATCTGCTCGCTAAAAAAGAAAGTGGAGAACTGAGCATTCTCTTCGAGTTGGGACTTCCCGTTCATTTATCCGGTTGGATGGAGTATTATGCATTCCATTTGGCTCATCCAGAGATGAGTAACGTGGAAATTTCGTACTATTTTACAGCAACGAAGAGTACAATTCAACGAGCTATCACATTTATGGAATCTCCGATTGGATAGCATCCTATTCACACAAATGCCGACCAATTGAAGGTCGGCATTTGCTTATTCGTGGAATAAATCATCCATGGTAACTTTGCTGTTTACTATACTGCGATGCAATCCATTAGCGACACCAAACGTTGTAACAAATTCTTCTTCAAATCGCTGCGAAGATACGAATAATTTCCGAAATGTGCAAGAAAAAAATGAGATTTCGGAAGAAATAATGTAATTTTGTATTGATATTTTCCGAAATGTATGTAATTTCGAGTAGATTTCGGAAAATATCTTAAGAAATATCGACTTTTTTGCGTTATATATCCAGTTAGTACTAACAACCCGTCATTACGGGCTATGTATTTCGAAATAAAGTAGTAATTTTGTCGTCGGAATTGGAGATCAATGACTGCGTTAGCGCCCGCCGGGGACCCCAATGCAAAAAATAAGTAAATGAGAAAATGCGTAAATGAATAAATGATATGGCTAACAGGCAAGAAATTGTATGCGATTACATACAGACGCACTACGTAGAGGAAGGTCGGCTGCGGCATGATGTGATCTCGAACAAAGTGCAAATCAATGATAGAATGAGCCGTGCTGATCGCCCTCGATGATGAAATGATATTGACCATCTATTTAGGGTAATTTACACAAAAAATCACTTATTGAGGGAGATTTTTGGCAAAATTAGCACCCATTGAGGGTTTCTCTAAATGCAGATGGGGTGAGGCCGGTGGAGGTTTTGAAACTGGTCGCGAAATATTGGGGATTGCTGAAACCGCAGGCATAAGCGACCTCTTTGACGGAGAGATCGGTCTGTGTGAGCAGCGAACAAGCATGTTTGATACGAGCGGCTTGCAGGAAATCCTTCGGCGAGAGGTTGAATAACTCGTGCATCTTTCGGGTCAGCGACGAACGGCTCATGCCGGTGGCTTCCATCAGGTCATCGACATTGATATCCACATTGCCCATATTCGTTTCCATAAATGCTGTTAGTGTCTGCAAGAACTGTTCATTCTTATTCAGATAGCCGGCAACCATCACTTCCGGCAACGGAGCTTGCAGTATATCTTGTCTATTTTGCAAGGCAGACAAACGCTCCTGAACGTCCAGATAAGCCTCCAAGGCTTCTTTACGTTTCTTCCTGAGGGCACTCACGTGCAGCAAGGAGATGATGATGGTAAGCAGCGCAGCAAAAGCTCCGACAAGCACTATTGTCTGTCCGAGAGTGCTTTCCATGAAGGTCGGTTTGACGATGATGGTAAGCCGTCGTACGTTGTTTTGCCACTGTTGGTAGGCGTTGGTGGAGCAAATATCCAAGATATATTCTCCCGGGTGCAGGTCAGGCAGTTGAATCTCTGCAACCGAAGAAGCGGCACTCCAAGGAGCCTCCTCTGCATCTACTTTATCGAACCGATAGCGGTATAAGACAGCACCGCAGTTCCTGAAATCCAATGCCGAGAACCATACGCCGAGACTGCGTTCCTTGGGCGAGAGGACGATCCGGCTTACCGTGTCCACCCCGTACTCCATGGGTCCGTTGCTACGTTGGAGCGCGCTGATGGCGATCCGAACAGGTTTGGTCTCGGGTTGCAAATCCGCACGGTTCAGCAGCATCAGTCCGTCGTGCGGAGCTACCAGAATTCGTGCGTTGCCGAGATCAAGGGGCGGTACTTCGCCTAAGATAAGGTGATTATTGCCCGTATAATTGAAAAAAGCGCTTTCGAAATTGACGATGCCAGGTGTATGCGTGTTGAGCAGGCTTAGGGCATTATTGCCTTGCAGCAGCAGGGTACTGTCGTTCCACGGCATGATCTCATAGACAATGTCGCTTGCCAAGCCCTCCTTCGTCGTCAAGTGATCAAAACTCCATTTTCCGGCTTCCATATCGCTCAGCCGAATGCTGTTGAGGCCTCCGCCTTCCGTGGCGACAAACAGTTTCCCGGAATGTTCCGCAAGACACATGACGGCATTGCTGCTGAGTGAATGGCTATTCCCTGTTTCGCGTTGATGCAAGGAGATCTGTCCGTTTCTCACTTCCAACAAACCGATCGTGGTAGCAGCGAACAAGGAGCCATCCGTACTTTTTAGCAACCGCCGTATATACATCCCTTCTGTGCCGGGTACTTGCTCAAATTCTGAATTCTGAACTCTGAAATCTGAATTCTCCCTCACCCATAAGCCAAAGCCGTAAGTAGCGACCCATAGTCCCTGCTCATCCGGCAGAATGTCATACGCGTTGCGCACGTTCGAATACGTTTGCTTCCGTTTGCCGTCTATCTCAATGAGTGCCCCGGGTTTGGTACCTAACCAAACATGGCCGTCTTCGGTCTCGCGGATACAATAGACAGGCGCACCGAAATCTTCCGTCCGGATCATATGCAACGTGCTGTCATAGACTGTCACTTGGTTCGTATATCGTCGGGCAGTCCAAATCTCACCGTTCGAGCGTTTGGCTATATACCGCACTTCATCCTCTCCTATCCGTTTTCCGTGCGGTATAACAGGCGTAGCGATATACAGACCATGCTCGTCTATCAACCATACATTCTCCGCCGGATCGACATACTTATAGCGGATGTTTTTCAGTTGCGTGAGGCCGTTTTGGAAAGTGAGGTCCTTACGCCTGTAATTGGGGTCATGGTTCGCACGGAGTCGTTCTTGCACCTCCGCTCGTTGTGCAGCCGAGAGCGTATCAAACGCACACGTACGCGTATTAAATAGGAATATACTGTCTTCTACCAGACAAAAGAGGTTGTTGTTTTTGGTCAGTTTGATATGTCGGAACTTATCCGAAGGCGTGGAGATATGATCCCCCGGACGCGTCTTGAACACCACAAAACGAGTCCCGTCGAAACGGTTCAGCCCGTTCCAAGTAGCCACCCAGACCATGCCCGTGGAGTCTTGTACCACATGCGACGTGAGCCAATGACTCAATCCGTTGCGGTCATCAAAGAAACGCAGGGAGTACTCCGTAGCCCAAAGGGAGAGGTGAAAAGTGAAAAGTGAAAGGATAATAACTAAGCGTCTCATGGTGGTTTTGTGTAAAAATCGGTGCAAAGGTACGTAAAATTTTCCACATATGCAAATTTTATACGTCTTTGGTGAGTTTTTGTACGCTCATATGCGCGAATTATTGTACTTTTGTCGCCGTATTTGAAAACTTTCAGTTTAACAATTTAATAATTTTATTCACCATGAAAAAAATCTTATCGATTTTCGTAGCCATGATGCTTTGCCTGCCGATGATGCAGGGAGCCATCAAAGTACACACCATCGGCGATTCGACGATGGCAGAGTATGATGAGAGTACGACGGACAAACGAGGCTGGGGTATGTACCTCGGTTCGTTCTTCGATCCGGCTTTCGTCACAGTTAATAACCGTGGTAAGTCGGGAGCCGACACCCGTGGTTTCTATACCGGTGCGGCCTATTGGCCTTCGGTCAAGAACCAGATGAGTGCCGGCGATTACCTGCTGATCCAGTTCGCCCACAACGATGAGGGCACGATCACCTACGGTATGGACAACTTGGAGTACGCTGCTTATTGTGCAGCCAACAGTCTCCCTGCTCCTTCCGATGCACGCGGTACAAACCCGCAGACCACCTATCGCGACATGCTGCGTGCGTTCATTGATGAAGCGCGTGCGTTGGGGGTGAACCCCGTGTTGG
>CAMHSB010000040.1 GCA_946187695.1 uncultured Bacteroidales bacterium
TCCAGCGTCTTGTACGTAAAGATCGGCACGATAGGCGTCGGAGCCTCGATGATCTTCACGCCGTTGGCCAAAAGCTGTTTCTGGAAGTATTTGGCGATGTTCATCAGACGTGCCGGACGCTCCGGATCTTTGATCAACTGATGCAGTGCCTCCAAAGCGGTAGCAGCCGAACACGGTGTGATAGATGCCGAGAAGATGAACGGACGACTCACGTGACGCAACCAATCGGCTACGCGGTGACTTGTCAACATACAGCCGCCGATAGAAGCCAGCGACTTCGAGAAAGTCAACATCGTGATATCCACCTTGTCCGTCAAACCGAAATGAGCGGCTGTACCGCGACCACCGGGGCCGAGTACACCGAATCCGTGAGCATCGTCCACCATCACACGCGCACCGTATTTCTCAGCCAGCGCGCAGATCTCCGGTAACTTACAGATATCGCCGCGCATGGAGAACACGCCGTCGGTGATAATGAGCTTACCGGCATTCTCAGGAATGGATTTCAACTGGCGCTCCAGATCCTGCATGTCCGAGTGACGGTAACGCAGTACCTTCGCATAACTCAGACGACAAGCGTCGTAGATAGAAGCGTGGTTCTCACGGTCGTTGAGAATGTAATCATCCTTACCGCAGATGGCGGAGATGATAGCGAGGTTGGTCTGGAAACCCGTCGAGCAGGTCATACACTCCTCGTAACCCGTAAATTCCGCTATCTCTTTCTCCAACTGCAGGTGCAGGTCGAGCGTTCCGTTCAGGAAACGGCTACCGCTCACACCCGAACCGTATTTGTCTAATGCTTCGTGACCGGCTTTGATGACGGCTTCGTTCTCCGTGAATCCGAGGTAGTTGTTACTACCCAACATGATCACGCGGTGGTTCTCCATTTGCACTACCGGCGCCTGACGGCTTTCCAACTCATGGAAATACGGGTAGATGCCGAGCTTACGAACCTGCTTCAGCGTCTCAAAATGGTCACATTTTTCAAATAGATCCATATTAGAGGACGTTAAGTTCTTTCAAAATCGCGGTTGTCTTACGTACTGCTGCCTCACTCTCGTGCAGTTTAGCGCGCTCCTCGTCGCTGATGTTCAGCTCAAGGATCTTCTCGATACCGTTCTTACCGATGATACACGGAACACCGATCGTGATGTCCTTCATGCCGTACTCACCCTCGAGGGCTGCCGAACACGGAATCATCTTCTTCTGGTCCTTGATGATAGCTTCTGCTACCGAAGCAGCTGCTGCACCCGGAGCCATCCAAGCACTCGTTCCGAGCAGACCGGTCAGCGTGGCACCGCCTACCATCGTGCTCTTAACCACGTTCTCCAACTCCTCTTTGCTCAGGAACTCGCTTACGTTGATACCCTTGTAGGTCGTGTAGCTCGTCAACGGAATCATCGTCGTGTCACCATGACCACCGATAACGAAACCGTCAACATCGTTTGCGTTGCACTTCAGAGCCTGGCTCAGGAAGTATTTCAGACGTGCGCTGTCGAGTGCGCCACCCATACCGATCACGCGGTTGCGCGGCAACTTGAGAGCGTGCAGGGTCAGATAAGCCATCGTATCCATCGGGTTGGAAACCACAACGAGGATAGCGTTCGGGCTGTATTTGAGCACCTGGTCGCAAACGCTCTTTACAATACCTGCGTTCACACCGATCAACTCCTCACGTGTCATACCCGGCTTACGCGGCAGACCCGAAGTGATAATAACCACGTCCGAACCGGCAGTCTTGCTGTAATCGTTCGTCACACCCTCCACCACGGTGTCAAAGCCCATCAACTGAGCCGTTTGCATGATATCCATGGCCTTGCCCTCTGCAAAACCCTCTTTGATATCAATCAGACATACTTCGTTGGCTACCTCGTTAACGGCCAACACATTTGCGCACGTAGCTCCTACGTTTCCTGCGCCAACAACTGTAACTTTGCTCATAATTGTATATGTATTTTTAAACGTTTTAACGAATTAACAATTTAACTGTTTAACGTCCCTCGGACGAATCAGCCCGCAAAGGTACGAAAAATTTTGTATATATACAAATTTTTAAGAATAAAAGTGCAAAATTTCTTCTTTTTGCAATCATAGTTTGCAGATTGGTCGTTATTTGTACACAATTTTTGCTTTCATGGATTTGCTCTCCATTTTAATGGGTGTAACACTCTTTTTTTGCTCTTAAATAAACTGTTTTATATTCTCCCAAACAAATCCTACGTCAAAATCGTTCTTTTTAAAATGTGATATATCTCGCAATAGTGTTCGCTTTTCTAACTGTTTGTTTATTGGCTAATTATAGAAAGTATTAGCGCTTGATGTGTGATAAGCTGTACGATGTGCTCTTGCATATTTCAATTTTTTGTTGTACCTTTGCGGCGGATTTTAGATTCGAGAAATATGGATACAACGAATGCAATTATTCTTTTGGCGACCATAGCAGAGGTGCTACTCCTTATTATATGTATAATCGGGTACAGGGTTGCCTTCTTAAAACGCCAACTGACCGATCTGCGTATCAAGATGGTTATTTCTCAACGCGAGGAGCAAATGCGTCATCAGATCCTAATTGACCAGATCAAACACCAGAAGAATGTGAACGCACTCGAAAATCTGCAAAACCTGTTCGCTGATAAGGGCAAAGAAATTAAACGTATCTATCCTGCGTTAACGGAGACCGATATGCAAGTAGTAACACTCATTGGTCTTGGCGTTGACAATTCGGATATATTGCAACTTACGGATATGTCCAAACGAACTTATTATAAACGTCGTCAACTGATCGCACGGCGGATGAATACTACCGCTGCACAGTTGGATGAAGCGATTTTACCCTTTTTTACTGTTAAATTAAAATGAAATGACTATGACTGCTTCTCTGAAAAACAAACTTCTGGTTCTTGCCAAACTTGTTTCAGCATTGATCATGGCGATCCTTGTATTGTGGCTACTCAACACGGTCAAAGGCTGCGGTTGGAAATGGCACACGATTATTTGTTTGGGCTTCTGCGGATTGGTGATTTTGTGGGAGTGGCTGGCGAATCAGTACAAAAAGAAAATCTCTCTTACAGAGGAGGAACGCAGTAAGCCCTTGGAAACGTATCTCGATTACAGCAATTCAATCGATTGGTTTCCCATTGTCTCGTGGATCGTTTTAGCGTCTCTTGTGTTTCTTGTGCTGATTCCGTTCAAAAACGGCTATCCGGCCGTAACCCATAATATAGTTGCGCTGTGCGTGTGTGTTGTAGCTATGCTTCCTTTTTTTCTTGCGCCGCGACGCAACAGATATATCATTGACGGAGATGTACTTATTGTGCAGGAGTTCGATTTGTTCCGCATGACCACAGACTTGTCTATACCGGTTCAAGCGATCGAGAAGGTATATATAGCCGACCTTTTTACCTTGACTCCGCGTGTGATTATCGTGGTGAACGGCATCGAACGCAAACTCCGTTGTACTACATATACGGAAGAACTTGCCAAAGCGCTCCTTCTGCGCACAACTTTGTAATGTAAAATTGGAGCAAATCCGCTTCCGGCAAAGAGGCGGCATCAAACCCGGTCTTGCGCAGCACTACGCGGTCCAGACCTTCGGATAACATGTTCAGCGGCACGCGGTAGATGGTGGACGCGTCGATAGATTGAATGACCGCATCTTCGTCCACGTTCAGAATAACGCTACTTTCCGTCGCATCTCCGTCGGAATCTCGTGTTCCTAATGACCTAAATCCAAATCCGCCTCATGCCCATCGACGGTCACATAACACTCCCCGTGCTCGTACGGATTGAGTGTGCCCGGATCCACGTTGATATACGGATCCAACTTCTGAATGGTTACCCGAAAACCGCGGGATTGCAGCAGTTTGCCTAATGATGCTGCAATGATTCCCTTCCCCAGCGATGAAGACACTCCGCCCGTTACAAAAAGATACTTCGTTTCCATACTTCGAAAAGTTAAATTTTCATTACGGGCTGCAAAGATAGAAATTAAAGTTGACAAAAATAAGAAAAATCTGCTTAAAATGCATTTTTATTTGCATATTTCATAAAAATAACGTAATTTTGTCGCCGATTTTGAATTTTAATCGGATTAAAAATGAAAAATGGCGTCAAAAAGATGCGGTTTATAAAAATGCATGGCTTGGGAAACGACTACATCTATGTGGATTGTTTTGACCCCTATACGGCGGACCTTATTGCGCAAACGGAGCTCTCTTCGCTTGCGCAGCAACTCTCCGACCGTCATTTCGGTATCGGTTCGGATGGCTTGGTGCTCATACTGCCTTCAGACGAGGCGGACGCACAAATGCGGATCTTCAATGCCGATGGATCCGAAGCGCAGATGTGCGGAAATGCGATCCGTTGTGTGGGCAAGTATCTGTACGAATCCGCGCTCTGTAACCGGACGCAGATTCGTATTCAGACCCCTGCCGGCTTGCGGACGCTCAAGTTGCACGTCGCGGAGGGGAAAGTGGATAGCGCAGAGGTTAATATGGGAAAAGCAGAAGTGATGTTTGATGAGCTGATGATCAACTACCGCCCGGTGGCGTTTGTCTCTGTCAATATGGGCAATCCGCATATAGTGCTTTTCCCTCCGACACACGTGGCAACGATGTCACTCACGCCGCTCGGACCGACTCTCGAGAGACATCCGCATTTTCCCGAAGGAACCAACGTAGAGTTCGTCTCCGTGCGTAATCCGAATGAATTAGACATGCGCGTGTGGGAGCGCGGCTCGGGCGAGACGATGGCTTGCGGAACGGGCGCATGTGCTGCGGCAGTAGCAGCGGCGGTCCTCTCCAAAACCGACAACTCCGTCACCGTGCATCTGAGAGGAGGTGATCTGCATATTCACTACAATCAAGAGACTCGTGAAGTCACCATGCGAGGACCGGCTACCGAGGTCTTTCGCGGAGAATACAGCTTATAAAACGTACGCTTATGAAAATCAACTCACATTATTCAGCCTTACCCGCTCATTACCTCTTTCACGACATCGACCTGCGCGTACAAACGTACCTCTCGCAGCATCCCGATACCCGTCTCTTGCGCATGGGAATAGGCGATGTCACGCGTCCTCTACCACGCGTCATAGTCGATGCGATGCAACGGGCGGCAGAGGAACTCGCCCATGAAGAGACTTTCCGCGGCTACTGCCCCGAGAATGGCTACGAATGGCTGCGGCAGACCATCATCGACCATTTCTTTCTGCCGCGAGGCATTCCTTTTCATCCCGATGAGGTCTTTATCTCCGAAGGAGCCGGAAGCGATCTCGGCAATCTCAGCGATCTTTTCGACCGCGACAACAAAGTGGCAATCATGGATCCGACCTATCCGGCGTACGTCGATGCAAATATCATGGCGGGACGCGAGATCACGCTCCTGCCTTGCCTCCGGGAGAATAATTTCGTGCCTGACCTGCCTGCTCAACCGGTGGATATCATCTATCTCTGCTTCCCCAATAATCCCACAGGAGCCGTTCTTACGCGAGACCAACTTCGCTTGTGGGTGGAGTACGCCCGTCGCAACCACTCCCTTATCATCTTTGACGCCGCGTACGAAGCCCATATCTCTTCGCCCGACATCCCGCATTCTATCTACGAGATCGAAGGCGCACGGGAAGTGGCAATCGAGGTGCATAGTTTCAGTAAGAGTGCCGGCTTCACGTCCGTCCGCTGCGGCTATGTGGTCGTGCCTTTTGAGACCGGACTCCAACCGCTATGGATGCGCCGGCAGTGTACCAAATATAACGGCACCGCCTATGTCTCCCAACGCGCCGCGGAAGCCACTTTCACGCCTGAAGGACAAAAAGGTATCCGTGACAATCTGTGTTATTACAAAAATACCGCTTCCCTCATCTTGAACGGCTTGCGAGAGATAGGTCTGGAGGCGTACGGCGGAGAGAATGCACCGTATATATGGTGTCGCGCGCCGCACGGATGGAACTCCTGGACCTTCTTTGACCATCTGCTCAATCATTGCCAAGTGGTCTCTACGCCCGGAGTCGGTTTCGGTCGTTGCGGAGAAGGCTTTGTCCGTTTCTCCGCTTTCGCCAACCATCCATCCGCCATCGAAGCTCTCCACCGCATCCATGCGTACCTCGGATTACGTCCTTGACGCGGAGCATAAGCTCCGCTTCTTCCCTTTCCGCGGGATGCCATCCCGCCCTTTCTTAAACCCGCCTATCCCTTCCTAAATCTGCCTGTTTCGGCATAAAAAGGCATATTTTCTCACCAAAATTTGCATATTTCAAAACTTTTTTATACCTTTGCAATCGCAAAGGTTTTTACTATGGACGACAATTTCGCTATACAATTATTCGAATGTAAGAAAGTCCGCATCGTCTGGGATGAGGCGCAGGGCACGGAGGAAATTGTACTCCAGTAATTGAAGAATACCACGTACCATTTATCTTTTGGTGGTCAGATTCCTACAAATCCATCTATGCCGGAAAAGTCACCAACGCTCTATCGCGCAAGCAAGCGAAACTAAATGGAGATAATATCTATTACACACTATGTGATTTGGCAGATATCCAATTATCCGAACAGTACAACAATCCCTCGCGGAGCGTCCTTTCTCCTTCTTTTTCTTATGTAATTCTTTGCCTTTGATTATATTGATGTCGGGACAAGCATATATTGAGAATATATTGAGCATATATTCAGCATATATTGGAATAAGGCGGAAATCAGGCGGAAATCAGCAAAAATCACATTTTTTGCTCAAAAACTTGCATATATTCTAAAAATGTTGTAATTTTGCAGCGGAAAAATAAAATGTGTTTATTAACCTATGACAAGCGAAATTGTATTATACCAACCGGATGACACTATCCAACTAGAGGTGCGTTTACAGGATGAAACAGTCTGGCTAAGTCAGCAACAGATGGCAGAACTATTCGGCACAGACAGAACATCTATTTTAAGGCATATACATAATGTTTACAAGACCCACGAATTGGAAGAGTTGGCAACATGTGCAAAAATTGCACAGGTTCGTTTGGAAGGCAACCGTCAGGTCATGCGCGAGATCCCTTTCTACAATTTGGATATGATTATATCCGTCGGATACCGCGTGAATTCTGTAAGAGGTACTCAATTTCGTCAATGGGCAAATAAATTATTAAAAGATTATTTACTTCGCGGTTATGCTATCAATCAGCGCTTGCTAGCAGTTGAAGAACGCATGGACAAAAAATTCTCTGCTATAGAAAGTGAATTAAGGGATCACCGGGAAAAGATCGATTTCTTTGTCCGTACGAATGTACCGCCCGTAGAACAAGTCTTCTTTGAGGGGGAGTTCTTTGGAGCAAGAGTTCTTTTGGAAAAGCTGATTAAGACAGCACAAAAACGCGTAATAATCATAGATGCATATGTGGATGCCGCTACGTTTGAAATGTTGGATGTACGTGCTGGAGGCGTAACCGCTGAGATTTATTCGGATAGCGAATATAAGTCTTTGCGCGACATTCACAATGCCACTAAAGGCGTACAGCCTGTTAATACCCATAAATGGTCAACACCTTCGCATGACTGATGGCTGATAATAGATGATAGTCTTTACCACTGTGGTCACTCGCTCAAAGACATGGGCAAGAAACTATCTGCTATAACCCTTATGGGTACTACCCCGGAAGCGATATTGAGAGAAATATACTATTGCAAAAAGTAAAATCATGGTTCGAGTAAAACAAATTGTCTTGTTTATATATTTTTTAGGATTATGTTCTTGTAACAATACTATGCAACAAGGTAGATCCTATCGCTACTATGTGGGAACAATGAAGATAGAAAACCCTGTTCTTGTAGAGTTTGAAAATCAGGATGATAAATGGTATGTATGTCCCGATAGTGCTCTATGTTATTGCAATGATTCTAATTGGACGCATCGAGATGATGTGTTTCCATATATATCAGTTGTGGAAATCGGCATACCTGAGATGACCTATTTCCCTCGAAAACAATTAAACCATCTCGCATATTTTATGTATAGATACTTACCTTACTATGAGTATAGTAAAAAATATAATTATACTATTCATCATTTTTATTATGATTTAGATATGTTCGAATGTTATATGGAAGCAACTGATATTTACATGTTTGACAATCTTGTTGATGTTGATGTCGATTATGATAATTCAGATTATCAGGAGCCGTCCGGTGATTGTGGTAAGGCAAAAGATTTTACTTATCGTTTGGTTGTGCGGGATAATTATAATATCTTTCAAATCTTGTGGCTTAAAATGATGTTCCCAAAGCCTATTTTAGTTGAGACTATAGATTAGAAATAGCTAAACTAAAACTCAATACGATGAGCGGTACAAGTTCACCGGCAAGGAGCGAGACTTGGAAACAGGGTATGATTACTTTGGAGCGAGGTATTGGTGGCTCGCAGGAACATGGCTGTCAGTGGATCCACTGGCAGACAAGTTGGGACTTTAACGAAACTTTAAATCATTTGAGATCATGGCAGCATATGGTGTAATAGGTGGCATAATCGGCGGGGCAATTGCCCTCGCCATTACGCCCTTATTAAGAAAAAAACTCAAGAAAAACAGCAAAATAATTTTACACAATGATGAAATATATTCATTTCCTATCGGCTGGTGTAAAGACAAAGCGAGGGATGAAATAGCTCGTTACAAACGAATTAAACCATGGGAATAAATCCTTATACTTAATTATTTGCAAATATCAAATATTTTTCGTACCTTTGTACTTGATTTCTATCGCCATATTCCAGCGGCATAACTGCTAATATTTTAGCAATTATTGCCAAAAATCGCCTTAACTGCTAATATTTTAGCACTTATATTTGCATATTTCAGAAAAAAGTTGTACCTTTGCAGCGGATTTAAATCGTAAAGGGTATGATAGATGCTT
>CAMHSB010000041.1 GCA_946187695.1 uncultured Bacteroidales bacterium
GGCGAGCCAACAGAATGTGCTCGCGGGTCTGAGGCATAGGACCATCAGTTGCAGCTACTACGATGATAGCACCATCCATCTGGGCAGCACCGGTAACCATGTTCTTTACATAGTCAGCGTGTCCCGGGCAGTCTACGTGTGCGTAGTGGCGGTTAGCAGTTTGATACTCAACGTGAGCGGTGTTGATTGTGATACCACGCTCTTTCTCCTCGGGAGCGTTATCGATTGAATCGAAAGAACGCTGCTCCGAAAGACCCTTCTTTGCCAATACGGTGGTAATAGCTGCGGTCAGAGTCGTTTTTCCGTGGTCAACGTGACCGATGGTACCGATGTTAACGTGCGGTTTCGAACGGTCAAATTTTTCTTTTGCCATAGTAATTCTTTAATTTTTATTAACGTTAATAAACTAAAAATAGTTTGATTGTTTCCGTTTTTACACAATAAAAGAGCTGCTTCCGAGAGTTGAACTCGGGACCTCATCCTTACCAAGGATGCGCTCTACCACTGAGCTAAAGCAGCATAAGAGCGAAAGACGGGACTCAAACCCGCGACCCCCAGCTTGGAAGGCTAGTGCTCTATCGACTGAGCTACTTTCGCGCAAGACGAGAGGTAGCCTCTCGATTGTGTGGGTGCGGATGGATTCGAACCACCGAAGTCGAAGACAGCAGATTTACAGTCTGCCCCATTTGGCCACTCTGGAACACACCCAATTTTCAAAGATCTTTTGAGCCTCTAGTCGGACTCGAACCGACGACCGCTGGATTACAAATCTAGTGCTCTACCAACTGAGCTATAGAGGCGTCGTCGATACTCTTCCGACGAAAAAGCGTGCAAAAGTACTGCTTTTTTTTGAATTGACCAAATATTTTTGCAAAAAAATGCATTTTTTAGTCATTTTTCTTGTTTTTGCCATCTACATTTTGCTTTGCACGGGGGTGAGTTGCGTTATAGACCCGCTTTATCTGCTCGAAGGTCGTATGCGTATAGACCTGGGTAGTGGAGAGCGATGCGTGTCCTAACAGCGTCTGGATCGTGCGGATGTCGGCTCCGTTGTCGAGCATGGCGGTAGCAAACGTATGCCGAAGCACGTGCGGCGAGTGTTTCTTGAGCGTCGACACCTCTCCCATACGCGTGCGCACGATAGTATATAAGGTGTACTTGGTCAGATTCGGGAAGAAACGGTCGGTATCCCGGGATTCCGGCATCTCGGTATCCCGAGCTTCCATGTACTCTTTGATCTGCGCGATGAGCTTCTCCCCTATCGGTACGATGCGCTCCTTGCGGCGTTTACCAAAGATACGGACCTGTCCTTGCTGCAGGTCCAGATCAGCATCGGTGAGGCCTAAGAGCTCCGCCTGACGCATACCCGTCTGATAGAGCAGTTCGATGATGAGGCCGTCCCGGATCGCTTTGTAACTATTATCTGTACTCTGTATTCTATCTTCCGAATTTTGTTCCTCCGCTTTCATCTCCTCTTGCCGGAAGAAAACGGGCAGGGGTTTGTCGGCTTTGGGCGGGATGATACGGGCGGTGACGTCTTTCGTCACTTTCTTCTGGCGCAGCAGGAACTTATAGAACGAGCGGAGTGCGGAGAGGCGGCGTTTGACGGAGCGGGGCGACTGGTGTTGCTCTTCCAGCATATCCAACATCCAAGTCTTCACATCGGTCTCGGACACCTCTTTCAGGTTAAAATCCTCGATCTCCCAGCCCATAAAACGACAAAAGTCCCGCAGATCATCGTGGTAAGCCTCCACGGTGCGCTGCGAGTACTTTCGCTCGATGGCAATATAGTCGAGAAAATGTTGAATCAAATCTCCTTGCCTGTTTGGGCATCCGACTCGAAGGGGAAGAGACCGAACAGTTCGGCATCGATGCGGTCGGTCACCCAACGGAAATCCTCCGGGTTGTCCCCGAACTTGATCTTATCACCTTCGACGATGAGCAATTTGCCTTTATAATCCTTGATCCAGTTCTCGTACTTGTCGTTCAGACCCTGGAGATAATCCATACGGATGGACTGCTCATAGCCGCGGCCGCGTTTTTGGATCTGCGACACAAGTGTCGGCAGCGAAGCACGCACATAGATCAGCAGGTCAGGCATCTTAACGAGCGACATCATCAGGTCGAACAGGTCGCGGTAGTTCTCAAAATCGCGATCGGACATGAAGCCCTGCTCGTGGAGGTTCGGCGCGAAGATACGTGCATCCTCGTAGATCGTACGGTCCTGGATGATGTACTTGCTCTCCTTACCGATCTCGACCACGTCCTTGAAACGTTTGTTGAGGAAATAGACCTGAAGGTTGAAGGACCAGCGAGCCATATCTCCGTAGAAATCCTCCAGATAGGGGTTATACTCCACGCTCTCAAAACGCGGCTCCCAGCCATAATGCTTGGCTAACATGTTGGTCAGTGTGGTCTTACCACAACCGATGTTTCCGGCTACTGCTATATGCATATTCGTAATGTTGAATGTTTAATGTTTAGTGTTTAAGGACCAATTGTTTTCACTAAAGAGTCCGAACAGTTCGGCATCTACTTTGTTGACTACCGTGCGGAAGTCTGCGGGGTTGTTCTCAAAATCCATTCCGTCAGACTCGATGACCAGCACGCGCCCTTCGTACTTATGAAAGATGAAGTCTTCGTATTTGTCGTTCAGGTCCTTGAGGTAATCGATCTGCATGGTCTGCTCATAATCCCGTCCGCGTTTCTGGATCTGCGCGATGAGCGCCGGTACGGACTTGCGGAGATAGATCATCATGTCAGGCATCTTCATCTGCGATTTCATGAGATCGAACAGTTCCATGAAGGTCTCAAAATCCCGTTGACTCAAATCACCACGCTCGTAGTTATTGCGCACGAAGACATATACACCTTCGAAGATCGAGCGGTCCTGCACAATGGTGTGCGTGGCATTCTGCACCGCCAGCATGTCCTTGAAACGCTCCTTGAGGAAATAGGTCTCGAGGCAGAACGCCCAGCGGTTGATGTCGCCGTAATAATCCTCCAGATAGGGGTTGAAGCTCACGCTCTCAAAGCGCGGCTCCCACCCGTAGTACTTCGCCAACATCTTAGTCAGCGTCGTCTTACCTGCTCCGATATTTCCGGCAATTGCAATGTACATTATTTAACTCTCCGTCCCATCAAATCATATACCTGGTCACCGCGAAGGATGAGCACCTGACCGTTGCGCAGAATCTTGCTTGCCTTCGGGGCTTCGTTGAAGAAGACGTTCTCTACCCCCACTTTGAAGTCATAGTGCGACGGGATCTCCGGTGCTTGGAGTTGTGCGCCCGTGAACACTTTCACCTCACCCGGTTGGAGTGTATAGGAAGCATCCGCTTTAGCAGCACCGCCTAAATAGTCATACCACGTACCGGAAGGCAGCGAAACGGTTTGGGTACCGGATGCTGCGAAGTTACCTGCTGCAAACACATTGCTACCCCACTGGATCGTACGGAGCGACTTACCACTGGACAACGAAGCGGCTGTCGGATCGCCCTCAAACACTTTCGGCAGGAGACGCGTACGGAGTTGAATGATCTGCGCTACTTTCTGGTATGCCTGCATACGCGGATTTTCGGAATTGATCCACGGCTCCGGACGGAATTTGGTTTTCATCTTCATTTCTTCATTAACATACGGCTCAATACCATACTTATCATGACCGTCACTACCCCACTCGCCATCGGCATTCTGGAACTTCGAGAAATCGAAACCGATCTCATCGTAGTGATAGAAGAGTTGCGGACCGTTGAGCAGCACTTGGAATGCCATGTTCAGCGGAATACGTGCGCAACGAACCGCCAAATCGGTCTTCATATCGCCGTCACCCCATTGTTTAGCTTTGAACCATGGACGCTCCTCATCGTGGTTATTGCAATAGGATACGTAGTTATCCTTGTTCGCATCATCAAAACCATCAGTATGGCCTTCGTCATCCGGTTTAAGCCAACCCATAGCTGTCTGCATGTAAGCGGCATTGGTATTTTGCCAGCACATCATACCGGCGTTCACCAGTTCCGGGCGGTCAGAGCTCATATGGTTGCCCCAGTGCTCCAAGATGAAATAAGCATCCGAAGCAGCGGCTTTCACACCTTTCGCATAATAATCCTTGAGGTTCGTTACTGCATTGTACGACGGACCGCAGAGACCATGACTCAAGTCCATACGATAACCGTCCACCTTATATTCCTTAATCCAGTAATTGAGCGCGCGGATGAACATCGTGTGAGCCGGCCCGAAATCGTGGTTCCAATCCTCATACACATTATCCGGATGCGGTGCCGTCACATTGAACCATGGGTTGAGCCGCAGATCCGACAGCGAAGCCGTCTCCGAGGTCTTCGGATAGAGCTTGTTCATCGGGTTGTTTCCTGTCGCGTGGTTGAACACCATATCAAGAATGACGGCCATGCCGCGTTGGTGACATGCATCAACGAAATCCTTGAACTGCGTCGGCGTAGCGTAGGCCTTATCCAACGCGAAGTACAGACAGGGCGAGTAACCCCAGTTTTCATTGCCGTCGAACTCAGTGATCGGCATGAGCTCGATCGCGTTCACACCGAGGTTCTGAAGATAATCCAGACGTTCCATGATACCGGCAATCGTACGTGCCGGCGTATGGTCATACACCCACAACTCGTAGATAACGAGGTTGTTCTTATTCGGACGCTTGAAATTGAGCGTAGCATCGGACCACTTGTAAGCATCCTTACCGGTCTGGATCACCGTCACAAAACTACCGTCAGCCTGCTCCGGATACGGCATCAGGTTCGGGTCGATCTGACTCGGTTCCCATCGGTCATCCCAGGTCAGCACTTTCTCCGAATAGAGATCGCAGATACGCTTCACCTCGCCGTCCGCACGCATTACCACATACTGGAAAGCATACTCTTTCTTCGGTGTCAAGCCCTGCAACTCAATCCAGAAATAGGAGCTATCGTTAGCCTGCTTCAATTGGTAATCATTGGAGATCTCCCAGTTATTGAAATCACCCACAACAAACACGTGCTTAGCCGCGGCGGTCTTGCTGCCTGCATACGTACAGAGGGTCACTTTGGACGGATCGGAGTTATAGTAGATACCGTTGAGAATACCGGAAGGACGATTCTGCTTGGTCGGCGAGGCAGCCACATAAGTGGTAGTGGTTGCCGTAGAAGAACCGCTAGTCGTTGTACCCGTCAACTCGAAAGTGTTCTTACCGCCCGCACTGAACGTAGCATTAAATTCCATGTCCGTGCCGGTAAGCCGTTTCACCTCCTTGCCGTTTTGCTTGAGCACCAGTTCGGCTGTTTCGGTAGCGTGACATTTGACAACCGCATGAGAGCCCTGCGAAGACAGCGCCTCCAGTTCTTCGGCGAAGGCCACATGGATTCCGGGACCCACTACATCGATGATGATATCCTGCCCACCGGGACCGCGACCGGAACGGCTGTCCTTCACACCGTCGGTAAAGAGCACCAGGATCTTCGTGATCGTCTGACCGGCGGCCACACCATAGAACGTGTTGAGGTCCGGAATGGTAATCACCCATTTGGAGCCGGACTTCGTCATACGAGTCTTCGACGAATAGGACGGCCATGGAGCCAGTTCATACTTCCAATCCGGTTTACCATCTTTCATTTGATTATCCACCTGCACGCAGGAGTACATAAAGCAGGAGTCTGCTCCCAACATACCCTTATTGCCTTTAGCTGGATCAAAAATGATCTTCACACTACCGGTTTGCCCTTGTTGAAGAATAGCAGGATCGGTGGTTACTTGTGCCACTGCCTTAAGCGCGAATAAGCACAGAAGAATGAATGTCAGTTTTTTCATAATGATATATCAGTTAAGTCGATTCATACTAATCGGCTGCAAAGGTACGAAAATTTTTCCAAATATGCAAATATTTGGCAAGAAAAAAAGCGAGCAGTTTAAAACTGCCCGCCTTTTGAGTTATTTAGACCTTTGGTTATTTAACCAACTGTCCCATAATCGTGTATTCGCGATCACCGCGACGGATGATTACCATACCGTTGCGCAGCTGCTTAACAGCAACCTTCTCTACCTCGGTATTGATGAGTGCGCTACCGCTGTTAGCTGCGATATAGATGCAGCCTGCATACCAATCTTCAGCACCTGCATAGTCAGCGCGGAAGTAGATATCCTTCAGACCTGCATGGTCTGCGTCAACTACATAGTTACCAGCCTCTGCCGGGAACCACGTTACGATAACATCGTTCTCAACGTAAACAACTTTCAGCGAGTCGTCAGCTGCGAGTTCAACGCCGGCCAGTACCATCTCAGCCTCGTTGTCCGGATTAGCTGCGAACATACGCTCTGCTGCAGGAGTCCAGTTGTACTGGTTGCCTACGAGGTAGTAACCGTTAGCCAATACCGGTTCAAAGTCACCGGTCTTCTGCAAATCCATAACGCAATTCTCCGTTGCTACAGTGTAGATATAGGTGATGGTATAGATACCAGCCTCTTCTACATGGAAGCTTGCGTTAGCACCATATCGACGCGGGAAGTACTCAATGCCATTGTTACCTTTCTCAATGATCTTGAACTCATATACTCTCGGGAGAGCTTGGAGCGTAAGGCCTTCAATGGTAAGCGTGTAAGTCAGACCTCCATCGGTAGTCGTCATCACGTTGATATCGGAATTCTCATTCCAATCCTCACCGTTGGCAACCGCAGCCTCACCATAAACCATATAGTGCTTCTCCGGTTCCGGAGTGTCGCCACCTTCATTGTCGAACGGCGCTACATATACTTCATCTGCCTCATATTTGAACTTAACGTAGATCGTGTACACGCTGTCCTTGCTAAATACAAGACCGTTCTCGCTATTCGATACATAAGACGAAGAAGCAGGATTCAAAATACCGATAGCCCATGCTGCTTGTGTATCGTAATTGTAAACCTTTACAACGTCACCTGCTTCGAGAGCTGCTGCTTCAGTGTACCACTGGTCATAACCCTCAAACTCTTCGCCGTGGATCAGATCTATAGTGTCAATACCATTTACCAACAAAGCGTAACCTGTCTTCGGATCTATTACAGGATCATCACCTTTCTCCGGGAAAGTAACAACAAGCGTACTATCTGCATAGGTCCAGGTGAAAGTGTACTCACCGGTAACATCTGCCTCGAAGAGGAAGTTGGCCCCATCAACCACATTCACATGTTCTGCACGCGGCCAGCCACGATGAACCTTATACAAAGTTCCCGGTTCACCCCATAAACTCAACCAACGATTGTCAGAAACAATTTTAAACGAATCCAAACCTGCTTCCAACTCTATCTTAAGGCTTGCGCTCAGGCTGTCTTGCGCTGGAACAAAGAAGTTTGCCGATGCATTCCAACCGTTCATCGTGCCAGCTAACGATACGATAGGCAGATTGTCAGTCGGATCTACTGGAGGCACATCGCCACCTTCATTGTCGAACGGCGCTACATATACTTCATCTGCCTCATATTTGAACTTAACGTAGATCGTGTACACGCTGTCCTTGCTAAATACAAGACCGTTCTCGCTATTCGATACATAAGACGAAGAAGCAGGATTCAAAATACCGATAGCCCATGCTGCTTGTGTATCGTAATTGTAAACCTTTACAACGTCACCTGCTTCGAGAGCTGCTGCTTCAGTGTACCACTGGTCATAACCCTCAAACTCTTCGCCGTGGATCAGATCTATAGTGTCAATACCATTTACCAACAAAGCGTAACCTGTCTTCGGATCTATTACAGGATCATCACCTTTCTCCGGGAAAGTAACAACAAGCGTACTATCTGCATAGGTCCAGGTGAAAGTGTACTCACCGGTAACATCTGCCTCGAAGAGGAAGTTGGCCCCATCAACCACATTCACATGTTCTGCACGCGGCCAGCCACGATGAACCTTATACAAAGTTCCCGGTTCACCCCATAAACTCAACCAACGATTGTCAGAAACAATTTTAAACGAATCCAAACCTGCTTCCAACTCTATCTTAAGGCTTGCGCTCAGGCTGTCTTGCGCTGGAACAAAGAAGTTTGCCGATGCATTCCAACCGTTCATCGTGCCAGCTAACGATACGATAGGCAGATTGTCAGTCGGATCTACTGGAGGCACATCGCCACCTTCATTGTCGAACGGCGCTACATATACTTCATCTGCCTCATATTTGAACTTAACGTAGATCGTGTACACGCTGTCCTTGCTAAATACAAGACCGTTCTCGCTATTCGATACATAAGACGAAGAAGCAGGATTCAAAATACCGATAGCCCATGCTGCTTGTGTATCGTAATTGTAAACCTTTACAACGTCACCTGCTTCGAGAGCTGCTGCTTCAGTGTACCACTGGTCATAACCCTCAAACTCTTCGCCGTGGATCAGATCTATAGTGTCAATACCATTTACCAACAAAGCGTAACCTGTCTTCGGATCTA
>CAMHSB010000042.1 GCA_946187695.1 uncultured Bacteroidales bacterium
CCCATGTGGCTCACATCGAACACACCGACGCCCTCACGAACGATCATGTGCTCTTGATTGATACCCGTCGGGTATTGAATAGGCATGTTAAAGCCTGCAAACTCAGCCATCTTTGCGCCTAACGCAATGTGGATGTCTGTAAACGGTGTTGTTTTTAACATATTTATGCTTTTTTAATGATTTCTAAAATGACGTTTTTCGCCGCTTCCATCGAAGGAATCGGCAAATATTCATACCGGCTGTGGAAGTTCTCACCACCGGCGAAGATGTTCGGGCAGGGTAGGCCTTCAAATGAAAGTCGTGCACCGTCCGTGCCGCCGCGAATCGGTTTTACGACAGGTGTCACTCCCACCGATTCCATCGCACTTTTTGCCAGTTCGATGATATGCATCACCGGCTCAATCTTCTCGCGCATATTATAATATTGATCGCGTATGTCGATCTCCACCGTGCCTTCCCCGAACTCGCGGTTGACCTTACGCACCAGATGCTCCAACTCGCGCTTGCGGCTCTCAAAGCGGGCACGGTCATGATCGCGGATGATATAGCTGAGCGTCGTCTCTTCCACCGTACCGTTCATGCCGATCAGGTGGTAGAATCCCTCGTAACCCTGTGTGTGCTCCGGCGTCTCCCAGCGCGGCAGCATCACTGCTAACTGATACGCGATACGCATCGAGTTGACCATCTTATGATACGCGCTTCCCGGGTGTACGTTCAGACCGTGCACTTTGATCTTGCAGCTCGCGGCATTGAAGTTCTCATACTCCAACTCGCCGATCGCACCTCCGTCCATCGTATAGGCGAAGTCCGCCCCGAAGGCTTTCACGTCGAAATGATCCGCACCCTGACCGATCTCCTCGTCCGGAGTGAAACCGATACGCACCTTGCCGTGCTTGATCTCCGGGTGCTGCATCAGATACTCCATCGCGGACACGATCTCCGCAATACCGGCTTTGTCGTCCGCACCGAGCAGGGTCGTCGTGTCGGTCACGATCACGTCCTGCCCCTTATACCGCGCATCGATATAATCGCGCTCTTCGGCTTTGACGATGCTCGTTTTGACGTTCCTACCGCTCGCATCCGGACTGGTGTCCATATGTGCGATGAAACCGATCACAGGATGCCCCTCTTCCGTAGCCGGAAGTGTGGCCATAATATATCCGTTGGAATCGAGCGAAACCTCACTCAGTCCAATCGTTTTTAACTCTTGCGCCAGATACTGCGCAAATTCCATCTGCCCCGGGGTAGAAGGGTTCATTCCCGTGTTCTCATCACTCGTCGTGCAGAACGACACGTACTTCAAAAAACGTTCAATAATATCCATAATGGTCCATTCACAACCTTTGCGGCTGCAAAGGTACTGCTTTTTTACGACATATGCAAGAAAAAACGAAAAAAAGAGCCCCGAAGGGCCCTTTTCCCGAGAAGGGAGGTGACGATTAGCTACGCGGGTGCGCCTGATCGTACTCCTGACCGCAGACAAGCCAGAGGTAGGCCTTCATGGTCTTTTTGCCGCCGGCAAGGTTCTTCTGCGCCTCGAACGCTTGCAGGTCGGTAGCGATGTGGCTCAGGTCCTTACGACGGGTCTTGACCGCTGCTGCTACCGCGGTGAAGCGGTTACGTGCCCAGAGCTCGTCTTCGCCCGGAGCCGTCGAACGAACGACTTTCTTGCGGAGGTAAATACGGTTACAATCGCTGCTCTCGGTGGGTTTCACGCGGTGCGTACCCAGCAGCATCTTGGTACAAGAGTGTTGACCGCTCTTGCTTGGTTTGCTCAATGCTCCGGATACATGGTCGATACCGGAACTCCATTCTACTTTTGCCATAATAAGTAAGTAATTTAATGGTTAATAACTTAGGTTCTGATCGCGGGGCTAACTCCCCGCGCTTTAGCCATTGGCTTGATCGTAAGCGGCGGATTCGAGGCTCCAGATGTAGGAACGCATGGTAGTTTTGCCACCAGGGGTGTCCTTCTGAGCATTGAAGGCTGCGAGGTCGGCTGCTTGCTTGGTGGTGTCGTGCAGACGGGTGTTGACGGCCGTGGAGACGGCGGCGAACTTGGTCCGGATCGTGGTCTCGCGAGCAGTCACGGGCGTGGAGCGCGTGATGGAATTGAGATCACGGAGGTAGACACGAGAGCAATCAGGCGAGGTGGTCGGTGCTTTACGGTGAGTCGTGAGCACCATCTTTTGGTCTGCCGCGTGCGGAGACTTCTTGTCGATCTTGTTCAGAGCGCCAGAGACGGTCTCAAACATCGGGGCGTAGGTTGCTTTTGCCATTCGCTGCTGGCTATCCTCGTACATGTACCAAAACTACGTTTTAGTAGGGAGTACTCGGATGCCCTCGCTCTTCGGTCGGACTCACGAAGTCCTCCCGAGAAGGAGAGCCCTCTAAGCCAGATGAGAGGGAAAGTTTTTCACGGTTATAGACTCATTCTTTTAATAGGCGTGTCGTTTACCTATGTGGGGGCTCGCGGAGTTAACCGCGAGAGCAGAACCTACTGCTTTTTGTGCTTCTCGATGTGGTAGAAGCCGAGAGTGAGGATCTTGATGATTACCTCAATGAGGACTTGCTTCCAATCATTGTTCTGCTCTACAGAACTCGATGCGTGTTTCATTGTGTTCTTGTTGTTCTTTGAGCCAGAGCTCGGTTAATAACTGTTCGTTGGAGGCTGATACGAGGATGCAGCCTTTCGAATGTGCGGGTTTGGTGCCGCGGTGGAAGCGGATGCCGGTGCGTCCGGGGACTTGGAGGAGGACCGGTAGGGGGCGCTTGAAACGCGGGCTTTGGGTAACTGCTACTCGATAGATGAGCGCCGGGATGAGTTTATCGGCATTCTCAAGAGTGTCGCAGATGGGAATGAGGTGTTCTCGGAGGCCGGAGTACTGTACCTCATATAGGTGTCCTCTTACTTCCTTCGAACTATCATTCGAAGCAGGAGAGGAAGATTTTTCGCGGATGAGTTTGTAGTATGCCATAGTTATTTGCGTTTCTTATAGACGTAATCGATCCCGAAGAGTGCTCCGGCAAAGGTGGCCGTTTCTCCGAAGGCGACGAGAAGGGTCTCGTGGATCTGTCCTTGCGGGTCAATGAAGATACCGCAAAAGAGCAGAACCAGCCCTCCGATGGAGAGGATAAAAGCCGCTATGAGTTGTAATTCAATTCGCATATAAGTGGTGATTTTTGTGTTTCCGGTTGCAAAGGTATATATTAAAAAGGCGAAAGTCAAGACCTTCGCCAAAAGTATGCGGAAAACGACAAAAAGTATTGCGTTTTTGCATAGAGAGAGCCTAAATGTAGACTTTTTTCGGGTGCGATGTGTGCGCATATTCGAGGAGTGATCGAATGTTAGCGGGAGATAGCCATCCTTCTTTGCCAGCCGTGGGTTTGTGGCAGGTTTTTCGCCACGACCACATAAGATCTTCAAAGAGGTTGTTGGGGTATTGTTCTCCCAGATGCTTGTTCAGTCTGCGGTGCACCTCATCGAGAGGGATTTTGTTTTCTGCGTGCATTTTTTACAATTTTTAGGTTGAGTTGTGCAATTTGCTTACGGAAATGGACCGATAATGGACCGACAATGGATCGAGGGTCTCTCGGCGCGAAGGTAACGAAGATCTTACCTGATTTGAAGGTACGAAAGATACAGTCACCAAATCGTCCGCTCAATCTTACAATTCTTCCATCGTTAGATACTACTTGCATAGGGTGTTCCTTTCTCTTTTCGCTTCGCGGCGTTTGCAGCGGATAACGGGGGTGAGGATACGGTTGAAGAAAGCGAAGAGTTCGGGCGAGGAGATGAGTGCCGACATGAGTCGCGCATCGTGCTTGAACTGATCTTTGCCGGCCGGGGCTTTGAAAGAGCCGGTGTACTGAGCGCGCCATTCTTTGGCGGTTACTTCGATGAGAAGTGTTGTTTTTCGAGATTTTGCCATTGTAATAAATTTTTAAAGCCGTGTTGGCGGATTGATTGATAATTATTAGGTCGCTTCTTGTTAAGCGATTCGATACGATCGACGATAGCTAGTCAGTCGGTAGGTGCCTTGACGTCGCGGATTTTGGTCAGTCCGAAGCGGTAGGCGGTACGATTGGTACAGACCTTAAAGAGGTTGTCGGTGGTCTTGACCATGACGAGCGGTTCGTGCTTGACGGTCCAGTCGTCGGTTTTCCAGTACTCGTCCTGCTGGACGCCGGTGAGGAAATCGGGTTGGGGGTCAAAATCGGAGAGCGTCCAATCGAAGCGGGGCTTGATCCAGCCGTTGGGGTTGGAGAGTTCCTCGAGGAGGAGCATGCGTTTCCAGAGGGGGTAATTGGCCCAGATGGCTCGGCATTGGTCGAGTGTGTCGTCGGCGATTTTGTAGTTGCCGGCACGTTTCCGGTAGATGGCCAAAAGCCGATCAAAAGAAAAATTGTTGGAAGGGTCGTGCGTCGCGATTGTATCGCGCGCAATATTATTATTCCTTTTCATTGATTTATTAATGTAATTAATAGGGGCGGGATTTTGTTCATCTGCTGAACGGTTTTGTTCATCTGCTGAACAGATTTGTTCACCTGCTGAACGGTTTTGTTCACCTGCTGAACACGAATGTTCGTTAGTTGAGTTTGGCAACACACCTAACGATCGATATTTGTTCATCTCCCGAACAATAAGTCCCCGGTTTAACAATTCCGTTAATTGGTTGTTGATCGTTCCGATCGGCAACTCTAATTGAGCCGCCAGATCTCGTTGTGTACCACACCAGGCACCCTTCACCTGCGTGTAGTTAGCGATATGCGCATACACGAGGCGAAGATAGAGGTTGCGCGAGCCGAGGAGGGCGACGAGTTCCTGATGCCTGATGAGGGTGTGATAGGTCATTGCGCGAGGCCTTTGAATTTGAGGGCGACGGTCGGGGGATAGTTCTCGGCATCGGGCGACCAGTCGGGGTGGTTGTTGAGATAGGTGGCGAGGTCAGCGTTCATCTTGGCGGTGCAGGACTTAGCGGCAGCCTGATTGCGGGCACGTACTTTGGCCTGATAGCGATAGTCGACACACTCCTCCTGCGGGTAGTTCTGCGGGCGGTCGATGATCTCGGCATAGTTGTCGGTGACGGAGACCTCGAAGACGTACTGTCCGACGGTTATTTCGCCGGAGGTGCGGTTGGTTTTGGCGAGTTCGTCGAGGGCCTGTTTGAGGGCCTCTTTGTGGATCGCTTCTTTACGGGATTGGAGTTCTTTCTCCTGTTGGCGGATGGCGCCAAATTCTAATAATTCGTTCATGATGATGTTGTTTTGGATCCGCCATGCATAGGCGGATGGGTTAATAATTTTCCGGCATCCAATGCCGGGTCAAGAGACAAAGTGAAAAGGACTAAGCCAAGTAAAAAGGACTAAGCTAGAGTTCTATGATCTTTTTAGGGTTGTTCCCTTTTGTGGCAAAAATCAAGGAAAAGGGAACAAGCTAAGTAAAAAAGGGAACAAGCTAAGTGAAAAAAAGGAACAAGCTAAAAGTGAAAAGGAACAAGCTAAGTAAAAAAGGGAACAAGCTAAGTGAAAAAAAGGAACAAGCTAAAAGTGAAAAGGACTAAGCTATAACACAAATACAATACAAGTACAATACAAGTACAATACAAGTAGGATACAAGCTAAACTGAGTGAAAAGGGGCCAAGTGGGCAGCTTCGCGGGGGCCCCATTAAGTGCTAGGTCTCCATGTGGTGGGACATGTCGGCGAGCATGAGGTCGTCGGTGGAGCGGGAGTCGATGCGGTAGTCTTGGGCACGGATAGATTCGAGTTCGCGTTGGAAGTCGGCATCCGACATCGTGCGGGGGTCTTGGAGTTCGCGCAGACGCTCGTAGGAAAAGAGATAGAGATTACCATCAGGGACGACCTCTCTGAGGGCCTTTTGGCGGGCATCGGCGATAGGGTGCTCATTGAATTTAGAGACACAAAGGAGGTTATCGAGACAGTTGTCGGTAACGATGCCGGTGAGGTGGTGTATCTGATGATCGGGCGGGATCGTTTTTCCTGACCATGCGAGATAAACGGCATGTGCAGCGAGGATGGGTTTGTGATGACCAAAGACATCCTTGAACTGGAGATAATGCTGTTTGCGGCGACCGTTGTACTTGGAGTTCGAGCAGGTAATCGGAGTGGCATTGCAGTTTCTGACAGCGCCATTGGGCATAACGTTACAGCCTTTGGTACCGTCTCGAGAGACATGGAACGTACGTCCATCGATACTCTCGCGAGGCACGATACGCATCTCGACATCCTCGAATGTAAATGCTTGCATAGCAGTCGGGGAGTTGGGTGCCTCTTTAGGAACGCTACACAAAAGGGAACCTTTTCTTGAAGCAGGCTTTTGGTCGATTTTAAGGGACATAAGGCGAAGGGATTTGAAGACCGAACAAAATAGCAAAAATTGAACATATTGCCGCGAGAATTGCGAGCACAAAAATATGCTGATAACAAGTCCATCCGAGAGGAAATTTGGACTGCATCAGTTCAAGAAAACCGTAAAGGGCAAGTGAGCCCAAGACGAGAAACAAGGTGATAAACACCGAAGATAAAAATGTATAAATCATAAGCAGCGGATCTTTAGTGCAGCGACGTTGCTACAACTCAAATCCGGTGCAAAGGTAGAGGTAAATGGCGATATAAGCGGGTAGAGAATTTCTACCCACTTGTTATCGGTCGGTTTTGTGCATTACGTAAATGGCGTATTTCAGATAGTCAAGATCAAGGTATCCAAATTGAAGGACAAATTGGGGGTCTCGAAGAATTTTTTCTCGGTAAGATCGACCGTATTTTTCTTTGTTTTGTTGTACGAAAGAGACGATGTTATAGTACCGTTCATAGGTATCCGATTGAACGTACCATTTTTTGATGTCATTCCATTCGCCGATTGTTTTCCAATGTTTGATTTGCTCATAGAGCGATTTTTTTTGTCATAACAGTGTTGATTTTTAAGAGTTAATAATATATGGGCTCGGCGAGTTAACGCCGAGAGCAGAACCTTGAGAGCTCGCGGAGTTAACCGCGAGAGCAGGACCTTGGGAGCTCGGCGAGTTAGCGCCGAGAGCAGGACCTTGAGGGCTCGCGGAATTAACCGCGAGAGCAGAACCTTGAGGGCTCGCGGAGTTAACCGCGAGAGCAGGACCGGAAAGAAGAAGATGCTTGGAGAAGACGAGCCATTTCGTTGAGAGCGAGGAAACGGTAACGTGTGGAGGTTTGCGGGAGTTGAGGGTAGCGTTGGAGTATGGGTTGAGCAACATTGGGTAGAAAGAAGACATCGGGGTGTGGTTCTAATAGCAATAGTTGTCCCTCGGCACAGGCTTCGAAGTAAACACCTTTCGGTTTGAAGTATTTAGCGTTGGGGTCATCTGGTTTTGGAAAGCCGTCTTTGAGGAGGATGATAAGGGGAAAACCGTTTTCGCGGAGTGCTCGGCATATTTGTTTTTCACCTTCGGAGATCCCCGCTGATATAAAAACGATGCCTTGATCCGCAAGAGTTAGGCATTTATCGCGAAGGTTATTGATATCGTTTTGCGAGAGGGAACGTGAGCATTGGAGCATTTGTTTGAGGGGATAGTTGAGCCAGAAGAGGTTGCCTAATGCAGTAAAGGTGAGGTTGGCGGCCTCGATGTCTTGGCGCAGGCGAAAAAATTCGGGGTTGGCACGTTTAATAGCGAGGCGTCTTGGGTTGTCGAGGATGTACTGTTTGAGGTGGTCGAGTTGGCCTTGGTGGGTAAGGATACGGTCGTGGTATTCGGGAGCAAAGATTAGAGGGGATTTGCTCGCGGAGTTAGCGCCGAGAGCAGGACCGGAAAAGAAAGAGGTTGTGCTCGCGAGGCTAATTCCTCGCGCATGATCGCTACATTGTTTCTTGAACCAACTCACGTAATATCCGAGGGGATGTTGGAGCTTTTGGCGGACGTAAAGGAGAATATGTACATGGTCGGGCATGACGATGTAGGAGTAAATCTCTGTTTGATCGAAGCCCTTATAAGTAGGTATTTGTTCGATTTGTTCGGAAACCATCTGGCCGATGGGTGAGAGGGTAATAGTAGGGGTTTGAATGTCGCCAGTTAGTTTTCCAAAGACGGGCTCACGATCGAGAGAAGTGAGCGTCAACATATAGATGGAGGGCGAGAGGTAGTCGTGCCACTTGGCGCGAAGAAGATGAATCTTCTGTTGCTTATAGCGCCACCCTTTATCTGTAAGAATACGTTCCGGCATGTACCTTACTAATAGCTGTAGTCATTCCAGA
>CAMHSB010000043.1 GCA_946187695.1 uncultured Bacteroidales bacterium
TCGATTGGTACATAGTAAAGAAATTCTTGGGTACGTTCTTTTTCTCGATCGTGCTGATTTTGTCGATTGCGATCGTCTTCGACCTCACGGAGAAAATGGACGATTTCTTTGAGAACCAGATTCCGCTCAAGGAGATCATCCTCGAGTACTACCTGCCCTTCCTGCCGTACTACATGAACATGTTCAGCTCGCTGTTCATCTTCATTTCGGTCATCTTCTTTACCTCCAAACTGGCCGGCAACTCGGAGATCATCGCCATGCACGCCGCAGGTGTCAGTTACCATCGTCTGATGGTCCCGTACGCCTTCTCGGCAGCCCTGCTCTTCGCCTTAGGCATGTGGCTGGGCGGATGGGTGATCCCCAAGAGCAGTAAGCATATGCTCGCCTTCACCGACAAGTATATCGAACATTTCACGACCGAGAACGCCCGCAACATCCAGATGGCGGTCGAGCCCGGTACGATCCTCTATATCGAGTCCTTCCGGCGGCAAAGTAACATGGGTTACCGCTGTTCGATTGAGAAATTCGAAGGCAAGAGTCTTGTGCAACGTACCACCGCCGAGCGTATCTATTACGATTCGCTCGAATACTGGCACCTCGAGACCTACGTCCAGCGCGATTTCATGGGTATGCGCGAGGAGCTGGAGCGGGGCGACCGCAAGGACATCGTCATGCCTATCATCCCCGACGAACTGTTCATCACCGCCCAACAGGCGCAGCAGATGACCACGCCCGAGTTGCGGCATTATATGGAACGCCAGCGTCAACGCGGCTCAGGCAACGTGAAAGCCTTCGAAGTGGAGTACCACAAACGTTGGGCAAGCCCGCTCGGTGCGTTCATCATGACCCTGCTCGGTGTCACGATGTCCAGTCGCAAAGTGCGCGGCGGTATGGGTAAGAACCTCGGTATCGGCGTGGTGCTCACCGCCCTCTATATCCTCTTCTCAACCGTGAGCACGACCTTCTCGGTCAACAACGTCATGTCGCCCTTCATGGCTGCATGGCTGCCGAACTTCGTCTTCCTGGCGATATCCATACCGCTCTATATCCGCGCAAGCCAATAAAAAAATGAGAGACCCGAAAGTCTCTCATTTCCATTTTACCGTAATTCGATACGACGACGTTCCATCGTGTTGCCGACTTTGGCGTAGAGGCGGTAGGATCTACCCTGCTCTAACTCAAACTCAACATAATTACCACGTTCTTTCTGGAGCAGCTTTCCGTCCAACGAATAGATTCGGGCTTCCTCCATTTGCGCGGCGGTAACCACCAACGTGTTCTCGCGGAAGCGAACGGTAAAATCATCAGTGCTAGTTTTAGCGGCGTCCGCGAAAGTGAATCCTGCCATCAGGCAGCAAATTGTCAATAGATAACTAACATTCTTCCAATACTTTTTCATAGTTATCTCCTTTCTTTTTTAAACAGACTAAGTTTTTCGTTCGCACCAATGCGTGGGCATCCCGCGACGTTTCGCGTACCTTGAGAGCAGGTGCCTTCGAAAAACGATGCAAAATTACTGCCTTTTTGCGAGCCCACCAAATATTTTTGACAAAAAGTGATAAATTTCTATAAAATGAGCAGTCGAGTTGACAAATTGTCAGTCATTTGCATAATCCGCTAATAATTTGTCAACTCGAGTTAGCAAACTGTAGTTAGCAAAATAAAAAAATATGCGCGCGCACTTGCGTATATAAAAAAAAAGCAGTAATTTTGTAGCCGATTTTTATTGGGGTATTATGCAAAATATTCGAAACATAGCAATTATTGCGCACGTGGACCACGGAAAAACGACGCTGGTCGATAAGATGTTGTACACGGCGCACCTTTTCCGCGAGAACGAAAACAAGGGTGAGTTGATCCTGGATAACAACGACCTGGAGCGCGAGCGCGGTATCACGATTCTGGCCAAAAACGTAGCGATCGACTACAAGGGAACGAAGATCAATATTATTGACACTCCGGGGCACGCCGATTTCGGTGGTGAAGTGGAGCGCGTACTCAACATGGCGGACGGCGTACTGCTGCTCGTAGATGCCTTCGAAGGCGCGATGCCGCAGACCCGATTTGTGCTGCAGAAAGCCCTCGAGATCGGTCTGAAACCCATCGTGGTGATCAATAAAGTGGATAAACTCAACTGCCGTCCGGACGAGGTACAGGAAGAGGTGTTCGACCTCATGTGTAACCTCAACGCGACCGACGATCAGTTGGACTTCCAGACCCTCTACGGCTCGGCAAAACAAGGCTGGATGAGTACCGATTGGAGAAAACCAAAGACGGACCTCACCGACCTCATGGACGCCATCATCGAGTATATCCCCGCGCCGGTAGAGAACCCGGGTACGCCGCAGATGCTCATTACGAGTCTCGATTATAACTCCTACGTAGGCCGTATCGCGATCGGTCGTGTGCACCGCGGTGAGTTCAAAGACGGTCAGGCAGTTACGCTCGCCAAGAAAGATGGCACGATGATCAAAACCAAGATCAAAGAGCTGCATACTTTCTCCGGCATGGGACACGTGAAAACCGATGTGGTGCACAACGGCGACATCTGCGCCATGATCGGTATTGACGGTTTTGAGATCGGCGATACGATCTGCGATGCCGAGAACCCCGAGGCACTCAAGCCGATCGCAATCGACGAGCCGACGATGTCCATGACCTTCTGCATCAACGACAGCCCATTCTTCGGACAGGACGGTAAGTTCGTCACCAGCCGCCATATCCAGGACCGTCTCAACAAAGAGCTCGAGAAGAATCTGGCGCTGCGCGTAGAGAAAGGTGCGGAAGAATCCTCATGGCGTGTCTACGGCCGCGGTGTGCTGCACTTGTCAGTCCTCATCGAGACCATGCGTCGCGAAGGATACGAGCTGCAAGTGGGTCAACCCCAAGTGATCGTCAAAGAGATCAACGGCGTCAAGTGCGAGCCGGTTGAGTCCCTTACCGTCAACACGCCGGAAGATTGCTCGGGTAAGATTATCGAGTTCGTCTCCACCCACAAAGGCGAGATGACCAAGATGGAGATGGTCAACGACCGCGTACATCTGGAGTTCACTATCCCGTCCCGCGGTATCCTCGGTATGCGTACCTACGTAATGAACGTATCGGCCGGTGAAGCCATCATGGCGCACCGATTCCTGGAGTACCAGCCGTGGAAAGGCGAGATCGTGAAACGTAACAACGGATCGCTCATCGCGATGGAAGCCGGAACGGCTTATGCTTACGCCCTCGACAAACTGCAGGACCGCGGTAAGTTCTTTATCGACCCGCAAGAAGAGGTCTATGCCGGACAAGTGGTCGGTGAGAACGCGAAAGAAGGCGATATCGTCATCAACGTCACCAAATCCAAGAAACTGACCAACATGCGTTCCAAATCGGCAGACGACAAAGCCGTTCTTCCGCCGCCTGTACGCATGAGTCTCGAAGAGGCGCTGGAGTACATCAAAGAGGATGAGTACGTAGAGGTAACGCCCCACGCGATGCGTATCCGCAAGATCATCCTCGACGAATTAGAAAGAAAAAGAGCAAATAAAATATAAGATTTATGAAAATTGAACAATCTGAATTGAAAGACCTGAAGGCTGTGGTCAAACTGACGATTGAGCCGGCAGACTATCAGGACGAAGTTGCAAAGCAACTCAAACAAGTGCGTCAGAAAGCACAGATGCCGGGCTTCCGTCCGGGTATGGTGCCTGCCGGACTCGTGAAGAAAATGTACGGTAAGGGGATCCTGGCAGACGTACTGAACAAACTCGTAGGCGAGAACCTGAACAAGCACATCGAGGACAACAAACTGCAGATCCTCGGTGAACCGCTGCCCAACGACGCAGAGACCAAGAACATCGACCTCGACCACGAGGACACCTTTACGTTCGCCTTCGATATCGCAGTCGCTCCGGAGTTTGACGCCAAACTGAGCGGCAAGAACAAACTGCCCGAGTACACCATCGAGCCGACCAAAGAGATGATCGACAAGCAGGTAGAGGCGTACACCAACCGCTTCGGCGAGTACATCCCGGCTGACGAAGAGAAAGGTGTCAAAGCAGAAGTAAAACCCTGCGCAGTAGATGCAGAGCTGTTCGCAAAAGTGTATGGAAAGGACGCACCGAAGGATGAGAAAGCTTTCCGTGAACGTATCAAAGAGGACATCGAGCGCAGCCTCGCAGAGGAGACCAAATACCGCTTCGGCATCGATGCCAAAGAGGCTATCCTCAAGAAGATGGAGAAGGTTGCTTTCCCAGAGGACTTCCTCAAACGCTGGGTACTCGCTACCAACGAGAAGATGACCCAAGAGGAGCTCGACAAGGACTTCCCGAAGATGATCGAGGAACTCAAATGGCACCTGGCAAAAGACCAGCTCATGAAGGAGTATAACATCGACGTCAAGAAAGAGGAAGTAGAGGACTTCGCCAAACGTATCGCCAAGATGCAGTTCATGCAGTACGGCCTGATGAACGTTGAGGACGAGATGCTCACTAACTATGCACAACAGATGCTCAAGAACGACGACCAACTGCGCGGCATCGTAGAGCGCCTGGTAGAGGACAAGATCAACGAGGCCCTCAAGGGTATCGTCAAGATCGAGCCCAAGACGGTTAGTCAAGAGGACTTCGACAAATTATTCAAATAAACCATGCATGGTTTATGACTAAAATCCATTTTATAGCTATTGGCGGTGCGGCGATGCATAACTTGGCATTAGCCGTTGCCTCCAAGGCGGGATATCAGGTAACGGGCTCGGATGATGAAATCTTCGAGCCCGCGCTGTCTCACTTGCGCGATGCAGGCCTGCTACCCGATGAAATAGGTTGGCACCCCGAGCGTATCACGCCCGACTTAGACGCGATCATCCTCGGCATGCACGCCCGCGAAGACAACCCCGAGCTAGTCCGCGCCCGCGAGTTAGGCATCAAGATATACTCCTTCCCCGAGTACCTGTACGAACAGACGAAAGACAAGATCCGCATCGTGGTAGGCGGCTCGCACGGTAAGACCACCACTACCTCCATGATCCTTTATGTGCTCAACCGCCTCGGTATCGAAGCCGACTACATGGTGGGCGCACACATAGAAGGCTTCGAACGCATGGTGCGCCTTTCCGATACCGCCAAGTACGCCGTTTTCGAGGGCGATGAGTACCTCACGAGCCCGCTCGATCTGCGTTCCAAGTTCCTTTGGTACCACCCCCACGTAGCCATCCTCACCGGTATCGCGTGGGATCATATCAATGTCTTCCCCACTTTCCCGGAGTACGTCGATACCTTCCGCAAGTTCGTGCACTCCATCGAGCCAAAGGGAAGTTTCATCTACTACAAGGGCGATGAGAATTTAAAGCAGATAGCCGACGAGGCCTCGACGTCTCGAGATCTCGACATCTCGATTATCCCGTACGATGCCTACGAAGGCAAGGTCGAAATGCAGGTCTTCGGTCGCCACAACATGCAGAACCTGCAGGCCGCGATGCTTGCCTGTCACTGTATCGGTGTTGCACCAGATGACTTCTACCGCGAGGTCAGTACCTTCACCGGCGCATCTAACCGTCTGGAGAAGATATGCGAGACAGCCGACAGCGTGGCGTACAAGGATTTTGCGCACTCGCCTTCCAAGCTCAAAGCCACCGTCAATGCCGTGCGGGAACGCTACCCGAACAAGAAACTGGTAGCTTGTATGGAACTCCATACCTTCTCGAGCCTCATGGCGGATTTCCTGCCGCAATACAAGGACTGCATGGCGGAAGCGGACATCGCCTACGTCTATTTCAACCCCAAGGTCATCGAGCATAAACGCCTCACACCCATCACAGCGGAAGAGGTACGAAACGCTTTTGGCACGGAAAATGTAGAGGTATTTACCGAGAGCGAAGCGTTACAGAAGCGTCTGAAGGGTTTAAGCTATAGTAACACGGCGCTTCTCATGATGTCCTCGGGCACCTTCGACGGGATCGATGTCAAAGATTTCGCTAAGAAATTACTAGATATCTAGAAATCTAGAGATCTAGAAAACTAGATTTAATATGGATAAGCAACAAAAACGCGACTATTTATACATGCGCATGGCCCGTATCTGGGCGGAGAACAGTTACTGCGTGCGCCGCAAAGTAGGAGCCCTTCTGGTCAAAGACCAGATGATCATCTCCGACGGTTACAACGGTACCCCTTCGGGGTTTGAGAACATCTGCGAGGATGAGAATAATGTCTCCAAGCCCTACGTACTGCACGCAGAAGCGAACGCCCTGACCAAGGTAGCGCGCTCCAACAATAGTTCCAACGGTGCTACCCTCTACGTCACCGCTTCACCTTGCCTTGAGTGCTCCAAACTGATCATCCAATCGGGCATCAAGCGCGTGGTGTACGGCGAAGAATACCGCCTTATGGACGGTGTAGAACTGCTCAAACGCGCCGGCATCGAGGTAGAGTTCCTGCCGGATCAAAATCAAAAATCATAAATCAAAATGAAGAAATATCTTCTTCCCACATTGACAGTCATCGGTGTTGCTTTGGGCATCACCATCGGCATGGCGCTTTGTCAAAAAGCCAACGCCCAGCGTATCGTCTATCAGAACGGACAGTGGAAACTGGAGCAAACGAAAGTGGACCGCTTGCTCCAACTGATGGAAAACGCCTACGTGGACAGTCTGAACATCGACAGCATCACCGACGAGGTGATGGCGGAACTGGTCCAGAAACTAGATCCCCATAGTTCGTACATCCCCAAAGAGGACCTCGAGATGGTCAATTCGGAATTGGCGGGCTCGTTCTCCGGCATCGGTGTGCAGTTCTCCATCCAACAGGATACGGTACGTATCGTGGCCGTTATTGCCGGCGGTCCGTGCGAAGGAGTCGGTGTGCTGGCGGGCGATAAGATCGTCAGCGTCGATGACTCCACCTTCGTGGGTAAGAAGATGAATAACGAGAAGGTGATGAAGACCCTGCGCGGTCCCAAAGGCACCCAAGTCAAGTTGGGTATCCTGCGCGCCGGTGTCAACGAACCGCTCTCTTTCACCGTCACCCGCGGCGACATACCCGTCCACTCGGTGGATGCCAAGTTCATCATCGAACCCAACATCGGTTTTATCCGTGTCAATAAGTTCGGCGAGACGACCTACAAGGAGTTCATCGCGGCGCTTGCTGACCTGTCTTCCAAAGGTGCAGACCGTTTCATCATCGACCTGCGCGAGAACAGCGGCGGGTACATGGAACAAGCCATCCGCATGGCCAATGAGTTCCTGCAACGAGGCGACCTGATCGTCTATTCACAGGGTCGCGCTTACCCGCGTTATGAAGCTACCGCCAACGGCGGAGGCCGCTTCAAACAGACCCCGCTGGTCGTACTGATCGATAATTTCTCGGCTTCGGCCTCGGAGATCTTCGCCGGAGCGATGCAGGATAACGACCGCGCTACGATCGTCGGTCGCCGCTCCTTCGGTAAGGGCCTCGTACAGCAACAGATGCCCTTTGACGACGGCAGTGCGGTACGCCTCACCGTTGCCCGGTATTACACACCTTCCGGACGCTGCATCCAGAAACCCTATACCCTCGGCGAACAGGAAGATTACGCCAAGGATCTGGAGGAACGCTGGGAGCACGGCGAGTTCTACTCCGCGGACTCCATCCATTTCAGCGACACCACCACTTATCGCACCAAGAACGGCCGCATCGTTCGCGGAGGCGGCGGTATCATGCCCGATGTCTTTGTCGGTCGCGACACCACGCTCAACACGCCTTGGTACAACCGCTGCGTCAACCTCGCTTACACCTATCAGTTCGCATACAAATATACGGACACCCACCGCAAGGAACTCTCCAAGTTCAAAGATTGGCAGAGCCTGGAGAAACACCTGCTCAAGCAGGATCTTATCCCGCAGTTTGTGGCGTTTGCCGAAGAGAAAGGTGTGGAGCCTAACGAGGCAGAGATACAAAAATCGCGCCCTTTAATGACGCGACTTCTGAATGCTTATATCGTGCGTGACGTGCTCGGCGATGAAGGTTTCTTCCCGCTCTTCGAGCGCGACGACGAGATCACTAAAGTTGCTGTAGAGCAGCTAAAACAAAACGATAGAACTTCTGCACAGTAGCGATGTTCACGCGCTCGTCCGGACTGTGCGGGTGCTCGATGGTCGGACCGAAGGAGATCATCTCCATGTTCGGATAGTTGGCACCGATGATACCGCATTCCAGACCGGCATGGATAGTAACGATACGAGGAGAGTTACCAAACTCTTTCTCGTACGTTT
>CAMHSB010000044.1:2500-7974 GCA_946187695.1 uncultured Bacteroidales bacterium
AGGATATCCACTCTTCCATTGTGTAACATAGGCTCGTACTGTGTATGTATCCGTTGAAGTTGCTCCGCTTGCAAGGCCGAGCGAATTATACACACTCATTATTTGCGAGACGGTATAATAACTTTGGCTGCTACCTGTTGTACGGAAGGATTTAATAGTAGTATCGTAATAATATTGCGTGCCGATTTTGTAGTACATTCGATAATAATAGAGCGTGTTTTGACTAAGGGACTTAAATGTTCCGCTTAAATTCTTCTGACCGCTCCATGTACTGAAGTCACTGTTGTTAGAACTATTGAAATACCCTCCGCTATACCAACTACTATTAAATGTCGGATTATTGTCTGTTGTGCAGATAAATCCACATTCGGAGATTTGTCCTACAGCATCCTTGCCGATAGTGATAGAGCCGCTCACTTTGGCGGAGTTGTTTGTAATATCCGTTACATTGTTCAATGAAAGAGTTATCGCATCGTCCGGTGTAAGTGTTGTAAAGTTCAACACATTGCCGTAAAGCGTTTCTCCATCTACAACCACATAGCCACGGAAATAATAGCGAGTACTGCTTTGAAGCCCTGTATACTTGACACCATAGTCTCCTGTTTTTCCAACTTCCGCCCAATTCTGTGTGTTTGCTGCTTCTATTGTAGGGTTGTTAGAAGTTGACATTACAAAGCCTCTCTTCTCCAGATTGACATTCTCTCCTACTAATTCTATTGTGGCATTCAGTTGCACCGTTGTTGTGGCAATCTGTGTAGCCGCTTTGGTTGTTACCTTGGCTGTGCCGTTAGTAGTGAAAGACACCACTTTTCCGGTTACTATTCCCCAACGATTACTAATAAACGGTAGAGCATAATAAGTGGTATTCGCGCTTAATCCATCTATGGTAAACACATAGGCGCCATATTCATTGTAAACCTGTCGGTAAACATCCCAGTTCTCATCTTTAATAACTAAACTATGTCTCTCATCTTTGTCAGTCGGGTTTGCCGTTGTTGAGAGAAACACACCGAACTCTTCCACTGTTGCGCGAGAGCGACCACCATCTTGATCGCTTACATAGATGAGCACATCTGCGGTTGAACTATGTGCGGATATTTCCGTATTAGAGATATATGTTGCATCTTGGAACTCGTCTTGACACGCCGTGAAGATTACTACTAATGAGCATAGTATAAAATATATCCTTTTCATTTCTTTATGTCTTTGAATGTGTAACCTAAACCAACTTTTAACTCATGCATAGTATAGTAGTCGTAATCTGTAAGTACGGAGTAGCCTGCAGAGATTGTAAAACCTTTGATGCTGCCTTGCAAGCCGACATCCCACATCATACCATGCGTGACCGAAAAAGGTCTTATCATAGCCCATTTGCCGGAACTCATCTGTCGCGTAACAGACTGATAACCATATCCTGCGCCGATATAGAGATAGAGGGGAACGACCATTCTGACGATTCCTCCGAGTGTTAACGAAGCACGGTTGTAACTATTCTTGCCTGTGTAGAAAGGATATAAAGATTCATATCCGTAATTTATCCACTCGCTTCCTAAGGAGCCATTTCTTTCTGCGGTGTAGTCGTTGGCATAGTGTAAGCCTGTATTGACCATCACACTCGCATAATAGCCAAACAGTTTGACGCGTCCGTATGTTAGACCAAAAGAGTGCGACTTGAAATCATCAATAAACCCCAAGCCGTAGTTCGCCAATAGGAAGTTCTCCCATTCGTACACGTTTTTCTTCTTTACTTTCTCCTGTTTAATTTCCAAACCCGTATAGTTGAATGTCTGAGCTTGGATAGTTACAAGTGCTAAGAGGGAGAAAGCTATAATAAGAAAGCGTTTCATGATTAGTTGCGTTTAATTTCTTCGGTACGTTCTTTGGTCTCCACCTGACGGTCAGTCAAGATATGCTGCTCGTCTTTCTTATCAATGATAAGGCGATTGAGTTTGACAATAGTGGAATCAGCCGTTTGTAGGTCGCGGAAATGAGTGTAAGTGGCAGGATAGCCTTTCACGCGCACCTCGACATTCATTTGTGAACCGCTGCTGCTTGTCGTTTTGATACTATAGATAGGCGAAACAATGAGCGAGCAATTCTCACGATCGATAAACTCAAAGAGGGCTTGCGCCTTGAGTTCGTCCATCCGCATGTTCATGAATTTCTCGGCACGCTCAAAGTAGTCTTTCTCACTCTCCTTTTTTCGCATTTCGGGGAGCGTAATCGTTTCCCTAAGTACGTAATCCGAAGGCGTACTCTGTTTGATGTTCAGACTTGCCACCAACGGAACGATAAACATATTTCCGTTGTTTTTGAGTTGCGTGGCTTCATACTTGCTCACTGATGCACCTTGAATGGCATTGTTCTGAGCGAACACAGTTCCTGTTGCTGCAACAAGAGCTAAAAGAAGAACTTTTGCTTTCATAAGATTTGATTGTTTGTATGGTTAATTAAAATAGTAGTACCATTTATCGTTTGAGACCCATTTAGTAACTACATAAGTAAAGTTTCCTATATAGTAGTCCCCTTTATATGTATCTCTATTGATAGATGCTCTTCCGAGATAACCAGTGTATCCCATTGATTCCGTTACATACAACTCGACATTCCCTTTACTATCAATCCATTTGTAGTAATAATTAGTGTATTTCGTATAGGAATAGCCATATAAAGATGTCTCTAAAATGGATGTCACTTTGACACGCTCTGGTTTCTCTTCATTATAAGTTCCACCACCTCCACTTGAACTGCCGGATGGTGTAAATTGATATTCCGATGTCATCGTAATATCGTCATCCTGCGTAATAGCATAGGCATAAACTCCATATCTGGAACCTGTTTTAAGTGATTTCAAGTCAAAAGAGACATCATAAGAGCCAGATGTTTTACTTTGTACCGTGGCTAAATTAGAATTGCTCAAAGTAGCGAAAAGCCAATCGCTTGTGTTTTGACTTGTAAGCCCATACATAAGTCCTGCATCTTTGATGTGCGCGTTGGTATATTTTAAATTGAATACAATGTGAGCTGTGGTCGCTGTACATGTAATGTCCTGCATAGTTACAGATACATTCCCTTGATTATTACTCGGCTTGTTCTTTTCTGTGCATGCTGTGAATAGGCAAGACGCCGCAGCGATTAAGATAAATAATAGTTTACGTTTCATGATAAGATGTGTTTTATTTCCCACTCTTACGCCTTTGTGGGGCTTGGCTTTTATCTTGTATGGTCACTATGGATATGTATGCACAAAAAACGTGAGGCTTGTTAGCTTCAATCTGGAATCTTGAGGAATCTCGACAACCTTTCTAAACCAAATATCTACCGAACAAGACTCACGTCAAAACGTGAGCAAAAGCCTTGTTCTTGGTTTAGAAATCTTAAAAGTGTCGAGTTTTCAAGATTCCAAGTTCGTAGCTGTATGCTTATTTATGTATGTTGTTTATTCTATGCTTGCACTTAATCCTCGTAGTGGGGACTACTCGGGTGCTTCGCTCGATATGCGTTTCATCGCATATCTTCATCTTTTGTTATCTCATAGGCGGTTGGTTATTTGTTATTTGTGATTCAATAAGTGAAACACTATCTCACTTATTTACGCAAACTCATATTGGAGAATAGGCACATTAAGCGCATTCTCCAATTTGCAGATTGTTTCCAATGAGAGGTTCTCCTCGCCTTTCAGCAGACGAGAGACATACTGCGGAGAGCAGCCCATTCGAGAGGCTACATCCGACCGAGTAATGTTCTGACGTTTCATTGCCATAGCAGTACGAATGGCAATCTTACGGGAATACGGCAACCATCCCTCCGCTTTTGCGCGGCGAGTGGCTTCCTCGTCCTCACGCCAAGTGGAAGGCGTGGGCGATTGGTAACGGCTCAAACGAGCGATTGCTTCTTGTTGTGTCATGGCTCTATCTCCTTTTGAAAATCAGTAAAACTATCATCGTCAAAAATCTTCTCACTAAGGAGGAAATTTCTAACTTTTTCCATTTTCTCCAATTCTATCAATGTGTGCTGACGCTCCTCCATCTTATATGTCAGTTTGATTGCTCCACCAGTGATGATATAGATACCGGCATTTAGTTTGATGGCATACAAGCGCAGCCAACTGCGACGATGCGGACGACCTTTCTCTTTGCCGAGAATCATTTCACGCGTACGGTTGTTATCCAACGGACGGAAGAAACGGTCAAGGTCGGCGTCCGGAGAAATATCCATAATGATACATGCCAAGTCGTCACGATCTTCCATTGTTTGATATATAGCGTCCTCTATGTCCGTTACTTTGAAGTATGTAATAAGGTCATCAAAGTTTTGCATGAAGAAATCTGCCAACCATTCAGCATCTTTCCATTGCCCCATTACTTTCTGCAAAGCGTTCTCTTGTTCGCCATTATAACGAACCGCCCACAAGCGACCATCTTCTATAACTTTATCGAACGTCATATCGTCTTATTTTTGTTTCGTGCCAAGATACCTCTTTTTTCTCGTGCAAAGGCACTCGATTAAAAAGTGCTGCAAAGTTACAACTTTTTTTTGATATGTGCAACTTTTAGGTTGCATTTTTTAAATATTTTTGCATTTTTTGCGGAAATCTGCATTAATCTTGCGATTGTTGGGTGGTTTGTTGGGCTTTGAGGGTGAGGTAGGTCATAGAACGGATGAAGTTGTCCAAGCGGAAATAACGCTTCGGTTCCTTGGTGTTCTTGTCGATAGGAGCCTGCGGGTCGGGATGTGTGCCGCGTGTGGATGGTAACTGGGCACGGTAGCGCTTGCGGTAGTCGGCAAGCATGGCTTGGGCTTCCTCTTTTGTGAGGTACTTGGGGCGTTGGGGAAGAATGACTACGACTGGAGTCTCTTCGGGCTTTTCGGCATCGAGAATCTCCTTGGTCATGAGACAGGCTTGCCGGAAGAGATTGATATGCGCCAACTCCGCTCCTTTCGGCGGGTTCTTCTTGTAGTCACGCGGATGGCTGACCGCATAGCCTTCCTGCGCACCTTCATGGATGATACGACCGTATTCGTCACGGTACTTCTTCTGCCGGTTGATGATACCCTTCTTGGTAAATGCCCCGTGGATCTCACGGACGGGGTGTTCGAGAACTGTGATAGCCATATAAATTCTATTGTTTTGTTACGCTTTCCTTACGCTGACGTAGGCTGAATTACCCGCCAATTACATACTAATCACATACTAATCACCTACTATAGAAAGCTTGCGCACTGCTAAACAACAGCATAACAACAGCAGGTTGATACGAGGAAATCAGTTGTAAATCGGGTGCAAAGATACGGAAAATTTTTCAAATAAACAAATAAAAGATACGAAATACATCAAAAATGGTTATTTGGGTTCTAACCCGCGGAGCGGGGACACTGCATGGTGGGTAGTTTGACTGGGGTGGTCGCCTCCAAAAGAGTAACGGAGGCTTCCAAAGGTGCGTTCATGACGATTGGTAACCGTCAGTAGAGTG
>CAMHSB010000045.1 GCA_946187695.1 uncultured Bacteroidales bacterium
CGGATGTAAAACGGATCGGTACCAATCAGGATACCCCGTACGGAGTCAATACCCGGATCAAAAAATACTTTTCCCATGTTGTGATTGGGTGTTGATTGTTTTGTTCTCGGGACATGGTCCCGTGATGCTCGCGTCCTAACAAGCGTGTTCCCAGCACATGACCATCACGGGACCATCTTCCGAGAACGACTTAACCACGACGTGAGAACGTCCTTTTCGGATAGGTCGTGCGTTTGTACAATGTGCCACGTTTGGTAGCGATAATGGACTCGACGCGCCCGTCGGGCAGACGCTTTCTGCTTACTACCCCTGACATAGATTCAAACAGGGGATTTAAAGTAAAATGCAAAGCCATAATGAATTTAGTTAATTTGTTTAACATAGATTACTTTGTTTCCCGTAGGGTTAGCCATCTGCCACCCGTCACGGGGCTCGGTAGTGTGATAGCGGGCATAGTACTCCGCGTAGGAGAGGGTTTGGGAGCGAAGTGCCCGAACATTCTCTTGGAAAGCACGCAATGGATCATAATGCACAAACTTGTGCTGCTCTAATTTCTTGCGAATGGTCTCATAGAGCAAATCTCGCAACTCGGGCGAATAACTATCCCATATCTGCGCACATTCAGCCTCCCGCTTGTTACTGGAACCATGTTGGCGGAGTAAGAGCCATAGTTCATCAAAATGATGCATATATAAAACTTTAAAAAAAATTACAGGTGTTACAAAAGGTGTTACGTACGTACTTTAGTACCACCTTCTCTTTCTAATTTTCTTTTATCAAACTTTTCTTTTATTCCCTTTCTTTCAAAATCTGCTGCAAAGTTACTACTAATTTCGATAAGTCGTCGGCACTCACTGCCGAAAATGATTCCGACTTGACAATTTCTCTGATTTTTCGTTCTCCGAGTCCCCAGATTTTTCCGATAAAGATGTCGGCATTGGTGTAAGATTCACCGAAAATAGAAACGAATTGGTTACGAACTTCTATGACGACATAATTTCTTTGGGCATGTCTCTGCGCCTCGTCTTGTTTGTCTTTTAACATTGTAAGTACACCGAAGGCGGAAAGCCCGTGGCAACGTGCCAGCGAGTGTGCCTCCGGCATACTTACGAAAAAAAACGACCCACCGAAGCGGGTCGCCTTTTGGGATAACAATACGTTATACGACTTACGAAATGATCAGGTCATTTGTAGCGTTATTATCCACACCAAAGGGTGTGCCTGTGTCTCCGCTGGCGCAGAGAGCGGATGCCGGATTTATGGGATAGGTCTCCATAACCGGAGAAAAATATACTCGTTTCATACTATTTACGATTTTGTCATTTACCATTTACTATTTGTCCCATAGCGTTATAGATCTTGCCGTCACGGAGGATGAAGAGTTGACCATTACGGATAACCTTATTGGTGATTAGTGATTGGTCATTGGTGATTTGCTCTATTCCTGTCATACTTTGCGGAGCGTTCGCATTACCGATACGCAGTTGTTTGCGACCAGTAACATAAGACGGACCTTGCGGTTCGGAGCTTACTTCGCTCATATTCACATATGCGCGGTACTCACGGATCTTGACATTGGTACCGGCTTTGGTGAAGAGGTTATTATAGGTGACATACATACCCGGAGTAACATCGGTCATATCGTCATAAACGCCATAGGTGCCGTTACCATCGTTACCTGCCGGAGTGTATTCGCCGGAGTAATTGCAAACGAGTTCGGTACCTTCGGGCACATAGAAATAGGGTTTGCCTGCCTCGAGTGCACCCACGTGCTCCTGGAGATAGATCTCTGCCGGCTCTGCAGCTGTTCCACCTGCTTTGTAAAGCATGGTGTAGAAAGTAGCACCGGTGTACGAATCAATCTGATACGGGAAGCAGAGGGTGTTGAGGTACATGTGCGCGTGGGCACGAACGTACTGCTGAACTGCCGGTTTCTGGAGATAGGTAACACGGATCGAATGGCAATAGAAATCGCCCGGTGTTTGCTGTGCAAAAGTAAGTTCCGATTCCTTAACTTCGCCGCAAGACCATGTGGTTTCATTCTTTTGCTCGGATTCTTGCAAGGTGCTTACCTGTACGTCACTGCTGTTGGTAATGAGCAGATCAAGGTAATTCGTACCTCCGTTCAGGTTGCCTTTCTTATTCCAAACGAAGACCACCTCGCTGATGTACGAATCAGCCGGTACTTCCACTTTGAGGCTGGTGATGCCATATTGCGATTGCATACGGACGCCACGGTTCTCCGAGGCAGGAGAGATGGTATTGTTATTGGCATTGGAGAAAGAAGCAGTTACTTCGCCTTCGGTGAAGGTCGGGTTCTTTGAAGCCTCAAAGTCAGTAAAGACGAGTCCTTTGACACCTTCGCCTTCAGCGTCTTCTACCAGAGCTGCTACGTTAAGGTCTTTGACATCGAGGTACTTGCCGTTGGTAGCGCTCCACCAAAACAGTTTGACAGAAACGGTTCCTTTCAGACCTTGCAGCGCCGCCTCTTCGGAGAGGTTAACGATGCGCTTCATGTCGGCAGTACCGCCTGCATTCGGGCCAACTACATCTAAGGTCTTGATGACCTCACCGTTATTGTAGATCTTCACTTGGTAGGAAGCATCCAAAGCATCAGAGAAGACATCCGAAGTGAGCATCTTAATCGACACTTGTTTGCCTAATGCAATGGTCATGTCGAAGCCATAGTAGCAACGCTCATCCAAAGCGTTCACGTATTCTTCTGCATCATAGATATAGTTGCGGTAGTTAGGGGTACCCTTGTCAGCATAGCATTCCTGCTTACCGTCATTATACCAATAGAGTTTGCGACCTTTGTTGGTCAAGGAATTCTGCGAACCAAAGTTCTTGGCAACCGTGATTCCTTCTACAGAAGGATCCACCAACGCGTCATCGGAAACGGCATAGCCGGAAGCTTGCGAGTCGGACGAAGTAGTCACTTCGGTATCCACCGTACGGGTCAGACCGAACGTCTGCGTACCGTCAGTGATATGCGAAACAATCGCTTTTACCTGCAAGTCTTTGATAGCCACATATTGTGCGCTGGCGGTATTCCAGAAGAACAGCTTGACGGTAACGGTACCGGTCAGGTTCTGCAAGGAAGGATCATTGGCGATGCCGATGCTGCGCTTCATGTCAGAGGTTGTAGCCGTAGCTTCTACTTCATCAAAGGTACGAAGCAACGCACCGTTATTGTAGATCTTCACTACGTAGTGCGTGTTACTATTACTTTTCAATACGTCGGAGACAAGACGCTGGAGAGATAGTTTATAGCCATCTGCTACCGTCAGATCAAAACTGAAATAGATACCATCGTTGAGTTCGGTGAAGACATCATCCCCTATTTGGTTGCGGTAGTTCTTGACACCCTGATCCACATAGCAGTTTTTGCTTGCTGTACCATCGTACCAATATATGGCGCGACCTTTATTGGTCAACACGTTAGCGCTTGGATAGTTCATCGCTACGCTGATACCTGCTACCGAAGGATCCACCAACTGATCTTCTGCAACAGCATAGCCGGAAACTAACTCATCGGTCGAAGTCGAAGTGACGGAAGCCACCTCACGTGTTACGCCAAAGGTCACTGCTGCGGGATCATCGGGGAAGACGATCTCAAAGCCAGCGAAGAAGAAATCGGCATTGTATGAAGTCAGATAATACACACCTGCCTCATCCAAAGCCACCGTCCAAACCGGCGTAGAAGCGGGTTGAGCAGCAAAAGCTCCTTCGGCAGTCGTTACATTGTCCGTCTTACTGACCAGAATTCCGCGTTGTGCATCGGAATAGGTGTAGAACGTGACAGTACAAGGACCGCTTACCTTGAATGCCAAACGGTCTTGTGCATTCTTCAGACGAAGGCTGTTGAGGTGCGTTCCACCGGCAAAGGTACTATTTCCTTTGTTGGTAGCCACCGAGTTCGCGGTAGGAGCAAAGATATGTCCGTCCGCATAAAGCGTGTTAGCGACAGGTTTCTCTGTTCCATTGTTGGTCATGTCATCGGCAATGAATACGTAGTCGTAATCAATTGCCACGAGATCGTTCACGGTGGCTGCCTTAGCCCCCATGCTGCATACTGCCATCAGTAGCAGCAATGCAAATGTTTTGAAATAGTTTCTCATGTTGTTAATGAATTAGTTATTATTGAATTTGAATTCCTTGCGCATTGTATTTCTTACCATCGCGGAGGATGTAGAGCACGCCGTTCTCGAGGATCTTCACTGATCCGCCGAGTTTGGAGGTTGTATTCTCAATGCCGGTCGCAGAACCATTTACCGTAGTGGGAGCACCGAAGCCGCCGCGTGTGTTAGCTTTGCGGAGGATCTTGCCGATGTAGGAAGCAAGGTTCAGTTCACTACCTTTGAGTAGGGCGACGAAAGTACCTTCGTCCTCAATGAGGTAAGCCGCATCGCCATCGATAACTTTCGGATTAGCGACAGCCTGCGCTGCGATAGCGCGTGCATCCCAGTTGTCGGCTCCTTTGACCACGTTATCATAGGTGTAATTACCGATAGCTTCGAGATAGATAGCATCGGAGTTAGCGGCATAGTTGAGTCCGTTCAGGTTATGACCTGTAACCGGCGTACCGTCTTCCAGATGTGTGTTATACTCATGGAAGCGGACGGGGAGGTCAGCGCTCATATAGGTGTAACCTTGTGCCGACGGAGCGATGAGACAGGTAGCATTGAGGAAGGTAGCGGCAGGGCTGTTATGCCAACCGCGTGCGAGATTCCATCTTCCGGCTTGACTTTCATCACCGTCAATGGTACAGTTATTGAGCACGTAGCCGTAAACTGTCTCTGCGACCGTCGAAGGCGCGAGGATAACATCTGCATGCGCTCGTGCATTATTGTATAACAAGGTATTCTCAAACCACATATCGCCGCCACCGCAAATATAATCCACCGTACCTTCGATACGTCCGTCTTCGAAATAACCGCGTGCGGTAGCCGGGCAAGAAGAATAATACGTATCCTGGTTACCTTGCAGATCTACTTGTTTCATGATGCTCTTGTCTCCGCGCACCTGTACGGCGATACCTACTCCACTGGCTGAACTGCCTTCATAGGACACATCGCAGCGGATAGCGAGGTCTTGCAGATAGACATTATCGGCACCGATATAGAACGTCTCGGCATTATTCATACCGGCTGCCAGCGGATGGTTCTGAATGAGTACACCTTCCATCGACTGACCGATCAGGCTGACCGTCTGGTCGATATGGGTGAGAGTTGCCGTACCGAGGTCATATATACCATTCGGAAGGAAGATCTTATCGTAAGGCTGTGCCGTCTCCAAGGCCAACACCAAACCGGCAGCATCACCTGCTCCGATGACGTAGTAACCGGCTTCATTGAGGGTCGGTACCTGCTCCAGGTTATACACCTTGACAGCGTGTACGTAACCACCGTTAGAGAGGGTGAAAGTGAGCGTAGTGGCATGACCGGTATAGCGGAACACACCTTTGTTTCCGTCTGCAGCTACCGGCAAAGTGATCGGTTCTCCGACAGGATTGCTATTCGCGTCCACGCAAGCGAGTGTGCTGGCATTGCCGTATTTGCAGAGCGCCAAACTAATGAGGGCGTTTCCGGCTACCTCAATCGTAATCGTGCCATTGGCGCCGAACTGCCACCCGTGCTGTGTTCCATTATACGTACCGCCGGTGATGGAGATGAGTTCATGATCCTCCGGATAGAAAGAGCGTTGGGTCAGGTCGTAGTTGAAGACCTTACCTACTTCTGCTACCTCGATATCCGTTGCATGGGCATAGAGTTTGAGGCTCTCGATAACGGTCGTTCCTTCTGCTACTTTGAGGGCATTAGGCTCCGCCGAAGCGAACCAACCGCGGAAAGCCTTACCTGCCGGTACGGTTACGTCCGAAACGCTATAAGCATATACCAAAGCCGAACCGCCGTCCACGGTCTCGCTACCTAAGAGCGTTGTACCGTCCGTATCATAATAACTAACCATTGCTTGTGCAATGTAGTCACATGCTTCAGCGAAGAAATACGGGACAAAAGTCTGATTGCCGAACTCGAAAGTCAATGTAGCGGCTTCTTCCACATTATAAGTCCATGTAACGAACTGGTTGTAATTCGGTTTCTGCTCGCCACAGGGACCGACATTGCTAAACGTAGCAAAATTCACACCGTTCTTTTTCACGGTGATATCGGTCTTGCTAAACTGACATGCGCCGATAGTGAACTTCACCGGTCCGTCCACCGGTACGGTGACGGTACCGCCGTAGATACCATGCTGGACTCCGTTATAGTTGGTGCCCGCAATCGTTACACCTTCCGGCAACTGATTGTTATCGGGAAGGAAAACGGTATAGGGGTCGTCACGGAACTCCACTTTGAAATCCGTGAAGGTGCGTGCAGCTTGCTCCTCTACGGTACCTTTGATATTAAAATCTTTGATAGCTAACAGTGTCGAACCGCTATTGATCCAATAGATGAACTTCACCGTGATCTCACCCTTGAGGTTCTTGACGGTCTCGCTTTCCAGCGCCAAAGTGGCTTTATGGCCTGTTCCGCTCTGACCGGCGCCGATCGTTTGGGTAGCCGACTTGAAGAGCGGTAAACCGTTAGCGCCTTCGATGATAAACTCATAGAACCAGTTGGATTTGTTATCCAGATAAAGGTCTGTATTAATCTCGCTTGCATTGAAGACATAACCGTCAGCAATCGTCATCTTGAATGCAATATACGCATCGCTGGATTCGGCATCCGCTTGCGTCTTGATGGTCACATTATTCGCCAAGTTACGATACGTCACCGGTGCCGTGTAAGCGGTTGCATCGCCGTGATAAACATTACGGTTCGTCAGAACGGCATAGGTGGCCTGTACATTGGTAGAGGTCACTTTATCGCTTGTCGAAGGCAGCGGAGACAGGGCGGTAAGAGTATGATTGGTCATATCTACGTCAGCCGTCAAACCAAAAGCATGCTCGTTGGTCTCTTCGCCCGGTTCATCTCCCGGTTCATCTCCCGGTTCTGCAGCAAAAGCCTGACCGGAGATAACGACGTTACGAAGGCATATATATTTGCTGTCCTTCTCCTCTCCGTAGTCATGCCAAGGCAGCACGCGCACGTGAAGGGTCTGACCTGCTTTGACGGTAAGGGTCGGCGTAAGGTTAACATGTTCGATGGCACGGTTAGGCAAGTTACGTTTCTCATAGATGGTCATCACGTTTGTGAAGGCATCGCCGAAACCGGTATTAATATGATAGCACATCGTGGATGTAGCATCTGCGGTGACATCCATGGATATGCCGGTGATACGTACGTCCATCGCCTCGGGTGTGGTGATGGCAAAATCGATATAACGGCTGGCATTCTCATCTATCTCACCGGCAGGCCACGGGGTACGGCTGCTGCCGTTAGCGGAGTTATGGAAACGTGCGAGGACGATACCTGTCTCATCGCCGTCTGTGAAATAATTCTTGCTATAATCCATACAAGCCATGTTACTCATCGCGAACGCGGCACTGATCGGACCTTCTACGACGGCAGCAGGTACCGGACGGGCATTGATAGCCCATGTAGCACTAACCTCTGCACCGCCGTCCAACGAGATAGCCGTTGCGCTGACAGGGATAGCAATCACATGTTCGCCGGAGGTCGCATAGACTGTGTCGAGTTGTTCTCCACCGGTGCTGTAGTTAGCACGCACATACACCTTCTGGAACATCGAACCGCCGCTGTAGGTAGCATTGGCCGTAGCAGCATAGGTGGTCTTATCCAGCGATATCTGCAGGTTCGCTG
>CAMHSB010000046.1 GCA_946187695.1 uncultured Bacteroidales bacterium
CATCACCGCGGAACTCCTGTACACGCTCTTTGTTACCTTCTTTAATACGGTAGCCGACCGTAATTTGGTCTCCTGCCTTGAAAGCGGGGAACTCTTTCTTCTCGCCGGAAAATGCTTGCTCAGCTACTTTCAATAAATCCATTTCGTTACTTTTTTATATGGATCCTTACTAACGTTTGGAGCATTTACTACTATTCGGATTTAACCTAATGCAATCGCCAGAGGCTCAAAACGGACTGCAAAATTACTGCTTTTTTTTGAATTGACCAAATTTTTTTGCGATTTTCTTTATTTTTTTTGGTTATACGAAATAATTTTCGTATCTTTGCACGCTAAAATGTACGCCTGTGAAGCGATTTCTGTACATATTGGGTGTGATGCTCGTCAGTCTCTTGCTGGTGGGCGCGGTGCTGATTGGTGCGCTGATGAGCGATGAGGTCGAGACGGCCGCCGTGCAATTGGCGACCAAAGAACTATCGCGCGCGTTAGGCACGGAGGCGAATGTGGGCAGGGTGGAGTACCGCTTCCCCGCGCGCCTCGCGTTCCGCGATATCTATCTCGAAGATCAGCAGGGCGACACCCTTGCGTTTGTCGGGGAGATTTATGCCCATTTCAGTCCGCTCGCGCTGCGCCGCAACGAGATCCGCTTCTCCCATGTGCGCCTCCAGAACGTTGTGGCGGACATCCATCGTTTGCCGGATAGTACTTGGAACTACCAGTTCCTCGTGGATGCTTTTGCCGCCAGAAAGGACGACAAGAGTGAACCGCTCAAGAGCCTGATTGCCGTTCGGGACATTCGCCTTGACTCCATTCGCCTGCGTTACGAGGACTATCACCTCTTCCTCTCGCACGCCGTCATGGATCTGCACGAACTGAGCGAGACCAATCTCGATGCCGAGATCCGCGAACTGGCGATGCAAATCGAAAATCACCAATCACCAATCACCAATCACCAATCACCAATCACCAATCATCAATCGCCTTTCATCGTCGAAGACATGAAGGCGCACGTCATCCTCAACGACACCATGCTTAGTGTCCCAACGCTCCGTGCGCAACTGCCGCAGTCCCGCATGGACCTCAGCGGCATCGAAGTGAAGTTTCCGGCCGGCGATACCTTGTACCTCTCGAAATCGGCGCACGATATATCCTTCGCCCTGCGATTCAACGAGGCGGATCTCGTGCCGACCGACATCGCGCTTTTTATGCCCCAACTGAAGGGTCTCAAACGCACGATTTCCCTCTCGGGAGGAGTGAGCGGATCGCTCGATTCGTTGGCGTTCGATGAACTGGTGGTGCGGTATAACAACAAGACTTTCCTCGAAGGAGACATCGTAGCCGTCGGCTTGCCCGATCTGTCCAACCTCTACCTGCGTGCGAACTTGACAGAGCTGCATACAAATGCAGCGCGACTGCAGGATTTCCTCTCGCAGTTGAAAGGTCAACCGGTGCATCTGCCGCAACCGATCCATCGGTTGGGCGATATCCATTATCGTGGTCTGGCTGAAGGCCACTTGCAAGCGATGACGCTGCATGGTGCTTTCCGCACGGCCCTCGGTACCATCACTACGGACGGATACATGAAGAGCGATTCGACCTTCGAGCATATCGATTATGGTGCGAAGGTGCTTGCGCGCAATTTCCGCGTGGGACATATGTTCGCCGTGGATAAGCTAGGCTCCGTGACGCTGGAGCTGGAGTCGGAAGGCAAGGTGGACCACGGTCAGATCAACGGCGATGTCGATGCCCACGTGCGCAACTTGACCTACAACAACTACACCTACAGCGACCTCGATATGAAAGGTCACTATGCGCCCAAGCAGTACAACGGTCAGTGTGCGATCCATGACCCGCACCTGGACGCTTCGTTCGATGGTGTGGTCAATCTGCAGGACAAGGATCCGGAGATCAACTGCAACCTTATCTGCAAACATTTCGATTCCGCTCCGCTTGGTCTCGCGATAGGCGACAAACTCCGAACCAGTTTTTCTTTGGCGGTTGATATGAGTGGTGCCAAGACGGATGAAGTCAGTGGTTACCTGACCATCGACTCGCTATTCCTCGCTACCGGGCGCGACTCTGTGCTTATGCACCAGCTGATGCTCCTTGCTTCGGCGGATGCAACGGGCAGCAAAGCCATCACACTCACCACCGACTACCTGCGCGTGCAGGTGGACGGTCTCTTCCGTTATGGCGATCTCCTTCCGGCCTCCCAGGCGCTGATGCATTACTACCTGCCTACCGCGGTAGCCGCTCCCAAGCGGTCGTGGAAGCCCGTGGACCTCTCCCTCAAAGCCGACGGCGATCGTCTGCGCGATGTGCAACGGCTCTTCAATGCCTCCATCACCCTCAGCGATCACCCCAAGATGACCGCTTCCGTGCAGGTGGCGCCCAACGACGAACCCCTCGTCCACTTCCTCTTCTTTGCCCCGGGAATACGTTTCAAAGATACGCCTGTGCACGACTTGACGGTTGCCCTCAATAGTGTCGATTCGATCGACGGTTTGGCGCTGACGGTCTCGGCGGAAGCGATGGAGATGTACACCAAACTGACATCGGTCGCTTTCCGCGATACGCTCTTAACCGGCCTTTCGGTGCACAAGCAAGCCCAACTCTACGATGCCGACCAGTACGAGAGTCGTCGTCTGGCGCGTCTGGCTGCCCAGCGGGCTGGTAACTACGGCGGAGACCTGCAGTTCATTACCCATTTCTCGCAGTACAACCGCAAGCCGCTCATCGATATGCATTTTATGCCGGGCACGCTCTTGCTCCGCGATTCCGTATATACGCTCGGCGAGAGCCGCGTCACCTATTGTGCCGCTGACACTACTGTCACTATTCGTAACTTCGCCTTCGAGGGTGGCGGACAGCATATCTATGCCAACGGCCTCGCGTCCCGACGTGCCAAAGATACGCTCGCGATCGACCTGTTCAAGCTCGATGCATCTTATATCGTGCCTTTCATCTTACCGCAGCAGACCATTATGTTCAACGGCCTGCTCACCGGTAAAGCCAGCGTATCCGGTGTCTTCAGCAAACCCAAAGTGGACACGCAGATACATGTCGATTCGATGGGTCTCAATGATTGCTATTTCGGGGAAGCCGAAGTGGACCTGCATATCGCCGACTCCCTCGCTTTCCATGCCGACGTCAATCGTCCGGATCGTAAGTTGGTCAACCTGGACGGCAAAGCCCTCTTCGATGGTTCGGGCGTCTGGGAGTTGGATATGATCACCGACTCCGTACCCCTCGCTTTCGTCAACCACTGGACGAAGTCCGTTCTCCGCGATCTTGACGGCAACGGAACGGGTAGAGTAGTGGTCGGTGGCCGCAAGGGACTCGTCTACGTCCTCCTCAACTGCGCCGCGCAGAACGCCTCGCTCACCCTCCCGTGGACCGGTGCCCGCTACACGATCGCCGAAGATACCATCGTCATGGATACTACCGCCATCATCTTCCCCAACGTCCATCTGACCGACGCTGAGGGCAACCCCGTGGAAGTGAACGGCCGCGTCAACCATGATCAGTTCAAGACTTTCGGCCTCGATCTGCATGTCGATGCCCATAATGCCCTTGTTTTCGATAACAACGCCCCGGGCGAGATGATCCAGGGCTCTGTTTATGCGAATGGTCATGTGGATGTCACCGGCCCCGAGGATGATATCCTCGTCGTAGCAGATGCGGTTACTACCGGTAAGAGTCGTTTCCGCCTCAGCCTCGATAATGTATCGTCGGCGTACGAGTCCGCGTTCGTCCATTTCGTCGAGCACCCGGAAGATCATCCGACCGACACCGTTGGCGAGACCGATCTAGATAACATCGACATCAAGTACGTGGCACAAGTGGATACCACCTTCGTGCGTGCCGGCCGTTGCCTGCTCAAACTCAATATCGAAGTCAATCCATTACTCCTCTTCCAACTCGTGCTCGGCGAACGCAACGGCGATATGATCCAAGCGCGCGGCAGCGGAGCCTTGAGTCTGGCGTACGACACCGAGACCGGCGATGTGTCGTTGCTCGGTACCTATGATCTCCATCAAGGAACGCTTTCATACACGGTCGCTAATGTCATCCGTAAAGAGTTCACGATCGGCGACGGCTCCACCATCGTCTTCTCCGGCGATGCCGCCAACCCGCAGCTGGACGTTACCGCCAAATACAAAGTGACGGCGAACCTCCGCGATCTCTTCGGTCAGGATGCCGAGCAGATCGCAACCTCGCGTTCGAACATACCGGTTACGACTTGTCTCCACTTGTCCGGACCGCTCAATAACCCGATCCTGTCTTTCTCGCTCGAGTTCCCGTCCTCCGACCAAGCGATCCAGCAGCAGGTCAGCCAGATCATCAACACGGACGAGATGCTGATGCGACAGGTCATCTACCTGCTCGTCTTCAGCCGGTTCTTTACGCCCGATTATATGGCGAACAATTCCTCGTACGCGACGCTCAACTCCACCTATTCGCTGATCTCCTCTACCGTCACCAGCCAGATCAATGCTTGGCTTTCCAAACTGACGGATATGTTAACGGTCGGTGTCGCCATCCGTACGGACGGCGAAGGCTCGGACCGCAGCCAAGAGTACGAGGCGCAGTTCCAACTTCATCCGGTCGATCGACTCGTCATCAACGGCAATGTCGGCTATCGTTACAACGATATCGCCAACCAGCCTTTCTTCGGCGATCTTGATGTCGAGGTGTTCATCACCGAGGATGGTCAGTGGCGTGTCAAGGGTTACACCCACACCGTGGACAAATACTCCCTCCGCCAGGCATCCACCATCCAAGGTGTCGGCTTCGTCTGGAAAAAAGACTTCTAATCGTTATATATACAAAAACAGCGTCGCCCGTAAGCAACGCTATTTTTTTTAGGTAAATTTCTGATTGTTGATTTTAAATCGTAAAAGTTGAAGATTTATTTGGATAAACTATGTCAAATTTATTTGTAAATAGGTTATCTGAATAAAGATTCGGTGGTACGTAGTACTAAAATCAATAATCAGTGTTTTTTATGTTTTTTTCTATCTAAAGATAATTAGTGCCTTTCAGGTTTTGGACCGCGACGCTCCGGTCTCGGACCTCTATCCAGCTTAGCGCCGTCGCGGTCTTCGCGACGCGGACGCTCACGCTTCTCCGGCTCTACATAGCCTTCCGGTTTCTCCTTCAGCGCTTTCGCACTCAGACGGAACTTACCGGTCTTCGGATCGATCTCCAGCAGTTTGATGCGGATATGATCGCCTTCCTTGATTCCGGTCTCTTCCATCGTCTCGTAGCGCTTCCAGTCGATCTCGCTGATGTGCAGCAGACCTTCCTTACCCGGCATGAACTCTACGAAGCAACCGTACGGCATCAGACTCTTAACCACCGAGTCGTACTCCTCGCCTACTTCCGGCAGAGCGACAATCGCTTTGATCTTCGTGATAGCAGCCTGCATCGACTCGCCGTTGTTGCTTGCTACTTCTACCTTACCGCCCTTCTCGTCTTCGTCGATCGAGATAACGGCGCCGGTCTCAGCCTGGATACCTTGGATAATCTTACCGCCCGGGCCAATAACAGCACCGATCATATCTTTCGGGATATAGAAGCTTACGATACGCGGAGCGTGCGGCTTGAGGTCTGCACGCGGTGCCGGCATGCACTCCAGGATCTTACCGAGGATATACATACGTGCCTCGTGCGCCTGTGCGAGCGCGTTCTCTAATATCTCGTACGAGAGACCATCTACCTTGATATCCATCTGGCAAGCGGTCAGACCATCTTTCGTACCGGTGGTCTTGAAGTCCATGTCACCCAGGTGATCCTCGTCGCCGAGAATATCGCTCAGGATGGCGTAGTTCTTACCTTGGTTCTCCGAGATCAGACCCATCGCGATACCCGAAACCGGTTTCTTCATCGGAACACCTGCGTCCATCAATGCCAGCGTACCGGCACAAACGGTGGCCATCGAGCTCGAGCCGTTGGACTCAAGGATATCGCTTACCACACGTACGGTGTACGGGAAATCTTCCGGAATCATGTTCTTCAGCGCGCGGCAAGCGAGGTTACCGTGACCGATCTCACGACGGCCTACACCGCGTTGTGCCTTTGCCTCACCCGTTGAGAAAGGCGGGAAGTTATAGTGCAGCAGGAACTTATCCGAACCTTGAATCAACGCCTCGTCAATGATTTTATCATCGCGGCTCGTGCCAAGCGTAACGGTACTCAAACTCTGGGTCTCACCACGCGTGAAGATCGAACTTCCGTGAGGGCCGGGCAGATAACCTACCTCGCACCAGATCGGACGGATCTCCGTCGTCTTACGGCCGTCCAGACGCTTGCCCTCATCGAGCACCGCGCGACGCATTGCCTCTTTCTCTACATCGTGATAGTAACGATCTACCAGCGCAGCAACCTCATCGATATCGATGCCTAACGCCTCTGCGCGTTGAACCATATACTCTGCTTTCTCAGCCTTGAAGTCCTCGCGGATCTGGCTGAACATCTCCTCGCGGTGATGTTTGTCGGTGTCCGCACTCGTAGCCTGTGCATAAGCACGTGCATAGCTATAATCGTGAACAGCCTGCTTCAATTCCTCATCATTCACCTCATGGCAGTACTCGCGTTTGGTCTCCTTGCCATAAGCCTTCATCATCTCATTGATCGCCAAGCACTGCGGTTTGATAGCCTCATGCGCAGCCTTGATTGCCTCCAGCATAACGCTCTCCGGCACCTCTTTCATCTCACCCTCGACCATCATAATGTTGTCGTACGTAGCGGCAACCATCAGCTCCAGGTCTGCGTGCTCGCATTGCTCAAAGGTCGGGTTGATCACCATCTTGCCATTTACGCGTGCAACGCGTACTTCACTTACCGGACCCTCGAACGGGATATCCGAACAAGCGAGAGCCGCACCTGCAGCCAAGCCGGCAATCGACTCAGGCATATCAATGCCGTCAGCCGAATACATGGTAACGTTTACAAAAGTCTCTGCGTGATAGTTGGAAGGGAAGAGGGGACGAAGGGCACGGTCGATCAGACGTGCAATCAGAATCTCATAGTCTGATGCCTTACCTTCGCGGC
>CAMHSB010000047.1 GCA_946187695.1 uncultured Bacteroidales bacterium
CGCATCTGCTGCTGGTTAAGTCCCTCTACCTGCGTACGACTGGTGAGGCCGGCACGTTTACGTACCTGATAAAGCGGTTCTTCCGCCTCTTTGGTTCGTCCGAGTTCATTAAGCGCTTCGGCTTTCATAAGCAGCACATCGGCGTAGCGCGTAACAATCCAGTTTTGGTTGGACGTGTTATAGTCAGGCGACTGCGCTTTGGTAAGCAAGAACTTACGGACGTTATAACCAGTAGTGGACCATGTGCCGCTATAGGTATATCCGTCGAAGGTAGGACAACCGGTATAGAAGATGGTGAGGTCTTTGCGTTTGTCACCGGGTTCGTATTGGGAGACGAACTCCGCGGTGGGTTGGTTCCAACCGTAGCATCCGGCTGCCATACCGGAGTTACGCGGCCCCTGGTAGGTGCTTATCCAAGAGGCTTGGTTCTCATTGGACCAGAAACCCTGATTGGTCTTTCCGTAATACTGCACCTCAAAGATAGACTCGACACCATTTTGCTTGGCCGGATTGTAGTTCTCGGCATAGTTGGTAGCGAGCTGGTAGCCCATGTCGCCTATCTCATTGCAGAGGCGTACAACCTCGTTATATCCGGCAGGACTGGGTTGATAGGTCAGATAGACGCGGGCCAGTTCCGCCATCGCAGCCTCTTTGGTTGCACGACCGATGTCCTTGCTGCCGTACTTACTACGTGGTGGCAGAAGGGAGATGGCTTGTTTGAGATCCTCAATGATCAGTGCATACACCTCATCCACCGAAGCACGCGGCATCTTCAGTTCACTGTCCGCCGTAAGCGGTTCCGTTGGCATCGGTACACCACCGAACAGACGCACTAATATAAAGTAGTAATGCGCGCGCAGGAAGTGTGCTTCTCCCAGCAGACGGGCTTGAAGATCCTTGTCGATATTCATCTGCGGCACGTTAGCCAGCACGAAGTTACAGCGAAGGATGCCGGGTGATGGTCCACGCCAAAGGTCGAGGGCTGCGAAGTTATCGGACGTAGCGATGAAGTTGGCCATCTCGACCGTCTCCAAACCGTCCGAACCACCTCCGGCACCTACCACGCTCTCTCCGGCGATAATGTCCAATGTCCATATACGCATGTTATAGAGTTTAGGCCACTGAAGGGGTTGGTAGCACGCATTGACTGCCGCTACCGCATCCGATTCCGTCTGGAAACCATTGGTCGTATCGACGGAGTTCCAGGGTTCTCTATTTAAAAAATTGCACGCTGTGAATGCCCATGCAATTCCTATACATAGCAAGAATCGTTTCATAGTCATTAGAATGTTATGTTAAGACCGAATGTGAAATTACGTGTGATGGGATATACGTTTCCGTCAATGGCGGTTCCTCCCACTTCAGGATCCAATCCCGTATAGCGGGTGAAGGTGTAGAGGTTCTGTCCGGAGACGGAGAAGCGCACCTCGTCCATATAGGCTTTCTTCGTCAGATGTTTGGGCAGTGTATAACCAACGGTTATACCTTTCAGACGCAAGTAATCACCGGGTTCGAGGAAACGGTCACTGGTACGGTTGTTCTTATTCGGATCGCCGAACACGGCACGCGGCATCGTGGTGGAGTGGTTCTCGGGGTTCCAGCGGTCCAAGACGGTGGTCATCTGATTGATTGCGACATTCATGGACTCCAGCGTAGCGCGGTTGCCGTTATAGATTTTATTACCGGCAGCGCCCTGCAGATAGATCTCTACATCCACTCCGTAGAACTCAAAGCGGTTATTCATCGAGAACGTCCAAGAGGGTGTCGGAGAGCCGAGGACAGTACGGTCATCTTCATTGATGACGCCGTCGTTATTGAGGTCTTTGAAACGGATGTCACCGGGTTGAGTAGAGGTGTAAGGATCACTACCAACGGTCTGAATAGCATGGTTGTCTATCTCCTCCTGTGTCTGGAAGATGCCGTCGGTCACATAGCCATAGAAGGCGGCTACCGGATAGCCGACTTTATGCACGTTACAGTCCAGATAGATAGGCACATCGTTATTGAGTGAAAGGATGCGGTTGTGGTTATATGCGAAGTTGACCGTGGTCGTCCAGGTGAAGTTCGACTTCTTGATATTCATCGAGTTGAGGCTGACCTCAATACCCATGTTCCTCATTCGACCGGCATTGATATACGGTGTGGATTCGTCCGAATAACCACTGCTGATGGGTACGGACATATGCACGAGCATGTCATTGGTATTCTTGATATACCCATCGATGGTAGCATGCAGGCGTTGATCAAAGAGCGCAAGATCCATACCTACGTTATATTGCTCCACGGTCTCCCATCGTACGTTCGGGTTGGGCAGTTCCCACGGAGCGAGACCGCCTACCTGCGTACCGCCGAAGACATATTGGACTGTCTGCAGTTTAGAAGCATAAGCATAGTTGCCTACAGAAGCCTGGTTACCCGTGAGACCGTATCCGGCACGCAGTTTGAGATCCGTGAGCCAGAAAGTCTTCTCAAACCAGTGTTCCTCACTCATACGCCAAGCGAGTGCCACGGATGGGAAAAAGCCCCAGCGGTTCTTCTTGGCAAAACGGCTGGAACCGTCGGCACGGAAGGTGGCTGTAATTAAATAGCGGTTATCATACCCATACGTGACACGGCTGATGAAAGAGAGCAGAGACCAGTCGGACTTGTTTCCATCCAGCGTGGGTTCCAACAGACCGTTGCCTAACTGGTGTGCCTCATTGGAGACGAAACCCTGCACCGCTCCGGACATGAACTCATAGTTATTCGCCTGCATAGAGGTACCAATCATGGCGGTGAAAGCGTGCTTTTCCTTAAAGGTCTTCACGAACGAGAGGGTGTTATCCCAGAGCCACGTTATACTCTTGTAGAAGGTATGACTTGCTTGCGATTCGGGTTGGGCAATCGGTTTCCAGTCATAGGCAGGAGACCAGCCTTCGGTGTCCCAATACATGACCTGCATACCGAAGGTGGTTTTGAAAATAATCCAGTCGACGGGCTTGATCTCGGCGTAGATGTTACCGAGCAGGTTATAGCCTTTGGTGACGCTGTTGTTGGTTTGCATCTTTCCAATCGGGTTGGTGATGTCTCCTACATACATAGCGAGCCCTTCGGGTCCTGCCCACGTACCATCCTCATTGTATATCGCCTGTGTAGGCAGTGCGCGCATCGTATTCTGGATGTCATAGGCACCGGAAGATTTGATGTCATGGTTCAGACTCAGTTTGTGCCCGAAACGCAACCAGTTGAACAGTTGGGTGTCGTGGTTGAACTGCAGCGTGATACGCTTGTAGTCTGTAGTCTTGATAATACCCCGCTGGTCGAAGTACGCACCGGACACATAGAAATTCGATTTCTGCGTACCGCCCGAATAACTGAGACAGTAGTTCTGCGTCGGCGCAAACTGCCATAATTGGGACATCCAATCTGTGCCTTCTCCCAAAGCTTTAGGATCGGCATAAGCGATATATTGGGGTTCTCCTCCAGCAGCCATCATCTCATTATGCAACGAAGCGAATTGGTATGCATTCAGCAGCGGTAAGGTGCGCTGGATCTGATCAAAACCGAAGGAGGCTTTGAGCGCGATATGTCCCTTCTCATTCTCGCCTTTTTTGGTGGTGATGATGACCACTCCGTATGCACCACGGCTTCCGTAGATGGCAGTGGCGGACGCATCTTTGAGCACATCGATGCTGGCAACGTCGTCCATATTGATCATATTCAGCGGTACATCGGTAGGTACACCGTCGATGACGATGAGCGGGTCGGAATTCTGGATACTTCCTATACCACGAATATTCAGGCTTACATTGGATCCCGGAGCTCCGGAACCCGTCACCTGCAAACCGGCAGCACGACCTTCCAGCGCAGCACCGAGAGAGGGAGCAGGGGTCTTCTGCAAATCTTTCTCACTCACCTGCGCGATAGAACCGGTCAAGTCGCTCTTCTTCTGCACACCATAACCCACTACAACTACTTCTTCAAGCACTTCAGTGTCCTCTTTGAGTACCACATTCATGTTGGCAGCAGCCGGAAGGGTCTGCGAAGCATAGCCTACATAACTGATTTCGAGCATAGCACCTTCGGCTACTTGCAACGTGAAGTTACCGTCAAAATCCGTGATAGTACCATTGGTGGTCCCTTTTTCCAGAATGCTGGCACCAATGACGGGTTCACCGGATTCATCCACGATTACGCCATTCACTTGCGCTGCAAGAGGAAGTGCTATCAACTGAAACAGAAGAATCGCGAAAAATAAAAATCGTTTATTCATAGGCAGATTGATGTTAAGTTCGTTTTGCGATGCAAAATTACAGTTTTTCTCACACATACGCAATAAACGATCCAAAAAAAGTAGTGATTTTTGGAGTATAAAAAAAGCCATACCGCTTATTTACAGCGATATAGCTCAATTTTACTTGCGCAAAAAAAGTAGTGAATTATTAGCCTATAAAGCAGCTACTTTTTCTTCAAAATGCTCCCTGTCTTCTTTAGCGAGGTTGCGCATGTGCGTGCGGCTATTATAAATAGTAGGAAGCGAATAACGCAGAATCTCTGCAATTTGTTTACTATCGGTAATACCCAAATAGATGAGTGCCAACACGCGAAAATCGGTATTCAAACGCTCTTTAGGTTTGATACGCAATTCAGCTTCCGGCACCAGCAACGCTTTAACTTGCGCCACAAAATCCGGGAACAACTCCAAAAAAGCATCGTCAAAATCTTCGATAGTCGTTATCTTCATAAACCGTCTAACGTAAACCGATTTGATGTGGTTACTTCTACGAAGATCCTCATTACTTTGCGCCAAGCGTTCATTGAGGTGCGCCAATTGACGACGTTTGCGATTGATGTAGAGAAGGAAAGAGGTGAGCAAACCTAATAGGACGAGCACACTGGCAATCATAGCCATCATCCAGTACTGCCGACGACGAACCTGCTGCATATAGGCCTCTTGCACCACCGGATAGACGGTACCGGTCTCGAAAGATCGCACGCGTTCACTTCCCGCCATAGCATCTTGGGCAGCACATACCATATAATTATACGCGCGCGAAACATCACCTTCTTCGTACAATAATACCGCTAACTCACGCAATGCGATGTACTCATGAATGGAGTTACGTAAATCCGCTATAGCAGAAATAGCCAAATAATGCCGCGCTTGGTCTCGATTGCCCATAGCCCGATAAATCTGCGCACGAGTGAACGCAAAGACCGGTTCCTCGTATTGACCTTCCACGCGGTTGGCTTGTTCATAGGTTTCTAACACCTGCAGAGCACTATCGTATAACTGCTCCTCATATAGGTAATCAGCGCGTACCAGTTCGTGCAAAAACGAACCGGCAGGATGCACCGCCATCATCTCCTCTCGGTACTGCTGTGTGATCTCGTGATAAGTCTGTCGTTCCCTATTGGTGACGGCAAAATTTTTCATGAGGCCGAATAGGGTGCGGCGCAAATGGCTATAATACGGCTCCAAGACAGGATCCAACGGCTGTTGCTGCAGAGCTGAGTCCATATATACCAGTGTCTCATGGTACATACCACTACGCATCAATACCTCAGAGTAATTGAGTAGTGATACTTGCTTCCCAAAAGGAGTCTGCGCCATGTCCAGACGCTTCTCGGCATAATACAATTGAGAATCTAGATTATAGGAACGATAGACCTCAATCAAACGGCCGTAAATCTCAAAACGCTCATAATAGGAAACTGAGTCGTTTAACAATGCACACAAAGAATCCGCATGATGCTCACGGACAAGGCAATAATCAGCACGATCTTCGACGCATTGGTCCAACTCACACAGTAAGGTTTCGGTTTTATCATTGCTCCTGCAACCTGATAGTAAAAGCATTAGAGCAAATAACACAGAGGTTATCACTGGGCCTTTCTTATACTTATATAGGAGGTTGGGCGTATTCATTTCTGTTGTGATGAAAAATCGCAGCAAAGGTACTGCTTTTTTTCGACATATGCAAGAGGGTGTGCTATTTTTTTTCACCGCAGGTAAACAGCTGCACGAAAGAAAAAGAGAGGGTTGTGGCTCCGCGACCAACAGAAAAGGAAAAACACTACAGACAGAAAAAACAAAAAGAGAAGAGAGAAAAATTTGCGGACAAATATTGGCGTACATTAGTGCGAGTAACAAAGATTTATCGCCAAAAATCTAAATAAATTTATTTTTTGCCGGCAAATCCTTGTATATTCCAAATATTTGTAGTAAATTTGCAGCGGAAATGAAGTTTGATATGCAATATTCGATAAAAGAGGTTTTTGCTCCTAAGTTATTTCAGACTTTGCGGAATTACAGCGGGAAGGCTTTTGCGCAGGATGCCTTAGCCGGAATCATCGTCGGCATTGTGGCGATACCGTTGGCGATCGCTTTCGGTATATCGTCCGGTGTGGGTCCGACGGAGGGGCTGGTGACGGCTATCATTGCGGGTTTGATCATTTCGGTGCTGGGTGGCAGCAAGGTGCAGATAGGCGGTCCGACGGGTGCGTTCATCGTGATCATCTACGGTATCATCCAGCAGTATGGTCTGAGCGGCTTGATGCTGGCGACGGTAATGGCAGGAATATTGCTGATCGCGATGGGGTTGGCGCGCTTGGGATCGGTGATTAAGTTCGTTCCGTACCCGGTGATCGTGGGCTTCACGGCCGGTATCGCGTTGACGATATTCAGTA
>CAMHSB010000048.1 GCA_946187695.1 uncultured Bacteroidales bacterium
TACGTGCGATCTCGGCGCCGTTCAGACGACCGGAGATCTGTACCTTAATACCCTCCGCGCCCATACGCATGGTCGATTGAATAGCCATCTTAACGGCACGGCGGTAAGCGATCTTACCTTCCAACTGGCGTGCGATCTTGTTTGCTACGATCGTTGCGTCCAATTCCGGACGTTTAACCTCGTAGATGTTGATCTGCACATCCTGATGGGTAATTTTCTGGAGTTCCTTCTTCAATTTGTCAACCTCTTCTCCACCTTTTCCGATGATATAACCGGGGCGAGCGGTGCAGATAGTAACAGTCACCAATTTCAGAGTTCTTTCGATAACGATACGGGAAATACTAGCCTCTGCGAGACGAGCGTTGAGGTACTCGCGAATCTTGCTATCCTCAAGCAGCGTATCTCCGTAATTCTTGCCTCCAAACCAGTTGGAGTCCCAACCGCGGACAATGCCCAGACGGTTAGCTATAGGATTAATCTTCTGTCCCATAATTGATTACTTTTCAGCGTTAGTATTTTTAGTATCTACAAATATTGTAACGTGGTTGGAACGTTTGCGGATACGATAAGCACGACCCTGAGGAGCGGGAAGCATGCGCTTGATCGACATACCGCCGTCAACCATGATTTTCGTTACATAGAGAGTTTCGTCCTCTGCTTTCTTACCGGTTTTTACTTCCCAGTTAGCGATAGCAGATTTCAACAGCTTCTCGAGTGCACGGCTTGCCTCACGTGTGGAGAAATGCAGCGCACCGAGTGCACGATTCACTTCCATGCCGCGGACCATGTCTGCTACGAGACGCATCTTACGCGGGCTGGTAGGAATTCCGTTTGCCTTGGCAAAATACAACTCCTTGCGAGCTGCTTTCATTGCCTCAGCGCTATTATGTTTTCTTGCACCCATTTTAATCTGGAATTTTAAATAATGTTAATTGATTGCAATGGATTACTTCTTGTTATTGCCCGAGTGGCCACGGAACGTGCGGGTCGGAGCAAACTCACCGAGTTTGTGACCTACCATGTTCTCCGTTACATAGACGGGAATGAACTTGTTACCATTGTGAACTGCGATTGTGTGACCTACAAAGTCAGGGGAGATCATACTCGCGCGAGACCAAGTCTTGATGACTTCTTTCTTGTTCGCCTCATTCATAGCGAGCACCTTGTCTTCCAACTTAACGTTGATAAACGGTCCTTTTTTCAATGAACGACTCATAATGTTAATCTAACTTTAATAGGTTATTTTTTACGTCTTTCTATAATGTACTGGTTGCTCTGGTTCTTCGGGTGACGTGTCTTGTAGCCCTTAGCGAGCAGACCCTTACGGCTTCTCGGATGTCCACCGCTCTGACGGCCTTCACCACCACCCATCGGGTGATCTACAGGGTTCATTACAACACCACGGTTGCGCGGACGACGACCCAGCCAACGGCTGCGACCTGCCTTACCGCTCTTCTCCAAAGCGTGATCACTGTTACCTACTACACCAACCGTAGCCTTGCAAGCTGCAAGCACCTTACGGAGCTCACCAGAAGGCAGTTTGATGATAGCGTACTTGTCCTCACGGCTCGACAACTGAGCGAACGTACCGGCGGAGCGTACCATAGAGGCACCTTGACCCGGACGAAGCTCGATGTTGTGAATCAGCGTTCCCAGAGGAATTACAGACATCGGCAGTGCATTGCCTACTTCAGGAGCAGCATTCTCTCCCGACATTACAGTTTGACCTACTTGCAGTCCATTCGGTGCAAGGATATAGCGCTTCTCTCCGTCAGCGTAGAACAACAGAGCGATACGAGCACTACGGTTCGGATCGTACTCAATAGTCTTTACTACTGCGGGAACACCGTCTTTATTGCGCTTGAAGTCAATTACGCGATACTTCTGTTTGTGACCACCACCGATGTAGCGCATCGTCATCTTACCGACGTTGTTGCGACCACCCGTTTTAGTCTTACCAAACACAAGCGATTTCTCAGGAGCGCTCGCGGTAATTGTCTCGAACGCACCTATAACTTTGTGTCTTTGCCCCGGTGTTGTGGGCTTTAATTTACGTACAGCCATTTTTAGATATTGCTATAAAAATCAATTGTTTCACCTTCGGCCAGCGTTACGATAGCTTTCTTATACGCCTGCTGTGCACCCTTGAGCAGACCGGACTTGGTCCAGCGCTGTTTTACTTTCGGAGCACGGATCAACGTATTCACATCCGTAACCTGAACGTTGTACATTTCTTCTACCGCTTTCTTGATCTCAACTTTGTTGGCATTGCGAGCTACAACAAAACCGTAACGGTTCAGCTTCTCGCCGGCGGCGGTCATCTTCTCAGTGACGATTGGTTTGATAATAATTGCCATAATTCTACCTCCTTATGCGTTTAAAGTTGCCTCGATAGCAGCAGCCGAAGCCTCGGTCAGAACTACTACGTTCGAGTTCATGATTGTGTAGGTGTTGAGCTCGTTTACGTTCACTACGTTTACACGCTGAATGTTAGCGGCGGACTTGCGAGCGTTGAGATTAGCGTCTGCTACGACGAACAGCACTTTCTTACCCTCTACTTTGAGGTTATTGAGAACCTCTACCATAGCTTTGGTCTTCGGTGCGTCGAAGTTCAGAGCGTCCAATACGAGCAACTCATTCTGTTTTGCGCGAAGCGACAGAGCGCTCTTGCGAGCCAACTGTTTTACTTTCTTGTTGAGCTTGAAGTCGTAGTCACGAGGTACCGGACCGAAAATCGTACCACCACCTACGCGAACCGGAGACTTCAGATCACCCGGACGAGCACCTCCGCCACCTTTCTGGCGACCGAGCTTACGGGTCGAGTGAGCATTCTCGCTACGCTGTTTTGCCTTCGCTGTGCCTTGGCGCTGTGCGGCCAAGAATTGCTTAACGTCCAAGTAGATAGCATGGTCGTTAGGCTCGATGCCGAAGATAGCGTCATTCAGAGCAATCTTCTTTCCGGTCTCTTTACCGGCTTGGTTCAAAATACTAAGTTCCATAACTAATTACTTGTTAATAATGACGATTGAATTTTTTGCACCCGGTACACTACCCTTGACCATGATCAAGTTGTACTCGGGGATCACTTTCAGTACCACGAGGTTCTGAACCGTTATGCGGTCACCACCCATCTGGCCGGCCATACGTGTGCCCGGGAAGATACGGCTCGGGTATGCACAAGCACCTACCGAACCCGGTGCGCGCAGACGATCGTCCTGACCGTGCGTGCTCTGACCTACACCGCCGAAACCATGACGTTTAACGACACCCTGGAAACCGTGGCCCTTGCTGGTTCCGATAACGTCAACGTACATGCCCTCCTCGAAGAGGTCTGCTGCTGTGATTGTTTGACCCAGAGCCAGTTCTCCGTCGAACTCAAACTCTGCTAAGTGGCGCATCGGCTCTACGCCTGCGGCCTTGAAATGGCCTGCTTCGGCCTTGTTCGTGTGCTTCTCGCTCTTGTGCATAAAGCCTACCTGAGCTGCCTTGTAACCGTCTTTCTCAACGGTCTTCAGCTGAGTCACTACGCAAGGACCTGCCTCAATAACGGTGCACGGGATGTTTTTGCCGTCGGCACCGAAGACGGAAGTCATTCCGATCTTTTTTCCTAATAAACCTGGCATTGTTGCTTAGTTTTTTTTAATAATTAATTGTTACTGTGCCTGCGTTCTCGCCTTCGGGTTCTCTAGTTTCCTAGTCTCCTATGATCCTAGGTTCCTAGTCACTTTCCGAAGGAAACGCTTCGGCTTTCATCAAACTTTGATTTCTACTTCCACACCGCTTGCGAGCTCGAGTTTCATCAGAGCCTCTACGGTCTTGTTGTTGCTGTTGTAGATGTCGATCAGACGCTTGTAGCTCGCCAACTCAAATTGCTCACGGCTCTTTTTGTTAACGAAGGTCGAGCGGTTAACCGTGAAGATACGTTTGTGCGTCGGCAGTGGAATAGGACCACTTACTACAGCACCCGTAGCTTTTACGGTCTTTACGATCTTCTCTGCAGACTTGTCAACCAAGTTGTGGTCGAAAGACTTCAGTTTGATACGAATTTTTTGACTCATAATTTAATAATACTGTTTTATTTTGTTAATAATTCGCAGAGCGCAGATAACCTTAAGAGTCATTTGCTAAGATGACCCACGCCCCGCAGGGTTAATAATATATATTTTATAAGGAACGTATGTGCGCACGCTTGCGCACACGCGCCCTCAAAAATCTTAAACAAGATCTACACGTCCACCGACTTCGGTAAGTACGGCTTTCGCGATCGAACTGCTTACTGCCTCGTAGTGGCTGAACTCCATGGAGCTCGTTGCACGACCACTGGTGATGGTACGCAGCGCGGTTACATAACCGAACATCTCTGCCAATGGTACCTTCGCCTTTACGATACGTGCACCCGTGCGGCTGGTGTCCATACCCTCTACCTGACCACGACGTTTGTTCAGGTCACCGATGACGTCACCCATGCTCTCTTCCGGAGTAACGACCTCGATCTTCATGATCGGCTCCATGAGCACCGGTTTAGCCTTCGCGCAAGCCTCTTTGAACGCCATCTGTGCAGCGATCTCGAAGGACAGCTGGTCGGAGTCAACCGGGTGGAAGCTACCGTCGAGCAGCGTTACCTTCAAGCTATCCAGCGGATAACCGGCCAGTACACCGTTCTTCATAGCCAACTCGAAGCCCTTCTGTACCGACGGGATGTACTCCTTAGGCACGTTACCACCCTTGACAACGTCTTCGAACTGAAGACCACCCGGGAAGTCAGCGTCAGCCGGCTCAACGCGAACGATGATGTCAGCGAACTTACCACGACCACCGGACTGTTTCTTATAAACCTCACGCAACTCAACCGGAGCGCTGATAGCCTCACGGTAAGCCACTTGCGGACGACCTTGGTTACACTCCACCTTGAACTCACGTTTCAGACGGTCGATGATGATCTCCAAGTGCAACTCACCCATACCCGAGATAACGGTCTGACCCGTTTGCTCGTCGGTCTTAACGGTGAACGTCGGGTCCTCTTCGGCCAACTTAGCCAAACCTACACCCAGTTTGTCGAGGTCAGCCTGGCTCTTCGGCTCTACGGAGATACCGATCACCGGTGCCGGGAACTCGATCGACTCGAGTACGATAGGCTTGT
>CAMHSB010000049.1 GCA_946187695.1 uncultured Bacteroidales bacterium
CAGGACGCAAGCCATGAGTATCAATGCGCGGAGGTTTTTGCAGATAGTTCTCATAAGGCAGCGTATTCAGAGGTGGCATCAAAACACGGACATGCTTTCTTCGCAAAATCACGGTGGCCGTGAATAACAGCCTCCGGGAAGCGCTGCTTGAGGTCTGTAAGCAGCCCAAGCAACGCGGCTTTTTGCGCATCGGTGCGGGTGTCAGCAGGCTTGCCTTCGGCATTCAGACCGCCACAATAAACAACTCCGATAGAGTTTTTGTTGTGGTCGAGGCAATGCGCTCCAGCCTGCTCTAAGGGGCGTCCGGGGAATACATTCCCATCTTGATCTACCACATAGTGATAGCCGATGGTTTTCCAACCACGCTGCTTGTGCCAGCGTGTGATGTCGGCTACAGTGACGCGTTGATCCGGGAAGGTAGCCGTACAATGAACAATGATTTCCAAAATTTTTCTCATTCTGATTCAGGATTAGGTTTTTGTGAAACTGTGATTTTTGTTTTTCCGTGCTCAATCTTGGTATTGAGCCCACGGATGACGGCATCCCATGCAAAGAAGATTGCGACGAGAATGATCATCAATCCGACACCTTGGATGATAGAGGGGTGAACCTCCCCCGGAGGCGGAATGATAATGCCGGCAATGAATGTGGCAGCTGCCACGAAAGCGAGGGCTATAGCGACCCACGCTTGGGGAGTTAAGGCTTTTAGGTTTTTCATAGTTTTTATAGATTAATTAGATTGGGGTTGCCTTGATGTAGAGGGTTGAATTAGCGGAGATGTTGGATGTGCCGTTCGAGGAGAAATGCGTGAGGTGGACAGTTTCTCCGGGGTCGAGAAAGCACATGTAGTTGATAGGCACGGAGAAGATCTGCGTAGTGCCTGTAAAGTGAACTGCATTCATGGCGATTTGTGTACGCTCCCCTTCCGTATCATATTTGTAGATTTGTATGATACGGTCGGCCGTATAGCTGTCGTTGACTTTGAGCGTAACAAAGCCGGTAATCTCGACCAGACAACGGCTGACGCACCGCAAGAGCGGCTCATCCGAATCGTTCGTTGTGATGTCGATTACGCTACCGCAGATGGAAGAGCAATCTGTATCATCGGTAACGATAGGACACTCCACGGCAGCGGTGGTAGTGAGTTGGCACACGTGTCCAAAGAACCAGTTCAAGCCAAGCGGAAGACTGCTTCCGCCTCCGGAACTACCGCCACCTCCATTGCCGGTGTTCTCATTGATGGCATGGAGGATGTTAGCCAAAGATTGGGGTGTGATTGAATTGGCAGCCGTTTGGTTTGCCAAAGCGTTGATAAGGCTAGTGATGGTTGATTTATCCATAGTTTTAAGGTATTAGTTAGTATAACTTGTTAAGGCGTTCGAAGGTATCGGCCATGATGCCTTGGAATTCGCGCCCAAGGTTATCGCCGAAGAAATCGCGCAGGTTCAAGACGGAGGCATAGTATCGTTTGGAGAACCAGGGTCGGCGTTGGCGCACTTTGGCACGGCCTATGTCTCCAGAGTTGCCGCGTGGTGTTTCGCGGCCAACTCCATAGTCCTGCCAAAGACCGTACTCCAAGAACTCCTGTGAGAGCGTGACTTCGACGAAGCGGCCGTCGGCTCTCACGGGCATAGCCACCGGCGAGGCGAGCAATCGCCCTGTGTCAATTACTTCGAGCAAGGTGATACGCTCCTGCCAGATGCGGAGCATGGTTTCGTTCCAAGCCTTGATATATTTCTCGCGCTCTTCCTGCGCTTCAATCTCTTTGACCATTATGCGAAGATTTGATTATATTGTTCGGTAAAGATGCCGGTGTGTATGCTGTAGCGTTGGGTGGACTGCTTGCCATCGGCAAACTGCCATGTGAAGGAAAGGGCGTTTTCTTCACCCGGAGCGTCGGTCTGCTCAAAAGAATATTCCTTGATGAGCACATCAGCAAACATACCATCCGGCAGCTTGCGCATGATGAATGAGGATGTGAGGAACTGCTCCAGCCATGTCATGTAGCCAGAGAGCAGTTGGGCTGTCTGCACCTCGAAGGTACGGGTGTGCTTGACATCGTAGTGCTGCAGGCGGCCGTCCACCATCGCTTCGGAGAAATCCGATTCCAGTTTGGAAATGGTGGCGCCGGGAATGCCCAACGACTCCATACATCCGAATATGTTTTTGAAGCGGAACTCCTGTGCAGAAGCGCAAGGCACTATATAGAAGTGCATGAGACGAGAATTGAATTTGAGCGTGAACGACAATAACTGCGTTCCGCTCCCGAAGTGTGATTCACATACCAACTGTAGTTCCTTAGCGGATATGGTGGATGTGACTATCCCGTAACCAAAGCGGCGACCGGAGATGTACTCGTAAGAGTCATAGGAGCCGTCGGCTTTCCGCACGTTCAGCGTAAAGACGAACGTGCCTACTGAATAGTAACCACTGCCTGCGATGTAGAACGGCAGCACCTCCTCGTTATACAAGGTAGTAAGGCGATGATTATGGGTAGTGAGGAACGAATCGGCAAGGAAGGTATCCACATCGACACTCATGCACTTGACTTTGCATAGCAGTACCTGGCATGAAGCGCTGACCGTTTCATTGGCAACTGATATGGTAATGCTGACCGTGCAGTAGGATTTTCCTTGCTGCTCCATGGATAACTCAACCAGCGGCACGAGATTGCGCACTGTGACCCTTCCGGAAACAGCGTAATAGCGTGTAGAAAGTGCGGTAGAGCCGTTCACTGCGATAGTGACATTGGCTAAACCATAGTTGGTGGAAATCGACAAATCGGGGAAATCACAAGAATAGAATTTCTTCCCGTCGATTGATGTATTCAAAGTTAAAGCCATACCTTTGCTAATTTTTGTGCAAAGATATGGTTTTGGGCTGATTTATCAAAAGACACTAAAAAATGCGTTAGGGATTGGAACGGGACGAAGTGTCCGAAGGACGGATACCCCTGCAAAGCCCGGCGGTGTAGTCTCTGCGTAAAAAGCGGCTATGAGGCAGTCTCCGAGAATTTTACGGCTGGCACAAGCAGGTAGTCTTTGAGCGATTACGCTGCGAGAGTCAAGGTTGCAGAAGTGAAACGACCGCTTGCGGTCTGCAACTTGAGACCGAGCAGTCGCACAGTAAATAGCGGCTACCTGCCTGTGCCAGTCTTTGAGGAAAATTCGGCTGCCGAGATAGTCTCCGAGCGATTACGGCTACAGCGCAACGCCCAAGAAATGAAAGTCTAAGTAGCTTTGAGGGTGATGATGTCACGTAAATCCGTCGTGTAAAGCGGAGACTTGTGCTCGTTCTTATAGATTGGCTTCTCGGAGGTGATTTGAGAGCCGTAGAGGATGGCGCGCTTGCCTTGGCGGTC
>CAMHSB010000050.1 GCA_946187695.1 uncultured Bacteroidales bacterium
CAGGACGCAAGCCATGAGTATCAATGCGCGGAGGTTTTTGCAGATAGTTCTCATAGGGCAGCGTACTCATTAGTGGCATCAAAACACGGGCATGCTTTCTGGGCAAAATCTCGGTGTCCGTGGATAGATGCGGATGGATACTTTTGTTTGAGCTCGGTTAGTAAACCAAGCAAGGCGGCTCGTTGGGCTTCGGTTCGGGTGTCGGCAGGCTTGCCGCTTGCGTCGAGCCCGCCGCAGTACGCGATACCGATTGATTTCGCGTTGTGCCCAAGGCAGTGTGCACCGGGTGTGGCCTCCGGTCTGCCGGGGAACACATTCCCTGCCTGATCAACGAGGTAATGATACCCAATCGTAGCGAAGCCGCGTTGCTTGTGCCAGCGCGTGACATCAGCAACCGTGACCTTCTGCGAAGCGCTTGTTGCTGTGCAGTGGATGATGATTTCATTGATTGTTCTCATCTTCCCTCCCTTCTGCGGTGTCCGCGTTTTCGGTATGCGCATGGCGCTTACCGGAGATGGTGACTTTGGTTTTGCCGTGCTCAAACTTGGTTTCGAACCCTCGTATAACGGCATCCCATCCAAAGAAGATGGCTACGAGGACAATCATCAAGCCGATACCTTGGATAATGGAAGGATGCACCTCGCCCGGAGGCGGGATGATAATACCGGCAATGAAGGTGGCTGCTGCCACGATAGCGAGGGCGATTGCAACCCACGCTTGGGGTGTTAAGGCTTTGATTTTTGACATGATATTATAAAGTTTTAAGGGTTGGTTTAGGCGTGTCTTTTGAGATTTCGACTATTTTATGTACTTTTGCAGCGGATTACGGAGAGCCCCGTTGCCTCGTGCGACAAAGGACCTCGGCCCCTGCTCTCTGGGATCTGCATCCAGTCTTGAGCGTGCCCCGCTCTGCGAGGCCTCTGTGCTCACCGGCGGGAGTGTAAGGAGGAAGCGCGTGCCTGCAGCAATGCAGCCCCCCGTGCTCCTCCCCCTTTTTTTATCGGCTGAATGCCCAAGTATAGATATCATCTCTTTTCCTCTGTCCTCGAATAAAGAACGGTGCCAGGTTCGATATGAGGCTGCCGACAGTAACGGCGGCTTGCTCGTCCGTTACCTTTTGGGCGAAGCCGATTGCGAACGGCAGGCGCACCATTCGGTAGCCGTTGCGATTGCTCCGGCTAATCGAGCAGCACCCCCAAGTAATGCCGCGTTTCGTTTCTACATCGGCATTGGTGCGGACAAAGGTATCGGCAGTAAAGCGATAGTCATCGCCGGATGAATTGTAGGTGTTGATCACCTTGTAATTCCGTTTGACGAGACCACCAGTACCTATCTGAAGGGTGTGCTGCTTGCCGTTCGCGAACCAGCCTTTCTTTTTCGGGCCGTATTTCAAGTTAGAGCCTTGGATGTTCCAGCGGTTTTTCTTCTTGATGTAGCGGAACAGAATAGGCTCTAACCCAAGCGCCGTGTAGTACTCGTAATTACGAAGGTACAGCAAGCCATTGCGCACTTCGCAATAGAGCAAAGGCGCGTCGGAGGCTTCGATGGTAGTATCGCCTTGCGGGGTGGTCGAAGCCGAATTATTATTCAACTCCGTAAGAATGTTCGCCAACATGTTTGGCGTGATCGAGTTTGCGGCGGTCTGCATTCGCAAGTTCTCGATGAGGGATTGGATTTGCGTCTTATTCATAGTATTACAGTTTATTGATTCGTTCAAACATGTCCGCCATGATACCTTGGAACTCTCGACCAAGGTTTTCTCCGAAGAAATCGCGGAGGTTCAAAACGGAGGAGTAGTATTTTTTTGAGAACCAAGGTCGGCGTTGGCGCACCTTTGTTCGACCTATATCTCCCTTGTTTCCGCGAGGTGTTTCGCGTCCTGTTCCGAAGTCCTGCCAAAGGCCGTATTCGAGGAACTGTTCAGAGATGGTAAGCTCGACAAATCGCCCGTCAGCCTGTATAGGTATTGTGCAAGGCGATTGGAGTAATCTGCCCGTATCAATGACATCCAGTAAAGTGATACGTTCCTGCCAGATTTTTATCATCGTATCGTTCCAGGCGCGAACGTATTGCTCGCGTTCGGATTGGGCTTGTTCCTGTGTGGGTGCTACTTCGATCATACGTACTCCTCCGAATATGGTTCGGTAAAGATGCCATCATCAAGGCTAAAATCGTTCAGCGTTAAGCGCTTGTCGGCAAATTTCCACTTGAAATTGACCTGATTGTTGCTTCCCGGCGCATCGGTTATTTGGTGCTCATAGTCGGCTATGAGTACCAGCGGATTTGTGCCATTGATCTTCTGCGCGAGTTGTATCTTCGGCGAGGTAAAGAACTGCTCCAGCCAGCGTGCTTGCATGAGGAGCAGATCTCCTGTTTGTGTTTGGTAGGTATGCGTGTGTTCTACGTCGTAGTAAGCGAGTTGGTGCTCGATGACCGCTTCGGAGAAGTCGGTTTCCAACTCGGTTACGGTTTCGGAGAAGAAAGTAACTGCTTCCTTGCAGTTAAACGCATTCCAGAAATAGAAACTCCGCGTAGAAGGTGTGCGCTGTATGAAGAAATGGCAGCGGCGGGATTCAATCTCATAGGAGAACTGAAGTAGCTTTACATCCATGTGTAAAGCGTCCGACAGTTCTTCCTCGATTGTAGCCGGATTGACGGTGATTGTCTTCATACCGACGAGCGGTGCGTTGATGCTCTCGGTGTAGCCGGTTGACTTCGTAGTGCCGTCCGGCAGTTGATACATGGCGGACACTCTGACGGAGTGGCGACCCCTGCTGAAATAACCGGCAAGGGGCTGCGGGCAGTTAAGCGATACGACACGGCTTGTGGCGGTGGTAAAGAAGTTCTCTTCCACAAACACTTCCGCAGGCTTTGAGATGCAATGGAAATGGCAATAGACGGCGTGGAAAGTAGCCGTGACGGGCTCATCCCCATCATCAGCCGTGATGTTCACGGTCTGGTACGAATAGCCTTGCTGAACGAAGTACGCTTCAATGATAGAAAGGATATCGCGCACCGTAACTTTGCCGTTGGAGGCATAGTAGGTGCTTTTGAAGATTTGCTTTCCCTTCACCTTGAGAGTGAAGACAAGCGAAGCTCGGTCGGTATCAATACCGATATTGGGGATGTCGCACGTGTAGTACGTGGACTGCAGCTCTGTAGTAATAGATAAAGCCATACCTTTGTATTTTTGTGCAAAGATATGGCTTTGGCTTCAATTATCAAAAGACAC
>CAMHSB010000051.1 GCA_946187695.1 uncultured Bacteroidales bacterium
ACCGGATTCTGGTGGTTCGAGTGCATCTGGAAGATACGGCTGATACGCTCTTTCTTACCCGAACGGGGATTGTAAACGTATGAACCTGCATCCAGGTGACCCGAATAAACACGGAAGTAGCACAGACGACCTACATACGGGTCGGTAGCGATCTTGAAGGCAAGTGCGCAAAGCGGATCCTGATCGTCCGGGTGACGCTCTTCTTCCTTCTCCGTGTTCGGGTTGGTACCGTTGATCACCGGAGTGTCGAGCGGACTCGGCAGGTATGCGCAGACTGCGTCCAGCATCGTCTGTACACCTTTGTTCTTGAACGACGAACCGCAGATTACCGGGAAGATCTTCATCGACAGCGTACCCTTACGGATAGCCACGCGGATCTCATCCTCGGTGATAGTCGAAGGATCGTCGAAGTATTTCTCCATCAGCGTGTCATCGAACTCAGATACCGTCTCCAGCATCTTGTCGCGCCACTCCTCGGCTTCTGCTACCAAGTTCGCAGGGATCTCTTCCTCTACATACTCAGCACCCATCGTCTCGTCGTGCCACAGGATCGCTTTCATTTTCACGAGGTCAACGACACCCTTGAAGGTCTCCTCTGCACCGATAGGAATCTGGATAGGACACGGAGTTGCACCGAGTACCTCCTTGATCTGGCGAACTACGTCGAAGAAGTTAGCACCACTACGGTCCATCTTGTTCACGTAGCACAGACGCGGTACATTATATTTATCTGCCTGACGCCAAACGGTCTCACTCTGCGGCTGTACACCACCTACCGAGCACAGTGCCATAACTGCACCATCCAAGATACGGAGCGAACGCTCTACTTCTACGGTAAAGTCCACGTGCCCCGGAGTGTCAATCAGGTTGATCTTATATTTGTTACCTGCGTAGTTCCAGTAGGTCGTCGTTGCAGCGGAGGTGATAGTGATACCACGCTCTTGCTCCTGAACCATCCAGTCCATCGTAGCCGCTCCATCGTGCACCTCACCGATCTTGTGGGTCAGACCCGTGTAGAACAGAATACGCTCTGACGTAGTCGTCTTACCCGCATCGATGTGCGCCATAATACCGATGTTACGGTTTAATTTCAAATCATGTTTAGCCATAATTGCTTTTCCAATCTTTTTTGTATTGTTGCTCTTAATATTACCTATTTAAAGAGTAACCATTTTTGTTATTTTTTGGTATTTTTTGAATAATTATTGATTTTAACTCGAAGAGTTTGGAAGATTTATTTTGAAAATTCACATCAAATTTATTTGGAGGTGGGTTTTCGAAATAAAGATTCAATTTTTAAATAAATCAATAATTATATTTTTCTTTAGTTTTTTTGGTTATATTAAAAACAACTGACTAAATTTAGAAGCGGAAGTGTGCGAATGCACGGTTAGCCTCAGCCATACGGTGCATATCCTCTTTACGTTTGAAGGCACCACCTTGGTTGTTGAACGCATCCATGATCTCTGCAGCCAGCTTCTCAGCCATCGAGTGGCCACCACGCTTGCGTGCGAAAGCGATCATGTTCTTCATTGCGATGGACTCCTTGCGGTCAGCACGGATCTCGGTCGGAACCTGGAAGGTTGCACCACCGATACGCTTCGATTTAACCTCTACCAACGGAGTGATGTTATCCAAAGCCTGCTTCCAGATATCCAGAGCAGCCTTCTCCTCACCCTTCATTTTGTTCTCTACTACGCCGAGTGCGCTGTAGAATACACCATATGCGGTGTTTTTCTTACCATCGAGCATCAGGTGGTTCACAAATTTTGCCACCATTACCTCACCGTACACCGGATCCGGCAGAATAACTCGTTTTTGCGGTTTTGCTTTTCTCATTGTCTTAAATAATTTTTGTTTGGCTGTGATTTTCTTCAGTAACGAAGCGAATTCGTAATTTTTAATTTTTAATTCTTAATTCTTCATTCGGCTCCGCCGCTTACTCAACCCTCAACCCATTCTTCGTCCCAAATATGGAACATTTAGTTAGTAATGATCGATGATTGTCTCGCAATCGAGAACATTCATCTTGATTAAAATTCAGAGCTTTACTGATTTTTGGTATTTTGGGGCATTTTTGAATAATTATTGATTTTTGATTTTGTTTAAAAATCGAGAGGATTTATTTGGAAAAGTTAGGTCGAATTTATTCGGAAATAAGTTTTACAAATAAAGACTCAATTTTAATAAAATCAATAATTATATTTTTCTTTTCTTTTTTGGTTACCTAATAATACCAACTACCAAATTACTTCTTAGCTTTCGGACGCTTAGCTCCGTATTTGGAGCGGCGCTGCAAACGGTTAGCCACACCGGCGGTATCAAGCGTACCACGTACGATGTGATAACGTACACCCGGCAGGTCTTTTACACGACCGCCACGTACCATTACGATGCTGTGCTCTTGCAAGTTGTGTCCCTCTCCCGGGATGTAAGCGTTGACCTCCTTGGTGTTCGTCAGGCGCACACGGGCAACCTTACGCATCGCGGAGTTAGGTTTCTTCGGGGTCGTTGTGTAAACACGTACACAAACGCCACGACGCTGCGGGCAGCTGTCAAGAGCCGGGCTCTTCGACTTGTCCACCAGTTCTGCTCTTCCTTTTCTAACTAATTGTTGAATTGTAGGCATTTTGTTGTTTTTAATTT
>CAMHSB010000052.1 GCA_946187695.1 uncultured Bacteroidales bacterium
AAGAAAAGGATCCATTTTGTTGAACAACCTCAAACGCGAGCCACTTTCCCGCCTTTGGTTCCTTTCTCGCGGCTACACAAAAGCCGATCCCCGTTACACCAACGGTTACACCGTCTGGCTGCACCCCGAAACGAACGACGCGCTCAATCAGTACGGACAAAAAATTCCAATGCGGTATCTGCCAAGTGAAAGGCATCGAGCAAATACTACAAGGTATTTAGTGTTCAATGCAGGATGTTATGGCGACATACTCTTCGCACGTCTTAAGTACCTCACCTTCAAGGGCGAGATCCCAAAGGGCTGCGTTATCGACCATATCGACGGCACCCCCCTTAACAACGACATTCGTAATTTACGTGCCGTAACGCCTGCTATTAACGCTCGTGACGGTGGTTTCATGCGTAAACTTCGAAACAAAGGCATCCGTCCGGAAGACTTCCGCGGCGTACTGCTGGAGTACTACGATCGCATGGCCGAGTTTAAGGCTACGCACTCCAAATACGCTTACGAACACCTCTCTCGTGAGAAAATCATGCGCCTCCTCGTAGGTCCGCAATTTACCATCATCAACATCTCCACCGACGACCTCATGCTCGCCGACATGTCCCACCACATGGAGACCTAGCCCCCCCCGCGTAGCTGCCCACTTGTGCTATAGCTTAGTCCTTTTCACTCAAGCTTGTATCCTACTTGTATTGTACTTGTGTTGTACTTGTGTTGTACTTGTGTTATAGCTTAGTCCTTTTCACTTTTAGCTTGGTCCTTTTTACTATAGTCTGGGTCTTAACTTGTTCCCTTTCCCTTGGTTTTTACCTCCAAAGGGAACAACCCTAAAAGGGCTCTGTCCTGGTCCAGCTCGCGGGGCTAACTCCCCGCGCTAAAAAATTTTATTAACCCATCCGCCTATGCATGGCGGATCTAAAACCCCCTACCATTATGAGTATTCCTGATTTAAGAAAAGCCCTCAATGAAGGCATCGTCCTCTTTCAGTTCATCAAGAAAGACGGCTCCATCCGTCACGCCCGCGGCACTACCAGCCCCGACCTCGTCCCGACCGACGACACCCCAAAAGGCAAACGTACGCCACAACAACAAGCCCTCTACCAACGCACCACCGTCGCCTTTTACGACATCGACAAAAAGGCTTGGCGCTCCATGCGTGTCGATACCATCTGGTCCTACCAACGTGCCCTCAAACTCTCGTAAGTATGGAAACAATCAAATGTGAAGTCTGCGGTATAGAGATAGCCAAAGTCGATGCAAATGAAGTAGGCGAAAATAGTGGAGTTTTTGTATGCGATGATTGCTACGAAAAAGAGTGCGTTAAGTGCGACCGGTGCGGAGATATAATATTCGACAACGAAGCACATCATACACACTACGGCAATCTCTGTGACTGCTGCTACGATGATTTATTCGGCTGATTATGAAACTCCTTCTCGACGATAAGGCTACACGCAGTCACAACCTCAATGCCAACGAGGCCTGCATCTTTGCCGCTGTCCTCAAATGCACACGTGCAGGACGAGGATGGTACGGCAATTATCGCGAACTCGCAGCCGCGATGCCTTTCGTCATTTCTCATGTATCGGTTTTTAGAGCCGTGCAGAAATTGTTAAACTTGGGACTTATTGAGAGGAGAGAGGAAAAGTTATTCGCTTTGTTACATAATGAAACAGAGCCGTTACAAAATGAAACAAGTTTGTTACAAAATGAAACGACTTTGTTACAAAATGTGCTCCCCCCTAATAACCCCCCTATAAATAATAATATGAACGAAAAAGAAAAAGAGCAGCAACGCGCGCTATGCGCACGCGATTGCGAAAAGCAGCAAGGCAGCGTTGTTGAAAGTTTTGCTGAATTTAAGAAACAGTTTTTATCTACTCACCGCATCATTCCCTTTGAATTTGAGCGTAGGGAAGCATCGCTGATGAAGCTTTGGAATGAGTGTTCCGAGGTCAAGCGGAGGGAGATTTTGGCAAAGTTGGCCGCCTATAATGTCGGCGTTGACTTTGATGCTTTCAAGCCAAATCCTATCTTCTTTTTACAGGACTTTCCCGACCCTCAACCAACCTTCCTTTCCGGAAGGGAGCAAGACAAACTGAAAGAACAAGGCATCCCCCTTGTGCAGGTCAAGTACAACGGCAAGTTCCTCATCTGCACACGAGAAACTATGGAACTCTTTGGACTCGATTGGGTCCGCAATTGGTAAACCCTTTAAACCCTCTCATCGAGCTTAGAGGCGCTCTCAAACCTCGGGAGGACTTCGTGAGTCCGACCGAAGAGCGAGAGCATCCGAGTACTCCCTACTAAAATCGTATTTTAGTACATGTACGAGGATAGCTCGCGCGATATGAAAGTAACCCTTGCAGCCGGTATCGAATCTATGTCCGGCAAAAACAAAAACATGGTCTTCCGTACCTACAAAAGACCCAACGGCAAAACCGAAACGCGTGCGTATATCATGCCCAAGAAAGGCTATCGCCGCTCCACCAAACCCTCCGAGAACGAGCTGGCAGCACGCAGCCGCTTTGCGCAGATCAGCCTGAAACTCAGCAATCTCACCGAAGAGCAGCGTACACGCTACGCCCAAGAGTGGCAGATCTCCAAGTACAAATTCAACGGCAAGTTGTACGCCACCCTTC